>CAYYCV010000042.1:0-28960 GCA_964470405.1 uncultured Caryophanales bacterium
GATTGATCGCCTTGATATAATTTCGCGTTGTGTATTTGGAGCCGTCACAGGTTGCCAGGAACATGCCGACAATCTGGTCGTCCGTGTCGTTGGGCCCAAAAGGATGGTCAATTTGTGCGCCGATGGTTTCGTGTTTCATGAGTGGATTCTCCTCCTTTTTTGTATACAGCCCGCGTTGTACGAACTTAATTGTACCCATGCTTGCCGTGAAGTCCAAGGGCTTCCATGTTTCAACAAGCGCTTGGGAAAAATAAATATAAAAAATGTCGAACAATTTATGTTGTTCGACATTTTTTAACAACTGCCCGTATCATTATCGTTACTGTTTAACACATTATAGTCTGATTGTACTAATATAACAAGGGTCTGCTCGAAAATTGTAGTTAATTAGCCCCAAGGGGCAACTGTTGGGTGGACGGATCATGCGCAATTCGGTATTTTTCCGACCGTTCGCTTCGAACAACATAAATTGTTCGACACCTGTTTCCATTAACATCAAAAAGGCACACCTGTCTAAAGATAGGGTCGCAAAGCCATAGGGGCTAAGATGGTTTAAGCAATTCCATTATGCCAGCCGGTTGCTGAAATAAGAAGGGGCGTTCCTCCTATTTCGGGAGGATTTTTTATTCATAGCCTTGATTCGAAAGGACGGGAGGTGATGTCATGAGTCAGACGGACGAGCAATATGTTGTGTTTGTTATCCATCATAGTTTGTACGGCGTTTCGATTCAAGAAGTTTCGGAAATTATTCGCATGCGGACGGTGAATTGGCTTCCGAATTCCCGCGAGGAATTTCTGGGCATGATTCAACTTCGGGATAAAATGATTCCCGTCATCAGCCTGCACCGGATCTTCTCGGAGGCGGAGAAGGAACTGAACGCCAAAACCCGCATCATTGTTATACATAGCGGCGGCCAGGAGATCGGGATCGTAGTGGATGAAGTGAATCGGGTGGCGTTTTTGTCCCCGCAGCGGATCGGCGCCCCGCCGCACATGTCGCAGAATGAATGGATGACCGGCGTGTACCATGACCGGGATACGATCATTGCTTTGCTGAATGTGGAAGCGTTGCTTGGACACAGGGAGGTCAAATCAAAAATAAAGAATGGGGTGTCCGCATGTGAAATGGTTTTTTAATCTGAAAACTGCGGTTAAATTAATCTCGGCTTTTGTGGTGATTGCGATCATTTTGGCTTTTGTCGGTTTTTTTAGCCTGTCGAATATGAGCCGGTTGGATGAGGGCATGGACCGGATGTATGAGGACGATGTATTGCCGATAACCAATCTGTCCCAGATCGTCGTTTCCCAAACGCGCCTCGCCGTATACATTCGCGATTTCTATATTGCGGAGACCAATGCGGATAAAGACAAGATGGCCGAGCGGATCATGGCCGAGAGAAAAGCGATTGACGAAAGGGTTGAGGCCTACGGCAAAAAAGTCGTATCTTCACAAGATCGAGAGGAACTGGAGCGTTTTGTGCTCGCTTTTCAAAATTATAATCAGCAGGTCGATCAGGCCATGAAATTCGGTTATGAGGGCAACGATGCGGAGTTTCAAGCCCGGCTGCTGGGGGAAATCCCCAAGCTGGCGAGCGAAGCGGACGGGATGATAACGGGGATCGTCAACGGCAGCGTGGAAGCGGCGGATCAGGCAAGCCAAGATGCGGATGCGCTCTACGCCTCCTCCCGCAATATGATGATGGTCATTATCTTTGCCGCGTTGATTCTCAGTGTGGGCTTCGGGTATTTTATCGCACAAATTATTGCGCGGCCGTTAAATCGGGTGGTTGGACTGGTCGGCAAAGTAGCCGGCGGGGATTTAAGGGAAACGTCGAACATTGACACGAAGGATGAGGTCGGCCGATTGGCCCAATCGATCAGCGACATGGTGCTGAGCTTGCGCAAGACGGTCAGCGGCATTCTGAATTCCGCAGAAAGCGTTTCCGCCGCGTCCGAGCAAATCTCCGCCAGCACGGAGGAAATCGCCGGCGGCAGCACGAGTCAGGCGAATGCCGCCCAGACGATCAATGAGCTGTTCAAGGAATTGTCGGCGGCTATCCATTCGGTGGCGCAAAGCGCGGAGCAGGCGTCGGAATTGTCCAACCGCACGATGGACATTGCGCAAGAGGGCGGGCGGGTCGTCCGCTCTTCGATTGACGGCATGCAGCGCGTCAACGATCAGATGTCGCGGCTGGAAGAAGATTCGCAAAAAATCGGGGAAATCATCGAGGTCATTGACGATATCGCGGATCAGACGAACCTGCTTGCCCTGAATGCGGCGATCGAGGCGGCGCGCGCCGGGGACCAGGGCCGCGGGTTTGCGGTTGTGGCGGATGAAGTGCGCAAATTGGCGGAACGCAGCAGCGAAGCCACCAAGCAGATTACGTCCATTATTAAAGGGATGCAGGCGAATACGCAACAAAGCGTAAAAGCGGTCGGAGCAGGCGTCGAGTCGTCGCAAAAAACCGGCGAGGCTTTTGAGAATATCATCTCGATGGTGAACGACGCCGCGCAAAAAGTGACGGAAATCGCGGCCGCGAGCGAAGAGCAGGCCGCTCAGTCCTCCGAGGTGATGATATCGATCGAGAGTATTTCCGCAGCGACGGAAGAGGCGGCGGCCAGCAGCGAAGAGACCGCTTCGACCGCCCAGTCCTTGGCTCAACTGGCCGAGGAGTTGAATAGCGCTGTAGCGATTTTTAAAGTTCATTAACGGGGCGGCCACGGAGGAGGCTTTCGTCGGCCGGGCCGGAGCTTCCCTTTATTATAGCGTGAAAGAGGGCGATCCTATGGAAGCAACGCGGCAGGAACAGTATATTGAGGCGGGCATAGGGAAAGAAAAATACGCGCTGAGAATCAACGATATTCATGAAATTATCAAGATGCAGGACATTACGGAGATCCCGAACAGCAAGCCTTACGTAAAAGGCGTGATTAATCTTCGGGGCAAAATTGTGCCGATTATCAGCTTGCGAAATCGGTTTGGCTTGCCGGAACAAGCCGACACGAAGCTGACGCGAATCATCGTTGTCAATTACGCGGATGAAATGGTGGGCATTGTGGTGGATCGGGTGAATCAAGTCACGACCTTTGCCGATGTCCAGGCTCCCCCGGATCGGATCGGCGGCGTACAAGGCTCTTATTTCACAGGCATCGGGCGCACGGATGCCGGCCTGGTCAGCATATTGAAGCTGGATCAGGTTTTTCAGGAATAGAGGTGAGGGATATGTTGGATTCGTCATTTGCGTCGGAGATGATGGCTGCGTTTTTGGATGAAGTTGAAGACCAATTGCAAACCATGGATCAGGACATATTGCGTCTGGAGCAGTCCGGAGAGTCCGGTGAGACGATCCAGAGTTTGTTCCGGGCGGCCCATACGCTGAAGGGCTCCTCCGCGGCCATGGGATTCGAAGAGATGAAGCTGCTGACGCATGAAATGGAACATATCCTGGACCGGGTGCGCAACCATCGCGTGGGCGTTACCCATGCCATGACCAATTTGCTGTTTAAATGCCTGGATCGTCTGAGGATGTTGAAAGACGAGTTTATGGCGGGGACGGGCCTGTTTACGGAGATCAACCCGATTGTGCATGAACTGCAAAGCTTCGCCGCGGACGCCCAGGATCAGCCTGCGGCGGAAATCGTCGAGCGGCTGCCTGATTTTTTTCGCGTGGAGGCCTCGGAATTGCGGCTAAAAATCCGTGAAGCCCAGGATCAGGGCTTCCGCGTGCTGGACGTTCGGGTCGCGCTGATTCCGGATTGCCTGATGAGATCGGCCCGCGCTTTGATCATTTCGCATCGGTTGGGTTTATGGGGAGAGGTGTTGCAAGCTGCGCCTTCTTTTGAAGCGTTGGAGGAGGATATCGGTGCGTCTGCCGCGGAGCTTCGATTTCTGCTGGCCGGTCATGCGGAGCCTCTGCTTGTGGAGGAGGATTTGCTTTCGATGATGGACGTCTCCCATGTGCAGGTTTCTCCGTATGTGCCCGAAGACGCCGGGGATGAAGCCGGGAATGAAGCTAAGAATGAAGCCGGGAATGAAGCTGAGAATGAAGCTGAGGATGAGGCTGAGGATGAGGCGGAGAATGAAGCTGAGGATGAGGCGGAGAATGAAGCTGAGAATGAAGCCGAGGCCGCGGCATTCGCATTGACGGCGAGGCCGGAACCGGACGGAAAACGGGCAATCGCCGAGGCGGTGAAGCGGAAAGCCCAAACCATTCGGGTGGACGTGGAGCGGTTGGAGCTCCTGATGAACCTGGTCGGTGAGCTTGTCATCGACCAGACCCGGATCAGCCAAGTGGGAAACGTGTTGCATCGCCGCTATGCGTCCGACGAAAGCGTGGGCGAGCTTGGGCAAATTTCCGACCATGTTTCCCGGGTGATCGGCGAGCTGCAGGAGAGTGTCATGAAGGTTCGCATGCTGCCGATTGAACAGTTGTTTAACCGTTTTCCCCGCATGGTTCGCGATCTGGCCCAATCGTTGCATAAAGAAGTCGAACTGATCATCGAAGGCCGTGAAACCGAGCTGGACCGTACGGTCATCGAGGAAATCGGCGATCCGCTCATTCATCTGATCCGCAATGCGATCGACCACGGCATTGAGCCGGCGGCGGAGCGGAAGCGGGCGGGAAAGCCGGTCGTGGGCCAACTGCAAATGATCGCCGCGCACGAAGAAAACCAGGTGGTGATTACCGTGGAGGACGACGGCGCGGGGATCGATCCCGATCGAATCAAGCGCTCCGCGCTGCTGAAAGGCATCATTTCGGAGGAGGAATGCGGAAAACTCACCGAGCAGGAGGCGATCCACCTGATCTTCCGCCCCGGATTTTCCACCGCCTCCGCGGTGAGCGACATTTCCGGCCGGGGCGTCGGCATGGACATCGTGCGCAACCATATCGAGAAATTGAACGGTGTGATTGACATTGAAACCGAGCGGGGGAAAGGGACCCGGTTCAAAATTAAGCTTCCGCTGACGTTGGCAATTATTACCGGGCTTTTAATCAAATTGAACGACAGAACGTTCATTGTGCCGATGAGCAGCGTAGTGGAGATTGTTCGCATGCCGCCGGAGGCGATCCAAACGATCAAGGGCGATTCGGTTGTGGTCATCCGGGAGCAGGTGCTGAACGTCGTCTGGCTTCACGACCATTTCCAAATGCCCCGGCCGCAGCAAGCGGGGAAGCAACTGCCGATTATCGTGGCGGGGACGGCGGAAAAGCGAATCGCTCTGGTCGTCGACGAATTGGTCGGCAACCAGGAAATCGTCGTCAAATCGCTGGGCGCGTTCGTCGGCAAAGTCCGCGGCATTTCCGGAGCTACGATCCTTGGAGACGGCCGGGTGGCTTTAATCCTGGAAATAGCGGGGATCGGGAAGCCAGATGTCCGCCTGGGCGCGCCGCAATAAAGCGGAGGGGAGATGGCTTGAACAGGCTTGAACATTCGGCAAGTCTTTGAAAAAGGCGAATATGTTTTTGTCTATAGAAAAATATAAGGGAAGCGATAAGGTGATCAAAACCAAAGTGCTGGTGGTCGATGATTCCGTGTTTATGCAGAAGCTCATTTCCCGGCTGATCGAAGAAGACGCTTCGCTGCAGGTGGCGGGCGTGGCACGAAACGGGTTGGAGGCGGTGAAAATGGTCGGCGAGCTTCGACCCGACGTCGTGACGATGGACGTTGAAATGCCGGTCATGAACGGGCTGGACGCATTGGCGAGCATCATGGAGGAACACCCTACGCCCGTGCTGATGCTGAGCTCCCTGACTTGGGAGGGGGCCTCCGAAACGATGACGGCCCTGGAGTATGGCGCTGTGGATTTTATCGCCAAACCGTCGGGTTCGATCTCAACGGATCTGTTCAAGATTAAAGAAGAGCTGTTGTCGAAAATCAAGGCGGTGGCGCAAACGCGCCGATCTGTTTTGCGGTCGCTGCGCGGGAAACAAAGCCCGGATACGGCGGTGCGGGAGGCTTTGCCCGAACCTAAGCGCGACGCCGGAAGCGGGTGCAGGACGAAACCGTCCGATCACATTGTGGCGGTCGGCACATCCACCGGAGGCCCGCGGGCGTTGGAGGCCGTGATCCCGGGGCTGCCTGCGGGCTTTCCCTACCCGGTGATGGTCGTCCAGCATATGCCGCCCAAATTTACGCAATCTTTGGCGCAAAGGCTGGATCGTTTATCCCGGGTTGCGGTAGTGGAGGCGGAGGACAATCAGCGATTGAGCGGGGGGACGGTTTACATTGCGCCGGGCGATTATCACATGACGGTCGTTGCGCATTACGGGGAGTTTCGGGTAGCCCTTCACCGGCAATCGCCGCGGAACGGCCACCGCCCTTCGGTCGACGTGCTGTTTGAATCGGTGTCCGAGCTTTCCGGGCTCAAGCGGCATTATATCCTGATGACGGGAATGGGAAGCGATGGAGCGAAGGGAATGCGGGCCGCCAAGCTGGCCGGGGCGTGCTCCACCATAGCCGAGTCGGAGGAAACCTGCGTCATATACGGGATGCCGCGGGCGGCGATCGAGCAGTGCGGCGTGGATTACGTGGTTCCGGTCAATCGGATCGCTTCGAAAATAGTCGAGGTGACCGGCTTATAGGCGTACGGTGCGAGGGGCCGCCGCATCGTGCGCATGAGCCGGGCGCAAACGCGCTGGGCCGATCAACGCCGGGGCGGCGCCGATCCCGTTTCAACCGCGATTCCGTTCCAATTGCGACTCCATTCCAACTGGAAGGAAAACCAATTTGCATTCGTCTATCTTGTATTGTAAAATGTTCTGGGAGATTTTCTTTTCATCTGCGCGTATGGCGGAATTGGCAGACGCACCAGACTTAGGATCTGGCGTTTCACGACGTGGGGGTTCAAGTCCCTCTACGCGCACCATGATGACAATGATGACCTTTTGTTCGTAATGAACTAAGGGTTTTAACTATTTATTGCAGAAAACGACATTCTAATTTTGGTTTGATGGGTACAAAGGTGGTGGACAACATCAAGAAATCACCGCAACAAGGTCAGCTAACATTCGAATGGTCAGACGAAAGAGAAGCGTTGACACGAAAACTCCGTCAAGTGGAGGCGGAGCGTGACCAATTACAGCGGAAAGTCACTCAACTTCAGGAGGAGCTTCATCTTCTGAAAACAAAAGGTGCCTTGCAGCCTACGTCGGCTGAAGCGGTTGCGTTGAGGCATGATTCGGAGGAGCTAGCCGGTGGTGCTGCCTCTGCGGTTGAGTCTGCTGGGAGCTTGTCGGATCCTGAATGGTTGTCCATCACCAGACATTCTCCAATCGAACAAAAAGTCCGGTTTTATAGATCGTTGTTCAAGGGACGCGACGACGTTTATGCGGTTCGCGGGGCGAACAAGCAGGGAAAGGGCATGTATTTTCCGAAACGGAAATATGTTGGAAGGGAAAACGGAAAGCACGTATGGGGCGACGATCTTCCGCTGACAGATGAAGTCATCAGGCAACATATGGAGGACGAGAGCAATCCGGTGACCGTTGGAGTATATCCCATATTAACGAATGATCGTTGCTGGTTTTTGGTGATAGATTTCGATAAGTCCACTTGGCAGGAAGATATTATGGCCTTCTTGAAAACATGCCAAACCTTCCATGTGCCTGCATCTGTGGAGCGTTCCCGCTCAGGAAACGGAGGACATGTCTGGATTTTTTTTCAGACGGCAATCCCGGCTCGCACGGCGCGACAAATGGGCAGCGTTTTATTGACGGCGACATTGGAGAAACGTAATCAATTAGGTTTAGACTCCTATGATCGGATGTTTCCGAATCAGGATACGTTGCCACGTTACAAAAAACTTGGCAATTTGATCGCCCTGCCGCTTCAGAGAATACCGGGAAAATCAGGAAACAGTCTATTTGTGGACGAGCGGTTTGAGCCTTATCCCGATCAATGGGTGTATCTGTCTTCTGTCAGAAAGATGAGCGTTAGTGAAGTTCAGTCGGTTATTCATGAAGCTCAGCGACAGGGCGGGTTAATGCGAGTTGCAAATCCGCTTCTGGACGAGGAAGAGCTCGAACACGAACCCAATCAGCCGTGGTTATCGGCGGCGTCAAGTGCAAGGCTGGATGCGGAGATTTCGTTACCCTCTGTTATTGAAGCTGTATACAGTCAAATGCTATACATCAAAAAGGATCAAATGACGGCGGCGCAGATGAATCTATTTATTCACACGGCTGCTTTTCAAAATCCGGAATTTTATCGCGCGCAAAAAATGCGGCTGTCTACATGGGGCATTCCGCGTATTATCAATTGCAGCGACGATCATCCCCAGCATATTGCGTTGCCGAGGGGATGTTTGGAGGAGGTTGAGAGGCTAACCAGATCCCGTCATTCCGTGCTCCAACTGCAGGAAGAGAGGCAACTGGGAACGGCCCTTGACGTCGCTTTTCTCGGTGAGCTTCGCGAGAAACAACAGCAGGCGGTGGATAGTCTCGCGGTACACGATACGGGGGTGCTGGCCGCGACGACTGCCTTTGGCAAAACGGTCGTCGGTTTATGGATGATCGCTTATCGCAAGGTCAACACGCTGATCCTCGTACATCGGACGCAACTGCTGGAGCAGTGGAGGGAACGCATCGCCCAATTTCTCGATATACCGAAGGAACAAGTGGGGCAAATTGGCGGCGGCAAATCGAAGCGAGCAGGTATTGTGGACGTGGCCATGATTCAGACTCTGCTTTCGAAAGGGCAGGTGAGGGATTACATCGCGGAGTACGGCCATGTGATCGTTGACGAATGTCACCATGTTTCGGCGTTCAGCTTCGAGCAGGTAATGAAGGCGGTGAAAGCGAAATATGTTCTGGGACTGACGGCGACGTTAACACGCAAGGATGGGCAGCAACCGATCGTATTGATGCAATGCGGTCCGGTGCGATATCGGGCGGAAGCGAAAAGTGAAGCGGCACAGCGGCCTTTCAAGCATGTTGTGATCCCGCGAATGACAACTTTTCGAATGGAAGAGCAGGAGCAGCAACCGGATATTCACGAAGTGTACGGACGGCTCGTTCAGGATGAAAAGCGAAACGATCAAATTTTCGATGATGTATTGCTGGCATTGGAGGAAGGCAGATCGCCGATTCTACTGACGGATCGCACGGCGCATCTGGCGTATTTAGAGGAGCGCCTGCGGCCGTTTGTGAAAAACATGATCGTAATGAAAGGCGGAATGGGCAAGAAGCAGTTGCGGCTGGTCAAGGAACAGATGGAGAGTATCCCGGCTACAGAAGAGAGGGTGCTGCTTGCAACTGGACGATTCGCCGGTGAAGGCTTTGACGATGCTAGACTGGACACTTTATTTCTGGCGATGCCTTTTTCCTGGAAAGGAACGCTTCATCAGTACGCCGGCCGTCTGCACCGGCAGTATGACGGGAAGAAGGAAGTGCGAATTTACGATTATGTGGATGAACAGGTTCCGTTGTTGAAGCGGATGTATAGCAAGCGGTCGAGCGGATATCGGACGCTGGGTTATGAGTTCTAGAATAAAATAGTGTGAGCAGGAGGGACAGGACCGACCGCAAACGAAACATAAGTTAGAAACATAAGTTAAACGGGAGGACGATTCATTTCCCATCGACAAAAAGCGCTGGAAGCCGGAAATTCATAAAAGCGAGTATTTAAGGCCTTGCTTACATAATGTATCGAAATATTGCCAATTCGGTGAAAGGGGTTGTTGGAATTCCTTGAAAAACGTTCTACTAAAAAAGCAGAGAGTGAGAACTTCATTAATAGTTTGAATAAGGTGAACAAATAGAGTAATCTAAGTAAGAGTGCCGCATTGAAAAGCGTGCAAAAGTAGGTTCGTTATCTGTTGTAGAATCTAGCAGTTGCATAGATGCAGGAGGATATATTCTATATTAGAAAGAATGAATTCAGAATTTTCTTGCGATGATTCAACATTTTTCACAAAAAGAGCGGAATCATTCTAAAGTAATAACTGAATGATGTTGTAGAAAGGACATAGTTGGAAATGAATGTCGACGATTTGGTTAATTATATCACCCGTCTAACTGACCCGGAATTCCAAGAACTTTTTACAAAACTAAAAGAATTACAGCCTCTTTAAACGACGCTGGAAACAATTCCTGAAGACGATCGAATGGTAACGCTTAAAAGGATTCAGACCTTTGCAGAGCGTGACCGCGTTGTGGTAGCGAAAGATAACCGATCAACCCCGTCAGCTTATGTACCGAAGTATTCAAAATTCGATTTTGTGGATTGCTATTTTACAGGCATGGGATTTGAATGGGATGCGAAACATATTGCATTGGTATGGGATGTTTACCCTCATCTGGACTCAATTATGGTTATTCCTACTACAAGTAAGCCGAGGAAATCATCCAAAAACATTCTGTCGTTAGGAACTATTCCTGGGTTATGGGGCGGGGAAACAACTTTATTAATTGGTGACATGACAAGAGTATCTCGGAAAAGATTAGAGCCACTTACTCCCTACCGTCATCCGAAAAAGGGATTAATACCCGTTCGGCTTCCGGTAGGGTATCAGGATCAAATTTTGTGGGCGATTGTAACGACCTATGCCAACGAAACGACATTCGAAGAAGTTCTTAAATTCAAAACAAGTGTGGCTATGGTTGATGATCTTAAAAGTCTTAACGAGGAACGATTTAAAGCAGTGAGAAGCACATTTGATCTCCACACGAATATATTGGAGTATCGAACTTGGAATAAAGACCAAGTAAAGCAGATAAAATTAATTATGCCGAAGATTCCTTTGATAAAAGAAACAAAAATCCGATTGATCGATGATTTATTTTCTGAAGATGAGGACATGAGAATACGGGCGGAAGCTGACTATTATCACTGGTATCATTATAACCCAAAATGAAATAGTCGGGGCTTGACGCTACTGATATAAGTGTTATAATAATTATACAGATTAAAAAGTTATCCCCGGTAAGGGGCGAAAGTATGTATTGCTATGGTGATCTACGATATCCCCGGCAAGGGGAGCAATATCTGAAAGAAAGAAGAAGGAGCAGGGACGCCTGCTCCTTCTTCTTTGCAATTAATCCCGATTACCCCAGCCTCATATGCTCCACGGGACTGTACCTATAATGCTGTTCCCTTACTTCATTACTAAAAAGCCGGACGTAGGTGTGAATCATTTCGAGTGATGAGTGCCCCAAAATTTGTTGGAGCGAAAATGGGTCGCCGCCGTTGCGGATGTACATTTTCGCCATCGTATGGCGAAAGGTATGGGGCGATACGCGAACGCCGGTGATTCGAGCCGTTTTCCCGTAGTCCGTAATCCGATCCTGAATGCTGCGGATGTGCAACGGCTCATTTTCAAGCGAGATGAATAAAGTATCCGTCTTGGCAGTACCGCGCTCAGTAATATACGATTGCAGCACTTTGGCACATGTTTTTTGAAAAGGCACATTTCTCACTTTGCCGTTTTTACCCGGTGCAATGCGCAATTCCCTTTCCTTGAGGTGGACATCCCTCAGCTTTAATGTAAGAAGTTCTCTGATTCGAATTCCCGTCTCCAGCAGTACGATCATGACGGTATAATCCCGCAAGCCGGTGAACGTCTTTTGATTCGGCATACGTAGCAACTGTAAAACCTGATCGTGCGTAAACGTATGAATCGTATCTTTCGGCGCTTTGAGCAAAGTCAGATTTTCCGCGACGTTGACCGCTACATAATCATGTTTCAACAGGAAGGAAAAGAAGACTTTGCAACTTTTCAATCTTCCGTTGATGGTATGAGGAGCCAGCGTCTTGTCAATCATAGAGCCGACGAAATAAGTTTGGAGATCCTGGAGCGATACAGAATAGGGATCGAGGGTTTGATTTTTCTCCATGAAGCTTTTGTTCATTTGTTGAAGGCTGTATTCATAAAATTCAATTGTTCTGCGTGACAAGTTCCGCTGCCTGCAGTCGAGCAGAAAGGCGTAGAGCAAATCGTCAAATGTGGGCTTGGTTTTCATAAACGGATGAGTGGTTGCGGAATCAAGCTGATTTTTCCGTCGCGTATTCATCATTTCCATTGTCGAAGTTCCTTTCTGTTTGCGTTTTCTTCAGCGTAAGCGAGAAGCGATTCGATGGGACTCCATTTCTCATGCTGCGTTCGGAGATCGCTTGCCAGTAAACGTACGTAATTTCGGGTCATCTCCAATGTGGCGTGACCAAGTATGTGCTGGAGAGCATAGACGCTGCCGCCATTCAGCAAAAACAACCGTGCCATCGTGTGCCGGAAGGTATGAGCCGATCCTCGTGTGGTGGATGATATTGCCCCGCGGCAACGTTTGCTAATTATTTTAAGAATCGCGTCGCGCTTCAGCGGCGTATTGTTGCGTGTAATCCACAAATCGCGAAATGGAAGCTCCCCGCGCAGCTTGACATAGCTCTGAAGATGCTTCAGACAGATAGAACCGATCGGCACGTAACGGGATTTGCTGCCCTTGCTGCGGACAATGCGAATGGATTGTTCCGTTAGCAGTACATCGTCCAACTGCAGATGGCTCATTTCTGCGAGACGAATGCCGGTATCCAAAAAGACGAGCATCATCACGTAGTCCCGGTAACCGACCAACGTTTTTTGATCCGGCTGATTCAGGATGGTCGGGACTTCTTCGTGCGTAAAGCAGGGAAGTTTACGTTCGGATCCAGGTGAAGTGGCATTCGGAGACAAAGGTATCCACTTCCGATCCGGAAACAGGAAACGGAAAAAACGCCGGCAGGAGCGAATTCTGCCCGCCACCGTATCTTGAACCAGACCTTCGTCCCACATCTCCTGTACCATTTGTTGAACGAGCGGAATGAAGGAGGCAGCGACAAACGGTTCGTCTTTGATTAGTAAAAAACGCTGGAAGCCGGAGAGATGATATTCATAAAATTCGAGCGTTCGAGGAGACAGATTGCGATAACGGCCGTCCTGGAGAAAATGGTCTACCGATTGTTGAAAAGCGGGCAGGTCAAACGTGGCAGGCTGGATGTGGGGGAGAGATGTGCTTGCGATTTCGGACATACAAAAAAACTCCTTCCTGAGATGGGGTGGATGGCAGCGAACCGCGTTTTACAGCCGCATCAGACCCGAGAAAATCAGGCTGTGAGACCTAAAGTTTAGCGCGGACTGCTGTACCCAACTCACCATATCAGACAAGGATGCAGAGCAGTTCAGGTTTGACGCTGCAAGGTGGTAGCCACGCCAGACTTAGGATCTGGCGTTTCACGACGTGGGGGTTCAAGTCCCTCTACGCGCACCACTTTATAACTATAGAACTCTTGGATCGATAGGATTCGGGAGTTTTTTTGTTTTTTGAAATGGTATACGCCGCCGGGCCGCCGGTATTGCCGAAGTGAAAACAATCGAAAAAGCCGGCTTCCCCAGGTCCAGACGCGGGCGTCGTTCGGGGAAGCCGGCGAGGATGATTCAACGGCTATGATTTTGTAATGGACGAAAATCCTTTTTGATCCTCAATGGCGCCTTCCACGATGACTTGATCCCCCGCCTTGAAAGCATGGGTGTCCAGCGGCATTCCGCCGTTTAAAGTGACAGCAGATCCATTATCCAGTTTGATTTGAATCGACGTCAGCGGCACTTCCACCATTTCCCCGGTGCCTGTCGGCACCTTCTGGGTGGTTTGCGTAATGGAAATCAACGTGGCTTTCGCCTTGATTTCATAAATGCTCAGTGCGCCGGCGGAACCGTCGGCGTTCAAGGTTGCCAGAGCGGCCAATCCTCCGTGGCCTTGCGCCACATAGTCGGACCCGGATTCTTCATATCCGCCGGTGTAGGTCACTTTTGCCGCTTTGCCGACTTTAATGTGTTTCTTCGTACCGTCTTTCAGCACCAGTGTGACCGTGCTGTCTGCGGACGAAACGGCGGAAACGAAACCGTAAAGCTGGCCTTCCGCCGGTGTTACGTCAGGCAGGATCACCGAGCCTCCGGAATTGGATTTAAATCCGGCATTTTCCGACGCGGATGCCTCTGTATCGCCGCCGGTGTCTTGATCATCCGTCGGTTGTTGTTCCGACGTCGGTTGTTGTTCCGCCGCGCCGGTGTCCTGCTTCGTTTGGGGAACGGTCGGATCGCCCGCTTTTTCAGTACCCTGATCAATCGTCACCTCACCGGTCGCTCCATTGTATCCGACCTTGTAATCCAATGCTTCCGCGACGACGCGAACGGGAAGATATACGTGTCCGCCTCGTTCGGCAGCCGGGATGATGGATTCCCCGAATAATTCGCCATTGCGGTAAAGCTGCTTTTGTCCCACCGTTAATGTAATGGTGTAGGATCCGGAAATGGCCGTGACCGTGCGGGTGCTTCCATCCCACCGAATGTTCCCGTTGCCTACTCCCAAAGCATTAAGCAGATCTCTTAGCGGCAGCATCGTGGTGCCTTGCTCTACGAAGGGTTCGCCGGATGCATAGGAAACATCCTGGCCCATGATTGTCATTTTTACGTTCTCTGCGAAGACTGTCGCGGATAAAACGAGCACCGCAACAAGCCCTCCCAGCCAAACGACTGTCAGCTTTTTCATCATGTCCATACTCCTCCTAAAAATTTGTACAATGCATCATTTTTCATAACATAGAATAAATGCCCCGTACTATCATCTGCAATGTCAAAATACTCTCAATTCACAGGATTCAAGCGATGGACGTCGAACATATTTGGGGTATATATCGTTGGGAGGATTTGGAATGAAAATGGAACATCTGCTTTCCGAACTGGAGAAGCATCGTCTGGTAGGCCGCAGCGCCCAGTTGGAAATGTTGCGCGACCAATATGTGAGGCGGAAAACGGATTGGAAAATGATTTATTTCTACGGACCGGGAGGTATCGGGAAATCGTCGCTGCTGCGGAAATTCACCTGCACGCTGGATCCGGCCCGCGCGTTTTATTTTGACGGGCATGACAGCTTTTTGCAGCCGTCGCAGTTTCTAAGCCAATTGAAGGCCATGATGACGATGAAGGGGCACCTTCAAAATGAAGAGAACCGCTTTCAGGAAGACGATGCCGCTCGTCTGGCGGAACGATTAAATCAGGCGGCGGAGGATGCTCCGATCCTGCTGCTGTTCGATACTTTCGAAAAATGGACGCTCATCGAGCATTGGCTGCGCCGGACCTGGATCCCGCTGTTATCCGGTCGGGTGAACGTGGGGGCGGCGGGAAGATTTCCCCTGTCGGGAGAATGGATGAAAAGCCCTTGGTCGCACATTGTCGTGAATATTCCGCTAGGTCCGCTTTCGCAAGCGGAAATGGAGGAATACCTTGCCGTCGCCGGCGTGCTCGACGAGAGCCGGAAGCATGCGATTGCGAGGTTGGCCAAAGGGCATCCGCTTGCGCTTTCCATTGCGGTCGAATCGGCCGTACATGGCCGGCGGCAATTTTCGTCGGAAAGCATTGAACAGCAGGCGGTGGGAAGATTGGTCCAGGTTTTGCTGGAGGACTTGGCTTCGCCTGTGCTTCACGGTTATCTGGAAGCCGCCTCTGTCGTTTGGCGGTTTCATCAGGATCTGATAGAGCAAATGACGGGAAAACCGGTGGATGCCGCCGTTTTTCGCGATTTGTGCAAGCTTTCCTTTGTTCATGCCTGCAGCGGGGGGTGGACCCTGCATGACTCGGTTCGATCCTGGATCGAGCTTGAATTTCGCCGCCGTTCGCCGATGAAGTATAGCGCATACAAGCAGAAGGCCCTGCAAGTCATACAGCGATACTTGAAAAGCGCGGACGCGGCCATGCGCAACCTGTGGGTGATTGACAAGCTGTTTCTGTTGGATAGCGATGTTTTGCGCCACTATGTTTTCCACGGCAGCGGGGAAAATATCGAAACGAGGATGGCGGTGGCTGCGGATATTCCGCGGCTTGTCGAGCTGGTCCAGGCGTATAATCTCCATGTTACCCCGAGGGCAAAAGAGGACACGGAACAGGAGCTGCTGTTGCAATCCATATGGGAGGCGGCGCCGGATAGTGTCGCGACGTTTTTCCACGAGGACAGGCTGGTCGGGTTTAATTCCTTCGTTCCGCTCAACGGGAAAACCCGGCCGATTTTTGGCGGACACCCGGTATATTCTTCCTATATCAAGAAATCCAAACCGGAATCGAGAGAGTTTCTCATCTGGGTGGGCGGGGTGCTTCCCGAATATTTGTTGGAGGCTCAGGGAGTCACCTTTCGGAATTTGATCGACCGGTTTTACGGGACGCGTCTGGTGACGGTGATAAATTGCATGGAGGAATTTCATCCGGTATTGACCGGTTTGGGATTTGTCCGGATTCCCTGGGCGGATTACCAATCCCCTGCGGGGCTTTCATATAAGGCGTTTCAACTCGATGCAAGGGAATCCGGTTTTGCCGTCAGGGTCGATGCCGTTCTGGATCAATTGGCCTGCGGGCGGGATGAAATTCCTTTTGATACGATCGTAGCGACGGTGAAAGACAGCTTAAGCCATTATCCCGAGTTGGAATCGCAGCAAGCTCTGCTGAGCGGCCTGCGGGAAATTTTTTCTTCGCCTGAGTCCGAAGACGCGCTGTCCTTCTGTCGGACTTACCGGGCCAGGATCATTCGATCGCTGGATGTATTGAAGAGGGGAACCGATCAGGAGCGGTTATATGAAAGTATGCTGCGATACGCGTATGTGCAACGCATCGGCACGCATGACATTGTGGCCGCCCGGCTGCGATCCTCGCAAAGCACCTATTATCGCAACTTGAAGAAAGCGATCACCCGGCTCACGCAGACCATGCTGGAAATCGGGTGACGCGCCCGACGATTCTCCTCCCAAAGCTCCGGCATATCAACCGGGAGCAGTCGGCAGGACGCGCTCAGTCGGTAAAGATGCGCCCCGTCGGCAGGATGCGCTCAGC
Source organism: uncultured Caryophanales bacterium (assembly GCA_964470405.1). Taxonomy (GTDB): domain Bacteria; phylum Bacillota; class Bacilli; order Paenibacillales; family CAYYCV01; genus CAYYCV01. Next base: position 16,844 of record CAYYCV010000042.1, read on the forward strand.
CGGTAAAGATGCGCCCCGTCGGCAGGATGCGTTCAGTCGGTAAAGATGCGCTCAGTCGACAAAGATGCTCTCCGCAAGGAAAGACGTTGGCGTCATGGGGTAAGATGGGTCGTTTGAACGGGCGACGCGCCTTTTTGAAGCACCGTTTTCGCGCTCAAGAAACCCAATACGCCCGCTTGCAGCATGAACAGCACGCCCCAGAACCAGGTGGGCAGGAAGGTCGATCGGGCCAAATTCGCCGCATCGCCGGCCTCGGCAGGCATGTATACGCTCAGCCACATGATTTCAAAGCTGCTCGACACGGATTCGGCCAATACGAACACGAACAGCCCGACGGATAGGACAGTGGGCCAATTCCCCTGCCGTCGCAACGCGAAGATCAGCAGGCCGATAAACAGCAGCAGCCATATGATTCCGAACGAATTGCGCACCCACAGCAACACATTCACCACGGAGATCCCCGCGAACAGCCAGAGCGACAGCGCGTATTTTCTTTTTACGCATAGCTTGGCCAGACATAAAGCGAACACGGACGATCCGATGTAGCCGGCCGCGCTCACCAGGATGACGGCCAGATTGGAGGAGGCCAGCGTGTAGGTGACGCCTTCCGTGTTGGCAAAAAGCTGAATTTGGAGCACTTGCCCTTGCAGCAGCAACGACATAAACGCGTGTGACGATTCGTGAATGAGCGTGTTGGCGATTTTGAAAAAGGGCCCGATGACGGGAATTTGAATTACAAGAAGCGCGCAGACAAAATAGGCGATAAATTTCCAGTTCAAGCGGCAGCCTCCAAGGATCGTTATTTTTCTTTCATACTATCACTTTTTGGGCGATAGAGGAACGGCCGATATCCCGGCGTTGTTTTCCATCCCCTTCCCCCCGGCTTATGGTATACTTTTATACAATTAAGTCTCGGGCCGCCTTTTGCCCGTTTTCGGACATGGGCAGAAGAGACAAAGCTGCGGCCAAAGGGACAAAGCGCGCGGCAAAAGGGACACAAATCGTGTGGCGAAAGGGACAAAGCATGCGCGTGAACTTGCACGAGGTGCGATTCGGTTTTTAAACCAATGGGACCGGGGGAATTTCAAGTGAATCAACGAACGCTCAAAAGGGCGATGCGGCAACTTGTCCGCTTCGGTTGGGAGCAGGCGATGTCGTGCCTTTTTCCTGTGGTTATTTTCGCCTCGTTGTTCCTGACCCGCCTTATTCCGCTCCCCTGGCTTCACCGGTATGACTGGATGCTGGTCATCTGTCTCGCGATGCAGTGGTGGATGGTTCGATCCGGTCTGGAAACGCGCGACGAATTGAAGGTTATTTCCGTGTTCCACCTGATCGGCCTTGCGCTTGAATGGTTCAAGGTGCATATGGGCTCGTGGTCTTACCCGGACGAAGGGTATACGAAGGTGTTCGACGTGCCGCTCTACAGCGGGTTCATGTACGCCAGCGTGGCAAGCTATCTTTGCCAGGCGTGGCGCCGGCTGCGGGTTGAGTTGGTCGGATGGCCCCCGTTTTTGTTGGTCGTTCCGCTGGCGGCCGCGATTTATCTGAATTTTTTTACGCATCATTACTGGATCGATGTTCGGTGGTGGCTGTCGGCGCTGGTCGTCGCCGTATTTTGGCGGACCTGGGTCGCGTACGAGGTGGGCGGCACGCGGTACAGGATGCCGCTTGCGCTGTCTTTTGCGCTGATCGGTTTTTTTATATGGATCGCGGAAAATGTGGCGACGTTTTTCGGAGCCTGGGAGTATCCGGATCAGGCCGGAGCGTGGCGGATCGTGCATCTCGGCAAGGTGAGCTCGTGGCTCTTGCTGGTGATCGTCAGTTTTCTGATTGTGGCGACGCTGAAGCGGGTGAAGGAGCGTCAACAGTTGGCCGGCAGCCGGCCCGACGCGCCCGGGCGCCGGCAGTTTGCCGCGAAAAAACGCTTCCGGTTTTTCGATAGGTTGTAAAGCGCCTGGCGGGCCGACCGGGGGTCGGGATAGGGCATGGCCTGCTGCCGACGCGCCGACGGGTCGGGATGAGGCATGACTTTGCCGGTCCCGGCGCTTTCCGACCTTGTCTGTGGCGGCGTTCCGGGTTGGAATTACTGCAAAAGTGCATCTATTTTTCTTTGCCGGCGGTGTGATAGGGGAAATACCTGCAAAAGTGCAGGTATTTCAAGATCAATCGTCATCGATAGCAAGTTGCGCGTCAAATACCTGCACTTTCGCAGGTATTTTCGCTCTAACGCTTACGGTGGGCTGCAATAGATGCACTTTTGCAGTTATGGCGTCTCGTTTCGGTTGACCGCCGGATGCCACGGCGTTGAAGGGCATCGGGTATGGCCCGTGCAGGCTTGCAGGAAGGAGGGATCGGAAGCTGCGACGGCGTTCCGGGTTGAAATTGCTGTAAAAGTACATCTATTTTTCTTTGCCGGCGGTGTGATAGGGGAAATACCTGCAAAAGTGCAGGTATTTCAAGATCAATCGTCATCGATAGCAAGTTGCGCGTCAAATACCTGCACTTTCGCAGGTATTTTCGCTCTAACGCTTACGGTGGGCTGCAATAGATGCACTTTTGCAGTTATGGCGTCTCGTTTCGGTTGACCGCCGGATGCCACGGCGTTGAAGGGCATCGGGTATGGCACCCGCGTAGATTTTGAAGGAAGGGGGTGAATCGGAAGTTGTATGATTCCCCCCCGCAAAGTAAAACAAGCCATCTTGCGCATGCGCGAGTGCTTGCTTTGACTCCGGCTAAAGGCGGCAAGGCCGCGGCTTGGGAGCCTCCCTGATCGTGCGCCCGCGCGCCGATCTGCCACGCATCGGCCTGCCGGTCTGCCAGCGCCTGCGCGCGATCTGCCTTGCGCCCGTGTGCCGATCTGCACGCGCCCGCGTGCCAGTCCGCAAGCGCTAGCGCGCCGATCTGCCTTGCGCCAGCACGCCGGTCTGCGCGCGCTCGCCTACCGGCCTGCCAGCGCCGTGGTGCCGGTTTGCACGCATCTGCGCGCCGACCAGTCCGGTTATGCGGCGTACAGAGTGCTGGCGGGCAACCTGCTGCCGGGAGAAATGATGTGCGTGTGGTGAAAAAAAGCGCGCGCAAGGGTTGGGCAGCGGTTGAAAAAACGGAAGAGGTCGCCGTTGTCTGCGGATTTTGCCGTGTTTTTAAAAGCGTGGTGAAAAACAGGCCGCTCCGAGATGGAGCGTGGGTTTCCGATTGCAGTTACCCGCCCATTTCCCGATTTTTAGCCATTTACTTAGGGGGAAATCTGCGGGCAAAGACGACCGCTGGCGTTTTCCCAACCTATGCCCCGCACTCACGCCGCCTTGTTCGCCACACTTTTAAAGGGGGGGTTCAATGTATAAAATTTTTAATTTTCCCCATTTCTCTTCCCAGTCTTGTGCTGTTATTCTTTGTTGGTACTTGTCAAGCTTGCCCATGAAGTGGGGGGTGGGTTGCACGATGAGCCTGAAAAGATCGTCAAAGCCGAATGGAGCGATCAGCGCGTATTTGCCCTGCTCCCCTTTTTTTATCAGGATGGCGGAAGCGGTCTCCGGCCATTTTGAAACGGCGTCTTGCAGGGAAGTGTACGGATCGTCGTTGTTAATGGCGTGCATTCGGGCCTGGTTTTTAACCGACCATTTCAAATTGGGCATGCTTTTTTTAAGCTTTTCTTCTATCGCTATATCGTCCTCCTTCGTTTTGTGTTGATGATCAAAGTAGATGACGTCAACATCGTCGATCGGTGTCATCTCTCTGTACTGGTGAAGATCATCCCAAACCATATTTCTGATTATGCCCCCGCCCAGGTACAATTCCTCGTTTTGATTCTTCAGCACATTCAGTATTCTCTGAACGGTGCTGTTATTTTCAATGAGCCTGATGATGTGGTGTTCCTGCTCGTTTCTGGATAGGGTGAACAGGCTGTGCCTCTCAATCGTCTTAACTTCTTTTGTTTTTTTCTCCAGGCTTTTCTTGGCTTTCAGATATTCTCTATCCGTGTTGGATGGGATGACTTGGGTAATGATCAGGTATTTGTAGCTAATGGATTCAACGGAATGGTTCGAGCGATAATTTTCCATCACATCGTCAATTTCATTAATTAAACCGGATAGCAGCGATATCGCTTTTTCCGCCTCGGTTTGCCTGGACCCGAACTGAAATACCATATGAAAAATAACCGCAATGAACAAAATAAAAACCAGTACATTGTAAACCATCCCAATGCCATTTACATCGATCTCCAGATTTTGATTCAGCATTTGAAGGTAGTCTTTGATTTTCTCAACCCCGGAGAAACCAATGAATGTAATAAAGCCGGAAACGAATACGGTTATAAAGCTTTGAATATGATTGACCCTTCTAAAAAATAGTGCTTTGTTGGACTGGATTTGCTTTAGCACTTTACATTTTTGTTTGTAGTCCCGCAATCGCTCCGTCATGCAAAATCTACCTCCATTCACCAAAATACGATCTCGGCCGCAAACCGTTCGTGATGGCCGCACTGCCCGAGAAATCGCGGTTTTAGATCGAAAAAGAAGCCGTGCGTCAACACGAATTCCCCCTTCCCCGGCGGCAGCCGCTTTGAAGGCAGTCTCCTTCGGTGCGGGCGGGGGCCCAATGGACCGCATCCTCGGCAGGGGCAGTCTGCTTCTGTGTTGAGCACAGCCAGGCAATCGCTTTTACGAGCCGGTCTATGCGTTTGTCCAATTATAGCATTTTTTGTCTGCCGACGATAGGACAACGGGTGAAAATACCAACGGGTTGAATCCGGTGTTTCGGCTGTGATTACGCGATCCGGTTGCCTGCCTTAACCGGCGAGTTTCAAGCCGCGAGTTTCAAGCCGACAGCGGAGCCCAGGACCAAACCTATGCACAGGATCCGCGAAAAATGGCGGGGCTCGTGGTAAAAGACCATGCCGAACAGAGCGCCCCCGGAAGCGCCGATTCCCGTCCACACCGCGTAAGCGGTGCCCATAGGCAATGTTTCCAACGCGAACGACAGGAATGCAAAGCTAAGACCAAAGCCGATGATTAACCACAGCAAGGACAGTCCGTTGCGCGACTGATTGTATTTATGAATAAGCAATACTCCGATCATTTCAAATATACCGGCGACGATCAAAAAAAGCCAACTCATGCGTCTTTCACTCCCTCTTGTTTCTCTTGACTAAGCCATTTCAGACCGATGACCCCGACGAGAAGCAGTCCGATCAACGCCATTTGCAAAATGCGAACTTCTGCGCCGAATAGAAGGATCTCCGCCAGGACGGTTCCCGCTGTCCCCAATCCGACAAACACGGCATATACCGTGCCGACGGGCAGGGAACGGGACGCCGCGATCATCAGGTAAAAGCTGATAAAAATGGCGATCGCCGTGCCTCCCCATTCCCAGCCGTTCCCCGCATGCTTTAAACCGATCACCCAGCCCACCTCGAAAATCGCTGCGGCAATAACCGATAGCCACGTTTTATTCATCGCGAATTCCCCCTTGTTTTCCGATCGTGTGGCCGCATAACATGAAAAAGCCCGGGACATAAACGGCTTTACGCAGTCTATCTCCCAGGCTTTTATCCTTCCGTGGCACAGCCGATCGGCTGCGGGCTTTCTCTCGGACCAGGCCAGCGTCACGCACTGCGGAACCCTAGAAAACCTCTTATTGTTCGTTTGAAAATGATATATCCAAAACGTGCGGATGTCAAGGGGGCCGGCGGCGGGGGGGCCATGATCATCCGAGACGAAGACGAGGGGGTGTCACCATGCGCTGAATCGCGGCCATCGCTACAGGAATCGGCCTTTCATCGGTGGCAAGAGGAGTGTCCGAGCGGGCCGTGGACTATGCATGGGCGGGTTCGCTCAGAGGCCGGTTTTGGTTTGACTGTGGATCGGCGCGGCGGTGTGTGATTGTACAGATGATGTGCGTTTCATGGACGAAGTGCGATTGTATATGAATAATCATATAGATTTTAGCTTGAGGAGACGGCGTGGAGGGGGTTTGTATGAAATCACATATGGAAATTTATCATTTCGCATTGATTTTCACGATTCCGTATGAAATTTCATATACAGCAGGTCATTTTCGCGTTTCGTTTCAACAAGTCTATATGAAAAATCGTACAGAATGGGTTGAGGGCCATTAGGCCATCAAGCCTAATTATCGCTTGCCGGCGGATCGGTCGCGGCGTGACGTTGAATGAGCGGAGGGATCAAAAGCAGGCTTGACCACAATTTCGGTTCGCCTCGAGACGAATATGCGGTTTTGCGGCTAAAAAGTGGACCGCCTTTTGCCGATATAGGACTATATATCTATAGTTTTCGCGGGTTTTCGCGGCTGTCGGGAATGGAGCTCGTTCCACTTCCGCCGCTTGAGAGCGTATTTGGAGGTGTGGTGAACAAAACGGTAGGGGTGTAGCATGAGTTGGATGTGAGTTTGACATGGGTCGATCGGAAGCTTAGGTTCAAGCACGGAGCCGCCTGTTTTTCACCGCACTTGAAGAGGGGGTCATTTTTGCAGCAGGGGCAACCGTCATGAAGTGATGCGGACGGCGATCGGACGAGCAGTCGCGATCGCAACTACTCCAGAGAGGAATTTATGCCTATGGCCTCGGTAACCAGAGTCGTCGCAGTTCTTTTTTTACTCTTTTTGCTTTTGTCTGTCCAGCCCGCCTATGCCGACGAACGCTCGTTCCGGATTGAAGAGGTTGACATTCACGCCCGCGTTGACAGCGTTGGCGACATGCATGTTGCCGAGGCGGACACGTACCGTTTTGACGGGGCTTTTAACGGAATTATTGTCGAACTTGACAGCTCCAAATCGGACGGAATCGATGATTTTCAGGCTTTCGAGGTTTCCGAACATCGGGATATTCCTCTTCGCTCCGAGCTGTCAAGCGATGGGGACAGGCTGGAGTATAAGGTCTACAGCCCGTCTCAGGACGAGTCCAAGGTATTCCGATTTACGTATACGGTCAAAAACGTCGTGCAGGTTTATGCGGACACGGCTGAATTGTACTGGAAGTTTTTCGATGACCGGAATCCCAGTGAGCTGGAGACGGTGAATATCGCAGTCGAACTGCCTGAAGGGGTAGGGCAGGAGGAGGTCGCCGCGTTCGGACACGGGCCGCTGGATGGAACCGTACGGGTGGAGAACGGCGGTATGGTCCGCTACCAGGTTAGCCCGCTGCCATCCGGGGAGCTTCTGGAGGTGCGGATCTTGTTTCCCCGTTCAACTGTGCCCGGCAGCACGAGGATCAGCGCCGATTCCATGCTCGATGCGATCCGGGAAGAGGAACGGAATTGGGCGGAAAGCACCGGAAATGGAAGCGTTTATGGCGCTCTGGCGCTGCTGATTGCGAACCTGATTGCCGGGATTTATGTCAAATTCGGGCGAACGTACAGGCCTGAATGGAAAGGGAAATATTACCGCGAGCTTCCCGGCGATGTGACGCCTGCGGTTGTCGGTTATGTCATGAAGTACCGTGTTCGTCCGAGCGAGCTGATGGCCACCTTGGCCGATCTGGTGAGAAAACGGTATGTTGCATTGGAAAAGGTCAAGGAAGGGCGCGGGAAACACGGTCGGGCCGATTACACGTTCCGATTGCTGGATAAAGGGAAGGGTGGGCTGCAGCCGCACGAAACGATGCTGATCGACTGGTTCTTCGGGAAAATCGGAAGTGCAAATAAAGTGTCGCTTTCCGGTATTCGCCAATATGCCAAATCCCGTAAAAATGCAGCCGTTTTCACCGAGCGTTGGTCGCAGTGGAAGGACGAGGTGGAACAAACCGCTAATCGGCTTGGTTTTATCGAAAATCAGAACGGGCTGCGTCGAATCGTCCAAATAACGATGGTCGCTCAGTTTTTCGGCTTGTGGTTTCTCGCGCCGACCCATTGGAATTGGCTGATGTTTTGCGCGATTCCGTTGCTCTTCTTCATACCGAAAGGAGAGCGAAGAACCAGGACAGGACAGACCGAATACGTGAAATGGAGCGCGTTCAGGCGCTTCTTGCGCGATTATAGCTTGATGGCGTCGCGCGAGCCGCTGGCTGTTCACTTGTGGGAGCACTACTTCGTGTACGCCATTTCGTTGGGGGAAGCGAAGAAGATGATGGCCATTGCCCGGTTGAAGATACCGGATGCGAAACAGGTTGATCCCGTGCTCGACGATACTTTTTACTATCATTCGGATGATTGGATCCGGTCGTTTCAACGGGCCGTTCAGTCGGCCAACCGATCCGGTTCCTCCGGAGATTCCGACGGCTCGTTCTCTTCCGGCGGCGGAGGTGGCGGAGGAGGCGGCGGTCGCGGTGCTTTTTAAGCAGTGAGGTTGGTATAATTACGAGGAGGCTAGGTACATGGGCATGTATATCGGTATCGCTGTTATTGTTATTTTACTTTTATGGGTGATGTTCATTTATAACCGGCTTATCACGCTTCGAAACCGGGTCCGCAACAATTGGTCGCAGGTGGACGTCGTCATCAAAAACCGGTTTGATCTCATTCCCAACCTGGTTGAAACAGTGTCCGGATATTCCGCGCATGAGAGAGAGACGCTTCACCAATTAACCGAGATGCGCACGAGATATGCGTCAACGGAGTCCGTAGCGGAGAAAGCCAAGGCCAGCAACGAATTGTCGGGGCTGTTTCAACGGTTGATGATGGTGGCGGAGAACTATCCGGACTTAAAAGCGAGTGAGAACTTCTTATACCTCAAGGAACAGTTGACCTCCATTGAGGATAAAATCCGTTTTGCAAGACAGTTTTACAACGACACGGTGGAGGCGTTCAATACGGCGGTCATGAGCTTTCCCGCCAACCTCGTAGCGGGCGTGTTCGGCTTCCGCGAGCAATCCTTTTTCCACATCGACGAAGCGGAGAGAACGCTTCCGCGGGTTAAATTTTAACCCAAAGCATAAGGCGTAAAGTTCGTGTAAATTTGCATCGGGCGCCGATGGAGGGCCGCGAGAGGTTGCGGAAGGTGACCTGTCGCGGTCAAAGCAGGGGTATTAAAAGCCCTCAATTGAAAAAAAGACAGGATCTCTCCGTTTTCCCTTCGTCGCAGTCGGGTTCCCCTCATACGAAATCCGCTCGCTCCGGCTTCTTATTCCCCGGCGAATGCCTATGCCCGGACGGCTGCAATACAACGAACTGGGCCGGGCCTGAAAATGCGATGAACAATGGGCGGCTCCGCGTTTGGACGTCGATTTCCGATCAGTGACCACTACCGCTTCGCTAACCGAACGCCAACCAAAGAACAGGTGAATCAGGACAGCACCCGGAAGGGAGCCAGGAACTATGAACAAGATTAAGGAAACGATTTACGAGCATTACGGGCTGAATGTGTCGCAGCTTACGCCGCAGCAAGGCGGCTGGTCCTCCCTCGCCTACAAGGTGATGGCGGGCGACCGCGCCTACTTTTTGAAAATGTACGAGAACAGCAGAGCATCCACGCCGAAATGGACTGCCTTGATCAACGAATATGTTCCCGTCCTGATCTGGCTCCATCATCACAGCGGCTTAAATGGGAAAATCCCCGTGCCCCTTGCGACAAGGGATGGCGATTACCGATGCGCTAACGCTGACGGCATTTTTATGCTCTACGATTACATTGACGGAGAAACGATCGGGCCCCGGGATTTAACGGAAAATCAGGCGGTACAACTATCGAAGATGATTGCGGAGCTTCACTTGTACGGCGAGCAATTACCGGTGAATACGCAGCATCTTACGGAGGATTTCTCCGTTCCCTTTGTCAAGCGATTAAGTTCGTTGCTGAAAGGGCGCGCGTTGCCTGTTCCATCGGACGTAAGCGAAATGATAAACCGGTATAGAGAGCAAATGAATCATCTCATCTGCGAAATTGAAAAACGGTCTCGGGATTTGCCCCAACGATCTTTGCGAAAAGTACTTTGCCATACCGACCTCCATCACTGGAATCTGATGCAAACAGAAGAACGGCTCATCCTCATTGATTGGGAAGGATTGCGCCTGGCGCCTGCCGAGGCGGATTTCATGTTTCTTGTGGGTCAACCTTATTACGACGCGTTTTTGGATGTCTATCGGAAGCGACACCCCGATTTTGCTCCGGACCTCGACGTTCTGCGATTTTATCAGGTCAGGCGCAAACTGGAGGATATTTGGGAATGGATGGAACAGCTTGTATTCGACCAACAGGGGGCGCTTGAACGAAAGAAGACACTGGCCAGCTTAACGAAGGAATTGCAAGAACTGGCATGACATTGGCGCCCCGCACGAAAGGATGCGCCGCCGCTCCGCATGTCAAAGATTAAGGGGAAGCCCAGCGGGTTGCGAAGGTTTGTTCCGTCTTGGCCAGGCGGCTCTGGCGCTGCTTGAGGCTGCGATTTTCCATGCCGGAGTAGTTATACCATTTGAGTGCGTTCACGCCCATTTTCCTGAAGGTGCCGCGGAACACCATCTTCGCAATCGGATTTCCCAAAAACCAGCGATAGACGAATGTTGGCGTGGACATGACCGTCAGCAAGGATACGCCTCTCAAGCGGGGCAGCAAGCACTTGAAGGGACGCCCCGGCTTCGTTTCGGCATAAACGATGCCCTTCACGAAAACTTTGTCGAAAAATCCTTTCATGAGCGCCGGCATTCCCTCCCACCAGATGGGGAAAATAAAGATGATGTGATCCGCCGCCATGAGTCTCTGTTGATAGTCGGCCGCAAGAGGATCGCTCGTTTGCTTCTGTCGCCAGGAGGCGAGATCGGAGGCAGACATGACGGGGTTGAATCCATCCGTGTGCAAGTCGATCAAGTCAACGCTGTGATCGTTCGAGCGTAAGCCTTTCATCACGGCGGCCAACAGGGCGGCGGAATAACTTCGCTGGTGCGGAACGTTCCCGGAAGCTCCGCCTCCGTACGGATGATCGAACACGATTACAAAATTCATGACCAGGCACCTTCTTTTTTTGTTTCTTGGAACCAAAATAGTAAACTATAAAACAATAATATGTTTTTGTTTCCCTGATGTCAATCATGTTTCTTGGAATATTTTCTTTTGCTTGATCGCTTGTTATACTGGATACAGATACCGGATGGCACGAAGGCTGTACGGAAGGGGAAACGATCGATGGCCCATACAACGAAATCGCAAGGGAAGACCGGCGGGAAAAGCAAGATGAACGCGAGCATCGAGCAAGCGCTCTTGATCACGGACATGATGCACCGGATTGCGGCCATGCAAAAGCGATTCCAGGCGGAGGGCGAGGACGAAGAGAGGCGCTGGATGATGGCGAATACCTCGGACGCGGCGGTGGTTGATTTCCTGAAGGAAGCCACCGTTCTGACGCTTCACATCGTGGATGCCATTGGAGAATCGGAGCCGGTGAACGGGATTACAATCTCCAAGCGCTTCGGCATCCCGAGAGGTAGCGTGTCCAAGATTACGCGCCGGTTGGCTGAACAGGGAATCGTCCAGGCCGAATCGGTTCCCAACAACAGAAAAGAAGTGCTGTTTCGACTAACCTCCCTGGGTTGGCGGATTTTCGAACTGCATCAAAAGCTGCACGCTCGTATCGATAGCAATGTGCGGAGTTTTCTTGGCCGATACGACCTCGAGCAGATACGATTCCTGGCGCGATGCATGAAGGAAGCGGCGGAGTCTTCATGGGTTCGGCTGGACGACGCGCGCGAAGGCGAGCCTGCAGGGAGTGAGGAGCTCCCGAGCCTGTCTGCCGACGGGGCCAACCCCTCGCGGGAGATGGCGGAGACAAGCGAGATTCTGGCCATGCTCCGGCAGTTGGACGCGAGGAAGCTGGGGAAAGCGAAGGAATTGATACGCCTCGCTTTTTTTGACACTTAGCGGGAGGCGGGGCGGCGCCCCAAGCGTGCCGGGGCAAGCATCGATTCCGATGGCATCGGGTTGCGGGTTGCGCTTTGCCGGTTTGTGGACGGACGGAAGCATGCTTGTGAACGGACAGGAGCATGCTTGCGAACGGACGAGAGCATGCTTGTGTGAACGGGCGGGAGCATGCTTGTGTGAACGGACGGGAGCAAAAAGGCAAGGTGAGGCGATGGAGATAAAAGACGCGATGACGATCATGATTCTTTTCGGCACAAAAACAGGGAACTGTCCCAAAAGTAAGCTTTAGCTCACTTTGTGACAGCTCGATTTGGAAAA
>CAYYCV010000043.1:0-25222 GCA_964470405.1 uncultured Caryophanales bacterium
GCCCCCTCGCCTTCGGCCAACAAAAGCGTCACGAGAAAAATTCGCCTTCCAGCATGATGCACAGCGCATGATAAATCGGCAAATGACGCTCCTGAATATCCGGCGTGCCGCTCCATGGGACGACGATCGCGGCATCGCACAGCGGCTTCATCCGCCCGCCGTCTCCGCCGCTTAAGCCGATCGTGCCCAGCCCCAACGCCCGGGCCACCTGCAACGCATGAATCACGTTGCGCGAATTGCCCGAGGTGCTGATGCCCAGAAGCACATCGCCCGGCTGCCCGTATCCGAACACCTGCTGGGCGAATATCATATCGGGCGCCACATCGTTGGCGAAAGCGCTGATCAGGGCGCTGTGGCCGACCAGCGAAATGGCGGGCAGCGCCCCTTGCAAATGATCGGCCAAATAGCCGCCCTCGCCGGGAAATTCGGCCATGAGCCGCTCCCTGACTTGTTCGGATACCGGCCTTTTGCTCATGAACCCTTTCATCAGTTCCCCGACGATGTGCTCGCTGTCCGAGGCGCTGCCTCCGTTGCCGCAGACGAGCATTTTTCCGCCCTGGCGATAGGAAGCTTTTATCAATTCAAACGATCTTTCAATGTCGCCAAAGCACGCCTCCAATTCGGGGTACCTGTTGATCAGCCTGCCCAATGCGATATTCAACGCTTCATTCCCCCCGAAAATTTTTCCGTTCGCCGCCACGCGAAGCCGCCGCGATATTCCGTCAAATCGTATCGATGGCTGCTCTCATCACGGCCACGCCTTCTTTGCAAATCGAATAAATCACATATAAATAGCCGTCATGAAGCAGCGTATGCGGATAGCCGTAGTTTCCGTTTTTGTGCATGCCTTCATGCTTCCTGGCGAAATATTCGTCCCCCAAAATAAAATGCCGCCGGAACCGGTATCCGTCCTCCGACAAGGACAGGACCAGAGGATTGCGCTGCCAGCGAGGCTCGGGATCGGGGCAGCCCACATAATAGAAACGACCGTCCGGCAGCCGGCCGAAATGGAACTTCGTCGCATTGTCGGTAAATGCCGTGGCGCGCGGCGCGGACCAGGTCGTTCCGTCATCGCCGCTTTCCGTCACCCATAGCCTGCTGGTATTGGTGCGAAGCATCATGTGAAGCACGCCGTCGTCGGTTTGGAAAAAGGAGCCTTCGCACAGCGGTCCCGGCCAGCCCATCATTTCCTTGTAGCGCCAAATGGAAGCGGAATCGTCGTAAATCTCCGTCGTACCGTCCTGCGGGTAAATGCCGCTTAACCACCACCCCGTCAAACCGCCCGGATCATCGGTATACGGAAACATCGTCCCTCCGCAAAGAATCAGCCGGCCGCTCGACGTCGGCTGCGGTCCGAAATTGGGCGCAATGGGAAGCCCCAGGTTGCAAGCGGGCGTCCACTCGACCCCGTCCCGCGTTGTGACGACGAACAGCGTGGTGTCCATATGTCCCCGGTCATGCTGTGTTCGCGCACCCCGAATCAAGGCTTCAGGGCGGTATTCGAAGGAGCCGATATATACCGACAGCCTGTCCCCGTCCTGATACACCCCGCCCGCGGACAGCACCAACTGGCTGTGCTTTCCGTCCATCGAATCAACCAGCGGCCGCGGATCGGACCAGTTCGAAAAATCGGCGGACACCGCCATCATGACCCGTTGGCCGACATCGTCTTCGTTGACCCGTCCGTTGGACCAGAAAGCGTACAGGCGGTTTTTGAAAAGGGCGATGTGCGGATGATGGGAATAGGTCCACCCGCCGTCAGGCCAATAAATGACCGACGTTTCCACCTGAAGCTTCGGTCTTCCGGCGTTCGGCGAATAGCCGTTCGTGATCAGCTTCATGAGAGCTTCACCGCGTTCATCCCGCCGAGATATTCCAAACGCGTGCGGCCGGATTGAACGGACAACCAATACACGCAACCGTTCCCTTGGTGAAAATACACAGCGCTGTCGGGCCCCAATCCCAACGCGGCCAACAGCAAATGGCGGTTGAAACCGCCGTGGGCGAACAAAGCGACCCGTTCCACGCCGAACCGGCGGCAAAGCTCCGCGTACACTTTGCCCGCTCGGCTGTGGCCCATTTCGGCCGTCTCGTCGCCGGGATAGATCCAGCCGTCGGGCTCCATCTCCTCCTTGAACTCCGCTTCGGGATACCATTCCCGCAACTGCCGAAGCGCCGGCCCTTTGTAAAATCCTCTGCTGCGGACCTCGTACGTGTTTTTCCACACTTCGACGGGCAGCCGAAGCGCCCGGGCCAGCGGGCGGGCCGTTTCGATCGCCCGGACCAGCGGGCTGGCGATGATGCGGTCGAGCCGCACCCGCCGCATGCGCTCCGCCACCGCCAGAGCCTGGCGCCTGCCCAACCCGGTCAACTCGGCGTCCGGCATGTCCCGGGTGACCACATTTCCCGTCGATTCTCCATGACGAATAATGAATAATTCCATGTCACACCGCCTTTCAAGGTTTGGATCGATCCCTCAAAACGGACGCCGCGATCCCGATGCGATCTGTCGCAGACCTGCTGCGATCAGCCCAGCTTCGGTTTTTTCACATTCTCCCGCTTATGAATCGCCCGGGTACCGCCCACATAATTCAATACCGTTCGGTCCGGCTGAACCGACAGCCAATAGATGCTGCCATTCCCCTGGTGAAAATGAACGGGGCTGTCAAAGCGCATTCCCAGGGCGGCCAGCAGCAAATGGCGGTTAAACCCGCTGTGGGCGAACAGCGCCACGCGCTGCCCCGCAAAGCGCCTGCACAGCTCGGCGTACACGGCCCCCGCCCGAATGCCGGCGGTTTCCTCCGTATCGTCTCCCGGGCAAAACCACCCGTCCGCTTCCATATCGTCCCCGCAGCGCGTCTCCGGATACATCTCCGCCAATCGTTGCGGCGTCGGCCCTTTATAGGGACCTTTGCTGCGCACTTCGCACGTGTTTTTCCATATTTCAATCGGCAGCTTCAGGATGCGCGCCAAAGGCTGGGCCGTCTCGATCGCCCTCATCAAGGGGCTGGAAACGATGCGGGTGACGCCGGCCGTCTTCATCCCCTCCCCGACCAGAGCCGCCTGCTGTCGGCCCAACTCGGTCAACTCGCCGTCCGGCATATCCTCGGCCACCAGATTGCCAATGGACTCGCCATGGCGAATAATAAACAATTCCATCGGACACCGCCCCCTTCCCTATTTTCGGCCCGCAAACGCGGCATTGTACCAGATTCGGAGCGCCTGCGCGGCGGATGAATCCATCTCCCGCCCCTTGCGCGAGCGCACGTTCATGGGGATTCCCTGCAAGGAAACGAGAAGCTTGGCCGTGGTGGGGAAGCCTTTTCCCAAAAGCGCGTCGAGCGACACCAGCTTCTCCAGCACGGCGTCGGCGGACGGATCCCCGCGAAGGCCGAGCTCCCACAATTCCAGCACCAACTGCGCGGCGGCGGTCGAGGTAATCGGCATCACTCCGCCCGCCCCTTGACGGATCGCCTCCAGCATGAACGGCGTGTTCGCCTGGTACACAATGCTGTCGGGAGCGCCCTTGATTTTGGCCGTAATGCCTTCCAAAGTGCAGGTGGTATCTTTGATTCCGCATATTCCGTTCCGGCGAACCAGATCGCCGTAGATCGCGGGATCGATGTGGCGCGGCGCGGCGATCGGGCATTCGTACAGGAATACGGGAACGGGGGAAATCGCCGCCATTTGTGCAAAATAGTCCGCCAAACGCCGCTGGTCCCTTCCCATGCCGTCCGGCACAATCAGGATGACGCCCGACACCCCCGTTTCCGCCATGCGCAACAGTTCTTGCCGATGATCCTCCGTGTCGGCCTCCATATTGGCGGTGGCCAGCACGGGAACCCGGCCCGCCCGATCCACGGCCCGTTTCGCCAGATCCAGACGCTCGCGCAGCGTCAGGGCGCCCATCTCGCCGCTGCCGCAAACCGCGAAGAGGCCGTGGGGATGATGCGACAACTGCCAATCCACATAACGGTCGTAAATGTTCCAATCAATCTCGTCATTGTCCAGAAAAGGCGTAAGCAACAAGGCAAACACGCCTTCAAACCGCGACTCACTCACCGCGCAGACCTCCCAATTCAACCGTTGTCGACAATTCGTCGCAACGGCGCAATATTTCTTCCGGCGAAGCGGTTCCGACCCCGCCGACCGTTCGCACCGAAACGGCGGCGGCCAGGTGGGCGAAAGCCACCGCCGTCGCGCCGTCGCAGCCCGCGCCCAGCGCCGCCAGCAAAGCGGCATTGAACGTATCCCCCGCCCCGATGATATCGATCGGC
Organism: uncultured Caryophanales bacterium; assembly: GCA_964470405.1. Lineage (GTDB taxonomy): Bacteria > Bacillota > Bacilli > Paenibacillales > CAYYCV01 > CAYYCV01. The sequence goes on from CAYYCV010000043.1 coordinate 4,278, forward strand.
GGAGCGACGGCCTGCGTGGGAATATAGGTGCAGGTTCCCCCTTCAATCCACACCGCGCCGTGGTCGCCCAAGGTGACGCAGCAACTGTTCCCGACCCGTTCGGCTAAATACAGCCCCGCCCGGATCACCTCGTCCTCGTTGTCCTGCAAAACATCGCGGGGATAGCCGTGGTAGCTCCGCAGCGCCTCCACCACATTCGGCTTCACGATCAGCCCCCGAAACCATTCAATCCGGTTGCGGCTGTCGACGATGATCGGCTTGCCGCGGGAGGCCCAATATTGCAGCCGCTTGAGCACCTCCGCGTTGATAACGCCGCAGTCCACCTGATCGACCACGCTGATGACGTCCACTTTTGCGGCCATTTGATCCAGTGATTGAATCAATTGCTTCGTCAAAGCTTCCGACAAAGGGGCGCGGTTGACGAAATCAAGGCGCGCATCCTCCTGGTACACCCCCTGCAGGCCGTATCGAATCGTTTTGCAATAGGTGGGCGTGCAGCGGCTTGCGTCCGTAAGGCAATGCGTATAATCAATCCGATGCGCATCCAGCTTTTCCGTCAGCAGCGCTCCACGCCAATCATTGCCCATAACGGAGCAAATATACGCTTCGGAACATCCCAATTTTCGGAAATTGACGGCGACATTCCCCGCGGCCCCCGGCGAGTAAACCTCGCGAACGATCGGCATGTTGTGATGCGGCGTCTCCCGCGAAAGCTCGCTTATTCTCATATCCGCATGCCAATAAATGTCCAGGCATCCGTCACCGATGACACCTATTTTCAAGGCGGAAATGCGCTGCAGTATATCTTCTACCCGACGGCGCGCCAACCGGCTTGCCGCCTGCGGTATGGAAGATAAGCCAAACTGTTCCTGGTTTGCGATGATAAGCACCTCCGCCTATTTTCTTTTTCATTAAATTAATTGTAAGGAATTACGAACCCCTTGTCAATACCCGCAACGGAGCCGACCGGAGCCAACCGAAGCTGGCCGGAGCCGGAGGCGCTTATCCGTCGATCAAGCCGCGCCATACTGCGGGGATCGTCTCCCGATGCAAGCCCTCGAAATGGTAGCCCTTGCCGCCCAAGCTGGTCGGACGATGGATGATGTTTTTGCGCGGCCTGTAGTAATAATCCCAATCCTCGTAGCCCACCTTGGCGCGGTAGTTTCCCAGACGGACGATGTCAAAATTGGCGGTGATCACCCGATGCACGGGGTATCCGAGGTTCCGGGCGATCGACAACGCCTTCAGGAACACCTCCGGCCCGGTCACCGTCGAGCCGAAATTGGCAAACACCCCGTTATCCAACGTGGATACGGTATGCGCGTACGCCCGGAAATCCCGGCCGCTGGCGCCGCCCTGGACGGCAAAATTTACGTCGGGGTGCTGCTGAATCGCATCCGTGCCGATCGTCACATGCACCGTGCAGGGAATGCCTTGCTCCAGGCAGGCGTACAGCAGGCTGGCGTCCCTGTGGGGAAAGCCGCCGGCGTCCCGCTCCATCGCCAGCATCAGGCTTTCCCCGTAGCCGCAGCCGCGGCCGTAGCCATGCTCCAGCGCGGCGTGAAGCCGGTCTCCCGGCTCCTTCCACATGCCCAGCCTGCCTTGCGCCAAACCGTCTCCGTCCAATTCCTCCGTATGGCCGAACGCCGCCAGTTCGAAGTCCTGAAACGCGGCGGCCCCGTTCAAAGCCAGATGGGTGACGCAGCCGCGGCGGATCAAATCGATCAGCACACGATTCACGCCGCTTCCGACCACATTCCCCCCCAGATTTACCAGCGCGGTATGCCCGTCCCGACGAACCCGCTTCCATTCCGCGACGAACTCGGCGAACAACGGATCGTTCGCCCCCTTCCAGCCGGGGGCTTCCCGCTCGTCCGGCGGGCGAATGTGCGCGGCGTGGACGGCGTCGCGCCTGTCCGCGACCGGGAACAGCACCCGTCGGCGGGACCGAATATCCGCTCCCGGCGCGAGCGGCGGGAAATCGAGGCCCAATTCCCGCTTGCGCCGCAAAACGCGGTGAAACAATTGGGGGATCGTGTATTGATGCAAGCCGTGAAACAGCACGCCCTTCCCGCCGATCTCCCCGAGCCGGCCGACCATGTTGCGGCGCGGGCGGTAGTAATATTCCGGATCCGTTTTGTCGGGCGCGGAATCGCCGTCCACCGGCACAATATCGAAATTGGCGGCCGTAATGTCCCGCATCGGCAACCCGGCATTGCGGCAAATGCTCAACGCTTTGAGGAAAATTTCCGGCCCCGATATCGCCGAGCCGAAATTGAGAAAAACCCCGCCCCGCTCCAGACCGGCGATCGATTGGCAAAACGTGTCGAAATCCCGGCCGCTGGTCAGCCCCAACGCCTGAAAATCGACTGCGGGATGCTGGTGAATGATGTCCGTGCCGATGGAAATGTGGCAAGTATACGGCACTTTGGCAAGCTGGCATTGCACGAACACGCAGTCCGCATAATGCGGAAAACGGTCGGGGTTTCGCTCCAGATAGCGGTACAGGCTTTCCCCGTAGCCCCACCCGCGGGCGGCCCCCTGCCGGACCGCCTCGTTCATAAAGCGGCCGGTTTCCTCCCACATCCCGAAAGAGCCGTCCTCGATCGAAGCGGCCACATCCTCCGAGGTTTCGCCGAGAAAAGCCAGTTCGAAGTCATGGATGCTGGTCGCGCCGTTGCCGGAAACATGGGTCAACACGCCGTGCCGCACCATCTCGATAATATACCGCGACATGCCGTTCTTGATCACATGCGCGCCCATCGACCACACCACCGGCAGGCCGGCCGCCCGCGACCGCACAATCGTCTCGACCAGCGCGGCAAAAGCCCGCTCGGCCTCGGGGCGGACCGGCCAGTCATGCAGCGGGTCCTCGTAGGGCCGGGCCATGTTCTTGATGGTCACCAGATTGGTGCGCCTGTAGACGGAATTGGTTTCAATCCCGGCAAAAGAAAGCAGCGGATTGCGCTTCATCGGACGATCCCCTCCCTGATTTCAAATTCCAGCCAGGAGGTCAGAACGCCGTGCGGCTCCAGCCGCAGCGCCTGACCGCCGGCCGCCGCCTCGGCCAGCGTCAGCTTGGGCGGCACATTAAACATCTCCAGGCCGATATTGTATTCGCAGGAGAAGAAGGGCGCGTCCGGATCGGCGGCGAAGTTTTGCCAATACCACACGTACGGCCACACCCGGCGGTCCCAGCGCACCTCCAGACTCGGCCCGGGCTGCGAATTCTCTATCCTGTACATTCCGGCCGCCGGGCGCACCGCGAGCAAATCGCGCGCCGTTCCCGCCGGCGGCAGATGCGACAGATCGACGGCCGCCGCATCCTGCTCCGCATGGGGCCACACCCATTGCTTGCCCAACGCCGGGTGCATCACCGCGGACCCCGGGGGAAAATAAACGCGCGAAGCGGCGTTCAGAAAAGGGGCGCCGTAAGCGAGATGATGTCCCCAATTGGTCTCCATGTCCACGGGCGCTTCATTCCTGACAAGCTCTTCGATGCGGACCGTCGCGCTGCCGCTCGCCAGCGAGAATTCCTTCTCGATATACAGCGGAAGCGAGCGAAGCCGATGGGTTAAACGCACGCGAATTTCCTCTTTCCGGTCGCACACGATTTGCATATCCCAGGGGTTGACCGCCGTCTCTCCGCGATGAACCACGGTCCCGCGATACGAATGCGTATAACTGACCTCGGGCATCATCTCCTGCCAGCCTCCCGGATAAGACATCTGATAGTCGGGATACAGGGCGTTCGGCGGCTGAAGCCCCAAGCGCGTCCGCCAGATCAGGTCGGTATCGGAAGGCTTGTGCAGCCAGCGCGCGGGCTCTCCGCCCCGATCGAGCAAAAGCAGGATCTGCAGCTTCTCATTTTCGAGCATCACCGCCCGATATTGCTTGTAAACCAACTCATCGGTAATGCGACAACCGCTATTGCGCTGCATCGGACAGCATAACCTCCACCTGTCGGAAAATGGCTTCTACACGCGTCGGGAAGTCGTTTCACGCGAGTCCCATAACGCTCAACCATTCCTTCGTATTCGTAAAATCCCCGCTGATCCAATCGGCGCCGGCCCGCTGCAGCCGTGACCGCTTGACCGGGTTGACGCCTTCCCTTCTCGCTTCGTCGCTGGCCAGCCCGATCGCCAGCGAGCCCCACTCTTTTGCCAGCCCGATCTCGACTTTCCCGTCCCCGATCACGGCCAACTGCTCTCCGGTCAGGCGATGATTCCGCATCAAATCGGACAGGACCTTCTCTTTCGAGCATTCCGCCCTGCCCACAGGCGCTCCCTCGATCTGCTTGAAATACCCGGAGACGCCGAGCACCTCGGCTTCCCGCACGACGTCGGGATGGTCGGTCCCGCTGGCCACATATATCTCAATGCCCCGTTCCCGCAGCAGCTTTAAAAAAGGGATCGCGCCCTTGATCAGAAAATCCTCGGCCCGCCCTTCCCCCCGATCCAGCCTATCGACCCTTTCTTTGACCCGCAGCAGCAGACGGCGGTTATATTCCGCCTTGTATTCCCATTCGTTGCAAACGCGCCGGTTCCATGACTTGCCGCGAACCGTTTGCACCAACCAGCGCATCTGGTACACGGTTTGAATGCCGGTGGATTCGTCGATGTAATCGGCGATTTCCCGGTCCAGAGCGGAACGGTCCGCTTCCGAAAGCGGCGCATCGCCCGCGATGCATTGCTGCATGAACGGGGCCATCACTTCCTCCCAGCCCGCTCTCAACGTGGACAGTGTGCCGTCGAAATCAAACAATACCGTGGTCAGCCTTGCCATCGAACCCGCCTCCTTTTACTTAATTATTAAGATAATTAGTCAAACCGACCGTTGCCGGACGATCCGAATCGGGAAAGGCCGGCAAACAAGACGGCCCTTCCGATTACCCGGCGCCCGTCACCCGCTCGTCCAGAACGTCCAGCGGCCTTTCCATCAGGACGCCAAACACCAGCGAAGCCGCGCCCACGGCGCTTTGCGAGGTGCCGAAGGACGCGGACTCGATCATCACGTGATTGCGCGCGGACGGATATACGCTGGCCTGCACATGATGGCGAATCCGGGGCAAATAGCATTCCAGGTAAGGGTACAGCTTTCCTCCCAGGATGATCAGATCCGGATCGTACACGTTGAAAAGCGTGGTCAGCGTCGATTCCATGATTTGCAGCGTCCATTCCAGGCAGCGTTCCGCCTTCGGATCGTTCGCCCGCACCGCCTGAAAAAAATCCTCGATGGTTTTCCGCTCTTTCCCGTTATTCCAACGGCGCAAAATGCCGGGGATCGAGCCGACCGTTTCCCAGCATCCGCGGTTGCCGCATTCGCACAGCTCCCCCTCGGGAATAACGGTGATATGGCCCACCTGCCCGTAAAGGCCGTTGGAGCCCAGCAGCACCTCGCCCTTGGAAACCACCCCGCCGCCGATGCCGTGCCCCATCGTAATGTACACGAAGCTGTCTTCCTTTCGCCCGTGTCCGAACCATCTCTCAGCCAAGGCGGAAGTGCGGGCGTCGTCGTTCATCACGATCTTTCTTCCCAGCATGTCTTCCAGTTGCTTCCGGACCTCGAAATGCTCCCAATTGTGAAAATTGGGCGGAACCAGCAAAACGCCCTCCTGCAAATCCATCGGGCCCGGAATGCTCAGCCCGATGCCGAGAAGATCGTCGCGCTGCGCGGAGATTTGCGAGATCATCCCGCGCACGATTTCGGCAACGCCTTCCAGCACTTGCCGCGGGTCGGTGTCCCGCTCGATCTCGACCTCGACGGATCGCAGAATATGCCCGGTCAGGTTGGTGGTCACCACCTCGTACGACGTGCGCCCGATGTCGATTCCGATCACTTTGAAGCACTGCTCATTGAGGCGCAGCATGACCCTCCTGCGGCCGACGTTGCCCGTGGTCAACTCCGTTTCCTTCAACAGGCTGACCTTGAGCAAATCCTGGGTCAGGTTGGTGATCGTCCCCGACGTCAGTCCGGTTTCCTCGACCAATTCAATGCGGGACACCGGCTCCAGATTCCATATCGTTTTCAATACTTGAGACATGTTATGCTGTTTGATCTGCCTCAGATATCCCGCTGTCGAATGCTTGTTCGCCATGGTCCTCACCTACATTATTTCAAAATTGCGTCTGATATTAACAATAAAGGAAACCTTCCGAATTGTACAGCGCCGACGATGTCCCGGCCGGCCAACGCCGACGAACGACTCGGTCAATGCCGACGGACGGCCCGATCAATGACGGTCAGCGCTCGGGGCAATGCCGGCCAGCACCCCGGTCAATGACGGCCAGTGCACCAACCCATGCCGGCCTGCGACCCGACCCATGCTGGCCAGCGACCCGACCCATGGCGGCCAACGCTCCGACCTATGCCGGCCAGCACCCCGGCCATGGCGGCCAGCACCCCGGCCAATGACGGCGGACGCCCGGTCAATGCCGATGCCGGTCCGGCGCGGCGGGCTCGTGGTAAACATGATGCCGGTGCATCCGCCGGTGCAGCGCCGCATGGGCGCTGTTCAGCACATCGAGAAGCTGCTTGAACACGCGCTCGTCCGCCTTGGTCGCCAGCGTCTTGACGTACGCCGTCGAGCCTTCGATTTGCTCCAGGATGGTGACGGCGTCGGCCGGGTGAAAGCAGGGCTTTCCGTCAACCTGGACGAACACGGCGCTGGAATGCGCCGCAATGATCTCCGGCTGACCGGGGGAAGCGCCCCTGATCCGCAGCGCCACCCAGCAGCTTTCGCGGACTTGCAGCGCCCAGGCTCCCGCGCAATCCCCGGCGGCGCCGTCCACCGTCCGGCATTCGCGCAGCTCGCCGTTGACCACAAGCTCGACCTTGGTCATCGGGATCGTCACCGTGGCCGCGCGCCATACGACATCGAGCGTTCCGCCGGAGGAGGGAAGCGCGACGGTCGCGCCCGCTTCGCGGCCGTTTACGGCGAATTCCATCAGCGGGCCGTAGGTGACGAAGGTCAGGCCTTGCCTGACCGCGTTCATCCAGCTTTCATACGTAAACGGCTCCTCCCTGATTAAAGCATAGGTGCGGATCGTTCCCACGGCGGTGGATTGGGACATCTTGTCGGTCCCGGCCACGGCGGGCACGGGATATCCGCAGTTGAGGTAGCGATACCAGTCAGACAAGGAATACGGATTGATGCCCGACACCTCGAAAGAGCACATCTCCACCGCGTCGATCTCGCCGAGCACGATGGCCGCCGCCCCCTCCGCGCGCGGGTTGGGCAAATGCGGGAGCACGGCAAGGCCGAAGCGCTCGCGGCACTGTCTCGCCCACTGCGTGATCGTGGCCTCCAGCGGGTCCCCCAGCGCCGATTCGTCCGGGCCGCCCGTGCACAAGGGCCAAATCATGTTTCCCTGATAGCCGAGCAGGGAAATATGGCCGAGAATGTGCTGGCGATTCTCCGTCCCTACCCGGACCAAATACTCGCCGGAGCCGCCGTTTTCCACGCTGCCTATCGTCGTTTTTCCATCGAAATCGCCCAGGTTGCTGAACATTTCTCCCCACTGGCTGGCCAGCAGATTGACCACATTCACCCCTTCCGCCTCGCCTTCCAGCAAAGCCGTTTGAGGGGAAAGGAAGTGAACGTGCGTATCCGCCGTCACCCATCCTTTCCGTCTCCACGGCAGCACCCGCTCCAGCTCGACGACGATCGGCGAAGTGTCCTCCCCGACCCGCACCCGTTTGCGCACCGGCCGGATTTCCAGGCCCTTCGTGATCTCCAGGAATACTTCGCCTTGGGGAAGCTTGTACTCCGCTTCGCCGTTCGTATATACCGAATAATGGTCCCCGTCCGCATGCTCCACGCCGTAATCCTCAAACCAGCCGAAATTGGGCGACCGATGGCCGTTGACCGGGGCCAGATATTCCCCCTGGCGGCCGTGAATATGAATTTTGGCCGCAATCGGCTTCCCCGTGCCCTGCTCCACCACGCGCAAGGTCACATTTCGCAGCCGGCTTTCCATCACCTCGATCCCCTCCCGCCGCTCCAATTCGCGGATGGGCAGGCGGGCCGCGTTCTCTCCCCGCAAATACAAACACGCATCGGGATGGGCCGTAAACTCGACGATCCATTCGTCCGGCGAACGGACGGGCCGCCGGTCGTACCGGAGGTCCTCCCAATGATCGTCATCGTACAGCAAGGCGGGGGCGGCCGAAATGACCGCGCCCATGTCGATGCCGATGTTCGCCTGATCCCCGTACGGGTTTAATGCCTCCGCGCTCCGCAGCCGGATCTTCCGCCTTGCGCCCCAGCGCAGCGGATGCGCGGAAGCGTTCGCCCGGGTGATGCCGAACAGGAACACCGCGCCGTCCGCAGGCCGCAGCGTCAACGAGACCAGCTCCTTCTCCGGAAAAGGGTTCTCCAGGGCAAACAGCCAATGGTGCATGGGGCTGTTCTCCCCCTGAAACGTGGTGCCGATTTGCGTTTTGCCCCAGGGATACGCCCGCATCCCTTCGCGCTCCCGCGATTTGTCCGGGATGGCGAACGGCTTGACATGCTTGACCGCTTCGAAGCTGTTCTCGCCCCACGCCGTCCGAAACTCGCTGATCTGATAGCGCCGCCGAATCGGCACGTCCACATGCGTCCCGTCCGCATAATGCAACACGTACACGCACGCCGTCTCCCCCAATCGCGGGGTGCCCAGCATCGGGCGGGTAATGCCGTCCGGCGCGGTCGGGCTGTCCTTGAAATCGGCGGCATGCACGAAGATGAGCTGCCGGTCGTGCAAGCCGCCGGGGAACGGAATGTGAATGTCGGCTCCCCTGAGCAAAATGACGTTGGGCTCCGCCGTATCCGGCCCGAGCGAAAAGGGAATCCCCCACAGCACTTGCTCGCCCGTCAGCAGGTGATGCCGGTTCGACACCACCCGCTGCGAGCAGTCCGCCGTCGTCAATTGCGCGATATTTCGATTGTAGAAGGAGCGCAGATCGATCGCCGTCATCATGGCCGGCTCATCCCGATTCTGAACGTTTTGAGCTCATACGGTTTGAAATAGGCTTGAAACTGATGCGCCTCGCTTTCCATCGGCTCCGCTTCCCTCTCCATCAAATTGACTTCCTCGACCCGCTCGATCGCGGCATAGCTGTGAAATTCCGCTTTGCCCCGCTTGCCTCCGTACTCGTAGCAGCGGACAATCCAGCCGTCCGAATCCTCCGCCTTCTTGATCGCGTCCACGGCCACGTGCCCGCTCCGGCAGCCGAAGAAGCCGAGCGTCGGCGGCAGAACGGCCGCCGTCGGCCGCCCCGCGGCCACCTGCAACGAAACAAGCGGCGTATTCAACCGCTGCGCCTGCTTCTGGGTGCCGCCGGCAAACCAGTCGCCGGCGTGCGGCAGCAGCGCGTAAGTGAACGCGTGCTCCCCGATGTCCGCCGTCGCGTCCGGGCTGGTGGCCGCCTTGATCAGCGTCAGGCGCATCGTGCGCCCGACCACGTCGTGCCCGTACTTGCAATCGTTCAGCAGGCTGACGCCGTAATCCCGCTCCGAAAGGTCGATCCAGCGGTGGGCGCACGTTTCGAAGCGGGCGAAATCCCAGCTCGTGTTCCAATGCGTCGGGCGCTGCACGTTCCCGTATTGAATTTCGTACGTGGCCGCGGTGGAGCGAACGTTCACGGGGAAGGCCACCTTCAGCAATTGATGCGGTTCATGCCACGACACCTCGGTCGCGAAGTCGATTCGCGGATCGGACGCATAGAGCGTCATCTCCTGGCGAATTTCCGAGCGGCCGTACGACCAGACGAATCGGATCACCCCGCGATGCGCGCCGCTCTCCACCACTTCCACCGACGTCAGGTCCTGAACCTGCCTCGTTTTCTCATAATAAAATATATCGATATCCCAGGCGTCATGATCCGCGGGCTTATCTTCATGCACATCGAAGCGGTTGGCGACTTCCCCCGCCGCAAGCACCTCGCGGTCGTTCACCTTGTCGTACAGGCGGGTGATCTGCCCCTGCGCGTTCCACTCCACTTCATAATACGGCGTGGACGCGGCGGACGTCGTCGCCGTGACGGCCGGCTCCGCGCCTTGCGCCCGCGGCCCGCGGCCGGCCTGTCCGTCGGCCTGCTCGTCAGCCTGCCCGTCAACCTGTCCGCCGACCTGCTCGTCAACCTGTCCGCCGGCCTGTTCGCCAACCTGTTCGCCGGCCTGTTTGCCGGCCTGTTCGCCAACCTGCTCGTCGGCCGGGACGAACGCGTAGCCCATCGCCGGAACCCGCACCCGCCGCCACTGCCTGGCCGGCTCTCCCGGACCGGGCGCTTCCAGCTCGACCCACTCCTCCCTGTCCCAGGGCAGGGAATTGAACAGCAGGCAGCCCGCCTGTCCGCCCGTATCCGCCAGCCGGGCCAGCCCCCGCAAGCTGTCGAACAGCGGGGCATCGGCCAACCGCTGCGCTTCCGCGTATTCCACGCGGCAATCCTCGTACACCTCGGCGATCGACGAACCCGGCAAAATATCATGGAATTGATTGCGCAGCACAATTTTCCAACTGTCGTACAGCGACGCCTGCGGATAATCGGCGAACCCGGCGACGGTGCCGTGAAAAGTCGCGGCCATCTCCGCGTTGCGCAGCAAGTTCTCCATGCGGCGATTCATTTTTTTATTGTACGCCTGCGAGGTATACGTCCCCCTGTGCAATTCCAGATAAAGCTCGCCGTCCCAGCGGTGAACGTACCGGTCCGTGGCGGCCACTCTTTCTTCCAACTCGTTGAAAAATTCATCCGCCCGGCCGGTCGTCACCTTGGGCAGCCCCGGCATATGCTCCAGACGCCTTCGCATCTCCAGCATCGTTCGGGTCGGACCGCCCCCGCCGTCGCCGTAGCCGTACGAGAGCAGCAATTCGCGGTTGATTTCCTTGTCGCGGTAATCGCGCCAAATTCCCTTGGCCGTCTGCGGCAGCACATGCCCGTTATACGTGTAAAATTTCATGATGCTGTCCGGGCTGCGGAAAGGATCGGGCGTCGTGATGAAATGCGTCAAAATCTCCGTGCCGTCGATCCCGGACCAGTGAAAAGTGTCATGCGGAAAGCGATTGTACACATTCCAGCTTATTTTCGTAGTCATAAAATAACGCAGTCCCGCTTTTTTCAAAATTTGCGGCAGCGCCCAGCTATAGCCGAACACGTCGGGGAGCCACAGATACTCGCAGCGGACGCCGAACTCCCGCTCGAAGAAGCGCTGGCCGTACACCAGTTGCCTGACCAGGGATTCGCCGGAAGGGATGTTGCAATCCGCTTCAAGCCACATCGCGCCGCCCGCCTCCCAGCGGCCTTCCCGAATGCGCTCGGAAATTTGCTCGTAAATCTCGGGGTAATCTTTTCGCAAATCGTCGTACAATTGGGGTTGCGTCTGTAAAAAGACGTACTCCGGAAACTGCTCCATAAACCGCAGCACCGTGGAGAAGGAACGGGCCGCTTTCTCCCGCGTATGCCTGAGTCTCCACAGCCAGGCGACGTCAATGTGCGTATGCCCGATGCATCTTACCGTGACCTCGTTCGTTTTGGGGATATCCCGCAGCTCTTCATGCAGCTTCGCGTTGGCCGCCCGTACGCTGCCGTAGAAATCCGCGCCGCCGGGCTCGTGCCAATCAACGAGCAGGAAAGCCCTGTCCAGCGCTTGCAGCAAACGCCCGTACTCGTATCCGTTCGGTTCCACGACTTGGAGCGTATGGCGCACCGCCAGCGAAGTGTAGTATAGATCATCCGCATCGGTATCCAGCACCGCCAGGGACGAATGCCTGATTTCATGCTCCAGCTCGCTGCGGACGCCGGTGTTTCCATTCAGGCCGGACCAGATTTTAAACAGCAGCCGCACCTTCGAGCCGATCAACGCCTCCGGCAGGAACACTTCCTTATGGTTGCTGCCCACGCCCTGGTAAGGCTTCCCGTTCACATACAGCAGCGATTCGAACCCGGAGTTGTGCCCGTCCCCCGTTTTGCCGAAATCGAACAGCCCCAGCGCCTTCAAGCCGGCCCACTCGCCCGGAATCGTCACTTCGGCCCGCATCCAGGCGGTGACATCCCGGCCTTTCCAGCGGCTTCCCAACGAGATGGAGCGCCAATCGGCATCCTCCGGAGGCAGGCTTCCAATGACCGCCTGTTCGTCCACCCAGAAATCATATTCAGGAATCGGGATATGATGCTTGTACCGGTATGGCTCCAGTTCGTCGATCCGCCGTTCCAGCTTCTTCACCGTCAGCATCATCGGGTTCATGCTATCCAAGGATCCATTCTCCTCCCGCTATTAAATTTAATCATTAAGGCAACAACAGTATAGCAAATTCCTTTCCGAATGTACATTCACGGGATCAGCCCTTGACTCCGCTGAATGTAATGCCCTGGATAAAGCGTTTCTGCAGGAAGAAGAACAGCAGAATGATCGGCAGCGTCATCAAAACGCTGACCGCCATCAGCATCGTCCATTCCGTGCCCATTTCCGACTGGAAGCGCTGCAGGCCGAGCGAGAGCGTGTATTGATTCTGATCCCTCAAATACAGCAAAGGCCCGATAAAATCCGTCCAACTGGACATAAACTGGAACAATCCGACCGTCAGTGCCGCGGGCAGAGCCAACGGCAGCATGATCTTCCAGTAAATTCTCCATTCCGAAGCTCCGTCGATGCGCGCGGCATCCTCCAGGTCGGTGGGAATCTGCATGAAAAACTGACGCATCAGGAAAATATAGAACGGCACCCCGAAAAATGCCGGCACAATGAGCGGCAAAGGCGTTCCTACCCAACCCAGCTCACGGAAAATCAAAAACAGCGGGATCATGGTTACCTGCCCCGGTATCATCATCACCGCGATGGTCATGATGAACAGGCTGTTGCGCCCGTACCATCTCAGCCTCGCGAAGCTGTAAGCGACAATCGGGCACGAAACAATGACGCCGACCGTGCTCAAACCGGCGATAATCAGCGTGTTGTTCCAATACGTCCAGAAAGGAATGTACCGCATCGCGTCCAGATAATTCGACCACTGAAACGGGCGGGGAATCCACTCCGGGGGATAGACGAACACCTGGGTGATGGGCTTCAGGGAAGTGGACAGCATCCAAACGAACGGAGCAATGAAAAACACGCCCATGCAGATCAAAATAATATGCGCTATCAATCGTTTCCATCTCGCGGCCTTGACCATGCGCTTTGCATCCTCCCTCCTACTTCCCTTGATAGTGAACCCAACGTTTTGAAGTCATAAAGATGACGGCCGTCAAAAGCATAATCACGACAAACAGGATCCAGGCCATCGCGGAAGCGTAGCCCATTTTCAGATAAATAAAAGCATTGTCATACAGATACATCACGTAAAATACGAGCGAGGTGCCCGGCGTTCCCTGCCCGCCCGTCAACGAATAAGGCAGGGTAAACTGCTGGAACGCGTGAATCATCCCCATCACCATGTTGAAGAAAATGACCGGCGTCAGGATCGGAATGGTCACTTGCCGAATCCGCTGCATGGCGTTCGCCCCGTCCACCGCGGCGGCGTCGTAATAATCCTGCGGAACATCCTGCAGGCCCGCCAGGTAGATGACAATCGCGTTGCCGATGCCCCACAGCGACATGAAGATCAGGGACGGCTTCGACCACGCGACGCTGCTCAGCCAGGCCGGCCCGTGGATGCCCACCCATTCCAGCACCGTGTTCACCAGTCCCAGGCGCGGATTGAGCAGCCACATCCAGATGACGGCCACGGCCACATGCGGCACCAGCGTCGGCAGGAAATAGATCGTGCGGTAGACCGACATCCCTTTAATTTTCATATTCAACAGCACCGCGATCGCCACGCCCACAATGATGCTCAACGGCACGAAGAACACGGTAAAATAAATCGTGTTGTAGATGCTGATCCAAAACGTTTCGTCCGCGACCAATTCCCGGTAATTGTCGAAACCGATCCATTCTCCCGGCTTAAGAATGCTATAGGACGTAAAGCTGTAATACATAGAGGAGAATAGAGGAAGAATGTAAAAGACGAGGAGCCCGACGACCCACGGAGACGCAAAAATCCATCCGTACAAATTGCGCTTGTTGCCCAACAGAACCTTCTTCTTTCCGTTTGGCGGCAGGTTGGAGCTCATTCCCCTGGTTGAAGCCTTCAAAATGGTTGTCCTCCCACTATAAAACAATCGATATTTTCGCTTTCGCCGCCGCGGAGGATGAACGAGCGCCGCCAAAGGACGGCGCTCCGGTCATCCGCACGGGCGGTTCCCGCGTTATTTTTTAGCCAGTTCCTTGTTGACGTCGTCCGTTATTTTATCCAGAATTTCCTGCGGGGTTCCTTCATGTCTCGCCACGCGATCCGGCGCTTTCAGCAATTGGTCCCAGAGCAGCGAACCCACGGGCAGCACCGGGCGGTTGTGCGAAACCGGCAGCAGGTTCATGAATTGGCTCATGATCGGATCGTCCTTGTAGCCGAGCTGATCGTTCAGCTCCGGCGTAACGGCCAGCCCGACGATCCCTTTGGTGAAGGTCAACTGGCCTTCCGGTCCCGTGAAATACTTGATGAATTCCCAAGCCGCATCCTGATTTTTGGCGCCTTTAGGCATGATCATGGAGTGGCCGCCGGACCAGGTCGTATAGTCTGTACCCGTGGCTGTCGGGAACGGGAACACGCCGTAATGGAGATCGGGGTTGTACTTCTGGTAATTGGAAATGTTCGAGTTCGTTCCGGCGATCATGGCCAGTTGGCCGGTGATGAACGGGTCCAGCGCCCCGGTCCCGGTCGAGTCGATGAAGCTGGAAATCGCGTCGATTCCGTATTTTTCGGCATAGCTGGTCATCCAGGTCAACGCCTCTACAATTTTGGGATCGTTCGCGGTTACTTTTCCGGTCTGCGGATCGTAAAATTCGCCTCCGTTGGCCCAGCCCCAACTGTAGAGCACCCCTTGGCTCAGCCACGGAATAAACCCGAGGCGTTCGATTTTCTTGCCGTTGATCACGGTCAATTTTTCCGCCGCGGCATCCAGCTCGGCCAGCGTCTTGGGCGGGTTCTCCGGATCCAGGCCCGCGTCTTTAAACAAATCCTTGTTGTAGTATATCATCCGGGCGTCCGTGTCCAGAGGCATCGCATACAATTTGCCGTCATAGTGGGCTTCGTCCCACGCAAACGGATAGTAGCTGTCCGCGGAAACATGGTCTTTCTCGGCCCTCTCCGTCAAATCGATCAGCGCGCCCTCCGACGCGTAGGACCCGACGAGGAAGCGGTCGAAATAAGCGACGTCCGGCGGGGTGTTGCTCGCAATGGAAATCAGCAATTTTTGCGACAGCCGCTCATCCTTCGTTTTGGCGACATAGACGTTGTTTACTTTAATATGGGGGAATTTGGCCTCGAAATTCTTGACGACCTGATTGACGGCTTCCTGGGCCACGCCCGTTTTCTCATGCCAGAACGTGATCGTCACCTGTTCGTTGTCGTTTGCCTTGGACGAGTTGTCGGCCGTCGATTGCGGCGTCGGCTGCGCCGGGTTGTCGGCGCCGGATTCCCCCTTGTTCGAACCGCAGCCATAGAGCAATGCGCTTGACGCGATCAACAGGATGACGATGCATGACATGACCAATCTCTTTCTCATACTTGATAACCTCCCTGAATTATTATACACTTCTCCAAATCCTCACATACAAGCCCGCGTAAGCCGCCTCACCCCCATGTACGCACAAATCGTTGCCCATAAAGCGCTTTCACTCGGAACATTTGTCCTGCTCATCTTACGCCCCCCTCTCATTGGTTCGGCACCGTCTGCAAGATGCCCAATGCCATGCGGGGAAATTTTTTTAATGATTAAGATATAACGTCAATCTTTCGAACCCTCTGTGTTCCCACAGCGATTCTGCATTTACTTAATCATTAAGCTATTTACTGATTATATATCAATCCCGGGGCGAAATCAACTTTTATTTGACGATCCCTTGGAGCGGCGATCGATTTCAAACGATCTCTGGCATGTTTGGAGGAGGTGGTATATAATGTTCTCATTTATCGCGAGTCGGGAATCGGCGGATGCATCGGTTGACGAACCGATTGACAAATCGGTGACGAATCAGTTGACGAACCGGTTTCCTTTGACATCTGGGGGGTAGACATGAGCAAAATCGAGCCATTGGCCGACGCGTATTCCACCGTATTCGAATCGCCCGATCCGGACCGGCTTTACTGTTTCAGCCCCGGCATCGCCGTGTCGCCGAGCGGCCGCTTGATCGCGACCCTTGATCTGGGCGGGCCGGGCATCGACCGGGTGGAGGGGCCCCAGGGCCTGTCGAACCGGGGGAAACGCGTTCAGGGGCGAGTGCTGGTTTCCGACGATCGGGGGAAAACCTGGACGCACCGGCTCAGCTTTCCTTTCATGCACGCAAGGCCGTTCTATGCGGGCGGTTCGTTGTACGTGCTCGGGCACTGCATCGATCTGATGATCGTCCGTTCGGACGACGACGGCGACACGTGGACGGCTCCGGTGCGGCTGACCGCCGGAGGGGATTGGCATCAAGCGCCGTGCAACGTCCATATGGCGGACGGCTTCGTTTACCTGGTGATGGAAAATATTCATTATCACGATATCGAAAATTGGCCGGTCAGCCTGATGGCCCCGGTTTTGATCCGGGGCGCGGCCGCGAGCGATTTGACCGTGGCGGCCAACTGGAGCTTCGCCTCCGAGATCGCGGCCCGCGATGCGTTCACCTCCGCGCAGTTGGACTTTTTCGGCGTCCCTTTCTATCCGGAGCATCGCGGAGCCAAGACGGGCCGGGCCAGTTGCGCGCCGATCGGCTGGCTGGAAACCAACGTCGTGCAGTTCGTCGATCCGGACCATTGCTGGTACGACCCGGCGGGGCGGACGTTCCATTTGTGGATGCGCGCGCATACGGGCGGCACGGGCTATGCGGCGATCGCCAAAGTCGTCGTGCAGGAGGACGGCACCATGACCACCCTGCTGGAAAAGGCGCCGTCCGGCAAAACCGTCGTCTTCGTCCCCTGCCCGGGCGGACAGATGAAATTTCATATCCTGTATGACGCGCAGACCCGGCTGTATTGGCTGCTGAGCTCCCAGGCGACGGACAGCATGACGCATGTGGACAGGCTCCCGGCGGACCGCTTCGATCTGCCGAACAACGAGCGCCACCGACTGCAGTTGCACTTCTCGCGCAACTGCATCGATTGGTGCTTCGCCGGCCTGGTCGCTGTCGGCCCGTCGGCCAAGCAGTCCCGGCATTACGCCAGCATGGCCGTCGACGGGGACGATCTGCTCGTTCTGAGCCGTTCGGGCAACGAATTAGCGAAGGACGCGCACAACGGAAACCTGATCACCCTCCATACGATCGCCCGCTTCCGGGACCTGGTCTATTAGCGGACTTCCGCAGGCTTGATGCGGGACTTCCGAAAGCTCGACGCGGGCTTTCCGCAGGCTCGACGCGGAGCTTCCGAAAGCTTGATGCGGACTTTCCGCAGGGCTTTCACAGGCTTGGCGCAGGCTTGACGCGCGGGCTTCAGAAAGCTTGATGCCGACCTTCCGCAGGGCTTTCACAGGCTTGGCGCAGGCTTGACGCGCGGACTTCCGCAGGCTTGACGCGGGACTTCCGAAAAGCTCGACGCGGGACTTCCGAAAGCTTGACGTCGGCCCCCCGCGCATTACTTCATGGCCTCTATCACGGTTTCCAGCCCATAGGTTTGGCCGATTGGCCCCAGCCCGAGGGCCAGTTCGCCGTTGATCGGGTAAACGTGATTATTTTTTACCGCTTTGAGCGCCTTCCACACCTCGCTGTTCTTCCATTCATCCGTCAGTGCCGCGAGCGAGGGGTTGGTATAATTAAAATGCCCGAGGAAAAGATGGTCCGGGTCGATTGTGCTCAGCCCTTCCAGCGATATTTGTCCGCGCGCGGGCAAATTTTCCGCATCGGGCGGCGGAGTCAGGCCAAGCCCTTCGTAATAGCGCGCCAGCGAAGACGGCGTCATCACATAGACGGCCTTCTCCCGCACTTGCACGAACAGCACCGTTTCCCCGCTGCGGCTCGCCAGCTTCTTCCTGCCTTCATCCTGCAAATCGGCAAATTGCTCGACCACCTCTTTCGCCCGATCCTCCTGACCGAGAATGTCGCCCATCAAGGTCACAACCTGGGGCCATTCATTGCGGATATTGATTTTGTCCTCGTCGATCCATACGGTCGGGGCAATTTGCTCCAACTGTTCCTTGATATCTTTATTGGTATTGCTCCCCGCGATAATCAGATCCGGCGCATACGCCAGCAACACTTCCAGATTGACCTTCACGTTCTCCCCTATAATTTCCAATTCGTCAAATCGGTCCACATAGGGCTTCAGCACGTCCGACTCCAGGACGGAATTCGCCGCCGCAAAAGGAACCGTGATCCCCGCCGACGGCTGATCGAAAGGAAGCAGCATTTCAAGAAGCTGCCAGGCGGCCAAACCGACCTTCAGCGGCCGCTTCTCGATCGTGACCTGCTCGCCGCCGGCGCTTTCAACCACGCGCGGGAAAGCCGCGCTCGCTTCGGGAGACGGCGACGGTTGTTGAACGGGCGCAGCGGTCTCCGCATTGCCTGCCGGGCCTGCCGCGCTTCCTTGCTCCTCCCCCCGGTTAGCGGGCGCACACGCTGTCAACACCATCAATAAAACCAATAAACCAATGCCTAACCTGCTCTTTCTCATCGTTCCACCCCATCGATTATATTGATAACGATTATCATTATCAATTTTAATGCAGCATGCACCAAAATGGAATGGCATATCTACCGTATTTTTGATGTGATAATTTCCGTCGGCCCGCCCTGATTCCTCTCCGTTCTATTGCCGGACCGATACGCGCTGGGCGCGATCCCCCTGTATTTTTTAAATATTTTGCTAAACTGGTAGGGGTCCCGATACCCCACGCTTCTCCCGATTTCGCGGATCGGGGCGTTCGTCGTCAACAGCAATTTTTCCGCCTGATTTACACGATGACGAATGATATAGTTGATCGGGCTATACCCCGCGACTTTGAAAAACAATTCCGAAAAATACTTGGGGCTCAGCCCGTAACGGCCGGCCAAACCAAACAGCGAATGAGGCTCATGAATGTGAAGATGAATATACGAAATGCTTTCTTCGATGATGGCGCGGTGCTCATTTTCCTGTGTTTTATTGGACGAGATGCGCATTTCATTCAGAAATTGATAAAATAAAGCTTGCAGTTGAAATTCGGACTGTACGTCGCTCAGCTTGGAAACCTCGCACATTTGATCCAACAGGGCGTACATATGCGGGTTTTCGCCGATCTCCAACCGATAATGCGCGTAGGCCGGCTTTGCGTCGCCCGGTTCAAACGAAGCCGCCTCGTAGAGCACCCGATAGCACTCGAACGGCTCGTCCCCCGTGTTCCAGGCTTTTAGCCGCACGTCGGCGCCGCTGTAAATCGCCGTCCCCGGCCGTAAATCATACGGATGTTCATTCAGGAGGAGGACGCCTTGGCCGCGCTTCGTCACAGTGAATGAAGGCTTTACGGTCCGATAAGCGGTCCACAGCTCGCCGGGCTTCTTCTCGAAGACGGCCGTCGTGCCCACCCGAAAATGGCTGTCGGACCATTGCTTTGAAAGCACATTCCAATCGACTTCCATCACAAACGGACATCTCCTTCCTTTTGAGTCTATGCAGCCATTATAACGGATCATGATTCCCGCAATCCACATCCTTTTCTACTCCCCATACTTTTCCAAAATATCGCGGACATACGCTTGAAAAGCGGAGCACCGGATAGGCGGGCGCCGCCGGCTGCCCGTCGCGGCCCGCCATGACCGCGCATGATGCGACGGGGCAGGGGCAGGGCGTGGCGCGCGGGCACACGGCGCAAGACCCGCAGCGGGCACACAGTGTGATTCGATGCGGCAATACGGCGCGGCAGCAGAGACGACGCAAACGAAAGACGCGATGCAGGCACAAGGTGCGTACTTTTTATCAGTTTGCGGTACTTTGTATGAAACATCGTATAACACGATACGGTTCTTCGGCCCATCGGGCAGGTTTATACGATTCTGCACACAAAATCTGCGGTTTCAAATCCGGCTCATCGCACATTTATATGAAAGATCGCATAACATAGCTTTTACCCGCGGAAAACCAAAACCTCTTGTATGTTTTATCATACAAACGAGAACCTTCGCCGCGCTCCTGCAAACGCAATGCATCAATGCATCTACAACCGCCTCGCAAATTTCCGCAGACGCGGATTTCCACAGACGTAGGTTCCCGCAGGCTTGTTCAGGCCCGCGCCAAACAGGCCAACCTCACATGCCCCCGATTGGCCTGATTACGCGAAGGGACTTCCCGCGAGGGAAGCCCCATTTTTCGCCGATGCGGCACAATTGCTTTGCTTTACAACCGTTACTGCAGAATCACATTGTCGAAATAAATCGTTCCGCTCTGCTGCTTATACGCATGAAGCACGATTTCAACCTGATCGCTCGTTGCGGTAAACAGGAACGATACCGGCTGAAACGTCCCCGAATGGGCGCCGGCCTGGCCGATCAGCGCATGAGTGTCGGCGTCAAAAACCTGCAAATACCCCCAGGTGACCCCGTTGTCCGAATCCCGCATATCCGCGGACAACGCATACTGCTGATTGGCCGTCACCTCCGCGATTTGCCGCGCTTCCGCAACACCGGCGCCGGAAGGATGCAACTCCAACATCTCCGAGGAGATGTTCACGGCAGCGGAGGAATCCGTCACAACGGCTTGCCAACCGTCATGAGCATCCGATGCCAGCGAGCCGCTAAAATCACCGTTATGAAGCAGATTCCCGCCGCTGGGTGTCGGTGTTACTGTCGGCGTGGGCGTTGCTGTTGGCGTTGGCGTTGGTGTTGGTGTAGGCGTAGGTGTTGGAGACGATTCCGGCATGAGGAATTCGCTGTACATATAGCCGGTTCAGGATTGATGTTTGTAAAATGACCCGTATACCGA
>CAYYCV010000043.1:25232-28074 GCA_964470405.1 uncultured Caryophanales bacterium
TTTGCGGTGGCGTCGGTGTTGCGTGTGGCGTTGGTGTTTCTGTTTGCGGTGGTGGTGGAGTCGGGGTGGGCGTCGGTGTCGGTGTCGGCGTGGGCGTCGGTGTTGGTGTTGGTGTCGGCGTCGGTGTTGGCGCCGATACCGGCATGAGCACTACCCTGTCCATATAGCCGTTTCCTGATTGATTTTTGTAAAAGGACCCGTATACCGAAACCTGATTCGTACCCGATCCCGTCGTAAAGGTAACCCATGCCGCTTGATCGGAAGCCGCGTTCGTTCCCGCTTCCGCGCCCGTGCCACCCTGGCTGTTGGACACAACGGAAACGTCGCCGCTCACGCCAAGGTAAGTCCACGAATTTCCATTCGCATTTCTAAGATTGGCGGACAACGTATAGGTCGTATCAGGCTGAACCGCAATGTTTTGCTGTTCGACTTTCGACGTCTCCGAACCCCCGACGAGCACCAACTCTTCGCCGGATACCGCCGCGCTGCCCGAGACCGTCTGCCACCCTGTCATCCCCTCGCCGAAATCGCCATTTTGAACCAGGTTTCCGGTCGGCGTAGGTGTCGCTGTCGGCGTCGGCGTGGCTGTCGACGTCGGCGTGGGTGTGGGCGTCGCTGTCAGCGTTGGCGTTGGCGTCGGCGTGGCTGTCGCCGGCGGGGTTGGCGTTGGCGTCTCCGTCGATGTCGGTGTCGGCGTTGGTGTCACCGTAGCTGTCGGGATCGGCGTTGGTGTCGGTGTCACCGTCGGTGTCGGTGTCGGCGTCGCCGTGGCCGTCGGCCCTTCATACCCCGGCGCTCTGCTCGGCACGGCGAACCCCAGATTGGGATCGCTCTCGCGTTCGAAGGAATCGTTCGCCAGATCGAACGGCGTGATCTTTACCCAATCGATATAGGTTCGCGTCGTATCGAAATCGGGGGTGCCGGTCCAACCCGCATCGCCGGTAGGCGGCCAGCCCGACGCCGGAAACCAGACGGCCAGCCAATATCTGGCCGCGCGATAGCCCGCATTGTTGAAAGGATGGCTATTCGGATCGTATTCATAGGTGTTGACCAGCTTCCCGTCCAGATACCATTCCACTCTCGGCTGATGCCCGTCCACGGGAGTGCTGTACCAATCGAAACGAAACACATGAAATTTTCCGTCTTCGGCGGGATTCAGCCCTGTGCTTTCATCGACCATGTCGGCTCTGAGCGAGGCTTCCCCTCCCTCGCCGGGATGGTATCCTCCCCACGTATTGTTGCGGGCATAGTCGAACGATATGGGATCGGGCGTCCCCTGGTTGACGCCGGTCGGCATTTCCCAATCGATCTCCGTGTTGCGAATTTTGCCCCCGGGCAGGTCTTCGTCATAAATATAGTGGAATGTCCAAAAAGCGGTGCACGCTCCCAAATCGGGGGCGATCTTGGCCCGAACCTCATACCTTCCTGAAGCAAAATAGTCCCTGGTGGCAATCGCCGCGCCAACCCTGTGGGTGGAGGGAATGAGAACGCCGTCGCCGTCCGTCACGCCGTTGGCGTTCACCCCCGCCACCTCTCCGTTATACCGGTCTCCGTGGCCTTCCAACACCAGGTATCCCTGATGGCCCGGATCGCCGGGCAACGTATCGACGAGAGCGAGGTTTTCCGGCACGACCCCGTTGTTCGCACCTCCCCACGCTTTGCTCGGCAGAAGCCACTTCTCCGTATCCAAAGCGGTTCCGGTGAAATCATCGAAAAATTCGCCGGTTGGCTCGGGCGGATTCTCAAATGGCGTGGCGATCCATTCGTTTCCGCCGGCGTCGATCCGAATATCGTCGAAATAAGCATATCCGGCCGCCTGTTTATACGCTTCGAGAATCACCTTCCCGAACATGTAGCGATCTGGCGTGGTGAAATGGACTTCGACCGTCTGCCAGTCGGTCGCCGATGTCGTTTGCAGCGCGTTGAAATCGGGCTCCGCGATATCCGTGCCTTTTACGGCTTGAAATTCAAGGGTCGCCGCAATGCCCGAGGTTTTCACTTTGGCGCTTAGCGTATAGGCCGTGTTGGGCGCCAACGCCAAATCCCGCAACCCGTAAATCGCCCGGGACGTCAGATCCGCGTCCGCATTTAACCGCACGCCGTAATTTCCGCCGTAGGCGTAGGCGCTCCCGACTTCCGCCTGCTCGGTCAAAGCCCAACCCGCGGCATCCCCGTCTTCAAAACCGGGGTTTTGAATCAGGTTGGCCCCCGAAGCCGGCAGCGGCTGGTAGGGTGGCATGACGGCATACGCGGAACCGATCGGCGCGATCAGGCACACAATCATCAGCAAGGAGGTCCACACGGCGAATTTTTTCAGCCCGGACCGCGTCAATGTATGAAATATCATCGTTCATGGCCTCCCGTTCAATGCAGGCTCACATTGTCGAAATATACCGTGCCGCTCTGCTGCTTATACGCATGAAGCACCACTTTGACCTGACTGCTTGTCGCCGTGAACATGAACGATACCGGCTGGGATGTCCCCGAATGAGCTCCCGTCTGATCGATCAGCGTATTGGTGCCGGCGTCGAACACTTGCAAATACCCCCAGGTCGTACCGTCCGAATTCCACATATCCGCGGACAGCGTATACTGCTGGCTGGCGGTCACGTCCACAATCTGCTGCGCTTCCGCAATGCCGGCGGAGGACGGTTGCAGCTCCAGCACGCCGGAGGAAATGCTCACGGCAGCGGAGGACTCCGTTACGGTCCCCAGCCAGCCTTCGTGGGCGTCCGCCGCCAACGCGCCGCTAAAGTCGCCGTTGAGCAGCAGATTCGGCGTCGGTGTCGGGGTAGGCGTGGGCGTCGGGGAAGCTGTCGGCGTCGGCGGAGGCGTTGGCGGC
>CAYYCV010000044.1:0-11324 GCA_964470405.1 uncultured Caryophanales bacterium
GTCCTCCCCCGCCAAGTGATCGCAAAATCCGATCCCGGCCGCCCGCTCAGCCTTCCCCGCCAAGTGATCGCAAAGCCCGATCCCGGACGCCCGCTCAGCCCTCCCCGTCAGGCGATCGAAAGGCCCAGTCCAAGCCGGCCGCCCAGTCCGAGCCCGCCAAGCTGATCGAGAGGCCCAATCCCGGCCGCTCCAACGCCACGCGAAAACGCGCTACCTCTCCCGATCCAACCTGGATGCGGAGTCCCGGTCGAGGAAAAGCGCCCAATCCGCGTGGGTTTTGAGAATGGAGGCGGGAATCCGATTGGATACGTCTTCCTCCAGGGTTAATTTCACCGCCTCCGCCTTGACCGCATGAGGCACGCAGGAGACGATGGCCTTGCTTTGCATGATTTGATGCACCGTCATCGTAATGGCCACTTTGGGCACGTCTTCCAAGGTGTCGAACCAGCCTTCCCGGAATTGCTGATTTCTGCACTTGTCATCCAATTTGACCTGAATGAACGACGCTTTCGTATTAAAATCGGCGGGCGGGTCGTTAAAGGCAATATGCGCGTTTTCACCGATTCCGATCACAGCCAGATCAATCGGCTCTTTTTTCAACTCGCGGGTCAGTTCGTCGATATTTTTCCGCACATCCCCTTCCCCGTTCACAAAGTGCATCCGGCCGACATCGACATGCTTCAGAAATCGCTCTTTCAAATAGCGTTTAAAGCTGGCCGGATGCGATTCCGGCATATCGATGTATTCATCCAGATGGAATACCTCCAATTTGCCCCAGTCTATATCCATGGTCACGAAATGCTTGAAAAACTCAAATTGGGATGCCCCCGTAGACAGAATAATGCGGGCTTTGCCCTGATCCCGAACGCTCCGGTTGATCAACTCGGCCGCATATTGCGCCGCGGCCTCCCCCAATTGCTCAGGTGACGATAAAATTTCCAGCTTCATAGTCTCTACCCTCCGTTTTCTTTTTCGCCGATTTTCCAATGGTATCGTTTCCAGCATCTATACTTATCCGACATTTCCCGAATAAACGGATAAACGGAACCGCCTTTTACAAAGCGGCAAAGCCTCTTTTTCTTGGCTACCCGTTTAAACGGTCGTCCCATTTCTTGAACGTATCCTGCAAACGGTAATACGCCAGCTTGGGCCGCCTGTAATAGTCCAGCACCCCTTTGAAATTCATTTCGGCCGGCCGCTGGGTCCACCAGCCTTTGTACCAATCCTTGTCCGCATCCAGCCAGGGCATGACCCGATGATCGTTGAAGGTCCACAGGATTTGCCCCACGATATAGTCTTTGGACTGATACATCCGGGTCACGCGATCCAGATACGCCTCCTGCGACTCCTCCGACCATTTCACTTCCGCCCGGTACGCATGAAGGCCCGGAATCGCCTCCCACCCGCCGGAGGTCATGATCATCGGCTTCTCGGGATACCTGGAAGCGATCAGATCGAGGACCGCGCTTCCCTCTTCAACGGTTTCGCCATTATACCACCCGGTCCAGTAATTCACCCCGACGACGTCGAAATAGTCATACGTCTTGTCTATGGTTGGCCGGATGGACGCGTGGATCGTCAGCCTCGTCGGGTCCAACGCCTTGACCATCTCGATATAGGCGGGCACGAAATCGACGGCCTCCTCCGCATCCGTGCGGCATTCGATAAACAGACTCCAGAACATGATGCACGTTTCGTTTTTATAATACTTGATCAGTTCTTTCATCTGGTTGACGGCATTCTCTCTCACATCTTCGCGCAGAAAATGCTCCGGCGTGAAATTGAGGTTCGGCACCTCGGCGATCACGGCCACACCGAGCTCGCTGGCGATGGCGTATTCCCCCAAATGGTGCGGATAATGGCACAGTCTGGCGAAATTGCATCCTCCCTGCTTCAAGAGGTCGTAATCTTTTCTCACAATGGCTTCCACGAAGGTTCTGGCATGCAAAGGGTACTCCTCGTGCTTGGAATATCCCCTTAGCATGACGGGATCGCCGTTGATCCAAATTTTTCGGTCTTTGATCGAAAACTCGCGGATCCCGATTCGGTGGCGCCATTGGTCCACAATCGCGCCGTTTTGCCGCAGCACAAGCTCAAAGCTATACAGAAACGGGCGTTCCAGGCTCCAAAGCTTCGGCTGCGGAATAGGGAAACGAACGGTTGTTTTCTCCGCAGTCAGCGCGTATTCCCCGCGAAACACATCGGACAGCGCCTCCGTATCCTCCACGCGGACGGTCATGGAATAAGCGGCGGATGGATCGAAACAGCCGTTCTCGACTTCGATCGTCACCTCCCCGCTCATTCGGGTAACGACGGTGACGTCCTCGAAGAAATCCGCACCCGTGCCGAGAAGGCAAACGTCTCTGAAAATCCCGCCGTAATTGTACCAGTCCACCCCCGCGGGCGGAATGCTGAATGCGTCCACCCGGCTATCGACGCGAACGGCGATCAGGTTCTTCTCCCCCCATCGAATAAGCGCGGTGATATCGAATTCAAACGGGCTGGACCCGCCGATATGCGCTCCCGCCCTTTGCCCGTTGACCCACACATCGCAGCGGTAGTTCACGCCGTGAAAAAACAGGACATAACGCTCTATATTTTCCTCCCGTGCAATCACGATTTCTTTAAAATACCAGGCGACGCCGTCATAGTTGCGCATCTCCGGCTTCCATTCATTCCAGCACGACGGCACCCAAATATCCTCCGCTCCTTGCGGGATCGCTTCATTCCAGCCTTGAGACAGACCCTCATCCTCTTTGCACGTCATCAATTTCCAATACGAATTCAGGCTTATACTCTTCAGCACGTTTTCTTCCTCCTGCACAGAATTGGACTTTCCCGATAGATAGCTTCATCCTACCCCTTGATTCCGGTCGTGGCGATGCCTTCCACGAAGTATCTCTGACACCAGAAGAACAGGATCGTGGGCGGGATAATGGTCAGCACGGCCATCGCGAGCGTGTTTCCCCATACCATCGTATCCGTCGTGTCGATATTCATGCGCAAGGCGAGCGCCAACGGAAATTTCTCCACACTGTTTACGTACACCAGCACATTCAGGTAATCGTTCCACCTCCACACAAACTGGAAAATGGCGGCGGAGATGAGGGCCGGTTTCGTGAGCGGCAGAATGATCTTGACCAGAATTTGAAACGAATTGCATCCGTCAATGGTGGCCGCTTTGTCCAGCTCGCTCGGGATCCCCCGGATGAACTGCACCAGCATAAATATGAAAAAAGGATAGGTGGCGAACATCGACGGCACAATGATCGGCAAGTACGAATTGCCCCACCCGATTTTATTGAAATAAATAAACATGGGGACGAGCAGCACTTCGTAAGGCAGCATCAAGGTGGACAACACAATGATATAAAGTATTTTCTTATACCGGAATTGAAAGCGCGCAAAACCGTACGCGACCAACAGGCTCGAGACGAGGGTGAACACGACATTGGGGATGACCAGCTTAAACGTATTTAAGAAATAAGTGGTGTACGTATAGACGCCCGCCGTTTTCCAGCCATTGATATAAGATGAAAACACAACGGGGTTCGGGATGAGATTGTTCGTGGTAAAAATATCCGAATTCGGTTTCAGGGACACGGATATCAACCAGAGAATGGGGTATATCATCACCAAACCGAGCAATGTCAACATCGCGTATACAATGAAAGCGCGCAGATTCACGAACCGTCCCAGCCGGTTAACGTTCGGCATCAGAAGTCACCCCCATCCTCATAATGGACCCAATATTTGGATGATTTAAACACAATCAAGGTGAACACCATGATGATGACGAAAAGCACCCACGATTGGGCGGAAGCGTAGCCCATCTTCATGTATTTAAACCCCGTCTCATACAGCATCATAATATAGAGATACGTTTCCTTCACCGGTCCCCCTTCCGTAATCAGGGCCGGTGAAGTGTACTCCTGAAACGCGTACATCGTCTGCATGATGAGGTTGAAGAAAATGATCGGGCTTAACATGGGCAAGGTGACTCGAATAAACGTCGAAATTCGTCCCGATCCGTCGATCTTGGCCGATTCGTACAGCTCCGACGGAATGTTTTTAAGGCCCGCCAGGAATAGCACCATCGATGAGCCGAACTGCCAAATGACGAGCGAGCCCAGCGTAAATAGAGCGACGTCCGGATCGCCAAGCCAGTTGACGGGCGGGAAAGGCGACAGCCGGTTGATGATGCCGTCATGGCTGAAAATAGCTCTCCACAAAATCGCAATCGCCACACTGCCCCCAAGGATGGAAGGAAGGTAATACACCGTGCTGAAAAAGCCCATAAAGCGCAGCTTCATATTGACCAGCATGGCGATGATCAGCGCGAACACCAGCTTCAACGGCACCGCGATAATCACATATTTCAACGTGACCCATACCGATTTTTTGAAAATATCGTCCACGGTAAACAACCGGATGTAGTTCTCCAAACCCACGAATGTCATCGGGCTCAAGATGCTGAAATCGGTAAAGGAATATACGAGAGAGGAGGCGAAAGGGAACAATTGGAAAACGAGAAACCCTATAATCCATGGTAAAATATACAAGTAGGCCACATTCTGTCCCTTTTCCGAGTACGACCCTTTACGCGCTGTCATTCTCTTTGCGAGTTTATCGCTCATGGCGGTTCCCCTTTCTTCCCCCGACTCGTACACTTTGCATTATTTCTTCAACGTCTTCAAAATTTGCTGCAGTGCCTCCATCAGCGCGTCCGTCGCTTGTTCCGGCGTCATTCGGTTGTAGCCGACTTCATGGATGAAATCCAGCAGCCTGTTGGTGATTTCGGTATTCAGACTGATGCTGTTATCCGGCTCGCCGGTCCATTCCAGAGCATAATTCGCCCCTTTGGAGATTTGCTCTCTGATCTTGCCGTTCTTCTCAAGCTGCTCTCTCGCCTTCGCCACCGGCGGAACGCCGCGCACATCGCCCAGAATATCGATCGCCTCTTCGTCGTTGTAGAACCAGTTCAGGAAATCGGCGGCGGCATCGACATTTTTGGATTTTTTGGAGATGCCCAAGATGTTGGTCGGCGTAGCCGGAACCCCTTTATCGACCGGGTTGTCCATCACAAAAAAGCGGGTGGAGTCGATCTCAAACGGGCTGGCGTCCATAAACGTCCCGATCAGCGAGGCATAAGTGCCCGTCATGACATAACGCTCATTCAGCCAATCCGGATTGTCGGCGATCTGATTCTCATAGACGGTGCCGATCTCAAACGGAGGAATCGTCTTGGTGTCTACGAGCCTTCGGATATATTGGAAAATCTCGATCATTTCATCGCGGGTGAATCCAAGCGTATAGTCGTCATTGATCAGATTGTGGCCGTTCATTTGCTTCAACATGGTTTTCACCAGAATAATCTCCAGCTCTTTCTTAAAGTACATAAAGTACTTGCCCGAATCCTTCTGGTTGACTTGCTGGCCCACGGTGATCAGGTCCTCAAACGTCCAGGTGTCCGACTTCGACATGTCGATGCCGAGCTTCTTGGCCAACTCCACGTTGTAGATCACGCAGATCCCGTTAATCCCTGTTGGCAGGCCGATCAGATAGTCCGATCCGCCGCCGTAGCTCTTCGCGAATTCCAAATCAAAACCGCTTAAATCGATCTTGCCGTCCAGCGTCAGCATGTCCACAAACGGCTTGCCCTGATTGACGAGATCCGGCACGAAGGAATAATCAAGCTGCACGATGTCGGGAGTGGAATTGCCGACAAGCTGCGTAAGCAACTTTTCATAATACGTGTCCCACGCTTCCGTCTGCCCCTCGATCTTCACATTCGGATGCTTGGCCATGTAGGCGTCCATCGCCGCGTAGGTCGCCTGGTTTCTGGCGTCCCCGCCCCACCATAAGAACGTCAGATTGACCTGATCATCCGCTTTCGCGCCCTCCTGCTGCGGCTTCGGTTCCGAACAGGAAACGAGCAGGACCAGCATGGACAACACGAGCACGGCCACCAGCAGTCTTATCGATAAGAACGACACTTTTTTCATGGTTGTACCCCTTTCTGTTTTTATGTGCGTGTGTCTATCCAGTATAGTTTCTTTAAAAAGAATGGGAAGTTCCCTATTTCAGATTCGTATATTCAATATTTAATATCAATTTTAAACACGTTTCCAATGTTAAATATTGATACCCTCTTTGCATCGCCAAATATGCTATATTATAAATATGAATGCGCTTTATTTCAGGCCTGATCCGAGGTTGTTCAGTTTTGTTTGTACTGGAGGCATGCGAATCATGTACAAAATTCTGATCGTTGACGACGAGTTTGAAATAAGGAACGGGTTGCGCCATTATTTCCCATGGAGCTCGCTGAATTTCGAGATTGTCCAAACGGCCGAGAACGGCGTGAAAGCGCTGGAGTATATCAATAACAACCCCGTCCATGTCGTGCTGTGCGATATCAAAATGCCCGAAATGACCGGCATCGAGCTTGCGCGCGAGCTGCATTTAAGAAAATCCAAAATCAAATTCGTGCTCCTGAGCAGCTACAGGGAATTCGAATACGCGCAGAGCGCGATTGAATATAATGTTCGTTATTATCTTGTAAAGCCGACCAAGTATGAACGATTGGTGGAGGTGTTTTCCAAGCTTCGCGACGAGTTGAAAAACGAATCGCAGAGAAGCCCCAAGCCATCTTCGACAGACAAACCCAACGCCGAAAACTATTATGATACGTTGATCGACAACATCCGGGAGTACATCGGCAGAAACTACAAAACGGCCACGCTCAAAAGCACGGCGAACCATATCTGCATGAACCCGTACTACTTAAGCAGCTTTTTCAAACAGCACACGGGAGAGATGTTCTCGGAGTACGTCATCAAAACCAAGATGAGAAAAGCATCGGAAATGCTGATCAATCCCGGCGTCAAAATCTACGAAATATGCGAAGAGCTCGGTTACAGCACGGCCAATAATTTCTCGCGAAGCTTCAAAACCTACTACAACGTAAGTCCAAGCGAATACCGCCAGAAACACGGCATCACCGGCGAAACCTGAAACCGGCCCTTTATGACGATAATGAGCCGCCGACTTGGATCGTCATCGAGAGGATTGGAACGTGAATGTCAAAAGATCTTTCTTTGCAAAATATAAGGAAAAGCTTTTTTCTCAAAAACTTTTTTCTTTTTCTGATTCCCGCTTTGTTGTCGATTGTGATTATCGGCGTTTCATCCGTGTTGTTCACATACCATGATGTAAAGCGGCACGTGGAGGAAAGCAATATCGGCATTCTGGACAATGCCACGAATACGGTCGAAGGCATCATCAAGGAATTTGAGGATTTAAACATTAATCTGAGTTCCAATTCCTCCATCAAGTTCCGGCTGAAACGGATTCTGTCCACCAGCCCGCTTGTCCTTAGCGCGGACGATCACACCGCCTTCCGAACCATTTTGGACATGATTTTTGTTTCCGCCAACACCAATAAATACATCCATTCCATTTATATTTACTTCGACAGCCCCAACAACCTGTTTATCTCCAGCATCGACAAGCAAATCCACGCCGTGCCGGATTCGGCCGATCGTTCATGGCACGACCGTTATATGCTGTATAAGGACCGCCCTGTTTCGGCCTGGGCCGATCTGCGCAGCATGGAATTGAATTACGCGGAAAAAGACGACAGGCGGCTTCTGACCCTGTACAAAAAAACCTATTCCACCATCTCCGAGAGAAATCCGGACGGCGTTCTGGTCCTGAACATTTACATCGACAGCCTGAACCGACTGCTCGATTCGATCACGACCTCCCCGGAGCAAATCCTGATGGTGGCGGACGACCAAAACAACCGGATATTCGGAAGCCGCCTGTCGGCGAACCTGTCCGACGACATCGCTTCGATCGACGCCCATACGACCTACGTGAACACCCACAGCGGAAAGTACGTGGTCATTCAAAAAAAATTTCCGGGATACAATTGGAAATTCATTTCCCTCGTCCCTTACAATACGCTGTATGAAATACCGAACCGGATATTGATCAGCACGCTCCTCGGCTTTATGCTGGCGATGCTGGCGAGCGTCGCGTTTGCGCTGTACAACACAAAAAAGGCGTACCTTCATTTCGGCAGCCTGCTGACCATCATCGAATCTACACAAAAAGGCGAATCCGTCGCCGATATCCAACCTCCCAGTTCAAACAAGGAATACAGTTACATTATTCACAACCTGTTAAAAACCTTCATCGAGCACGATTATTTGACGGTGCAAAAGAAGCTGGAGATGCAGACCCTGGAGCTGCAAGTGATGCAAGCCCAGATCGATCCCCATTTTCTCCTGAACACGATGGAAACGGTCTACTGGAAAACGATGGAGCTGTCGCGCAGCCCAAATGAAGCCTCCGCCATGATTGAAGACATTTCAAGCATTTTAAAGTACTCGCTCTACAATCCCATGGAAATGGTATGCCTTCTGGAGGAGATCGATATCGCCAAAAGCTACCTGAACATTCAGAGGGTCCGACATCAACATTCTTTTATGGAGGAATGGGATTTCGACCCGATGCTCATCGAATACAAAATCAACAAGCTGATCCTGCAGCCGATCCTCGAAAACGCCATCTATCACGGATACAGGGACGGGGGGCACAGGACCAAAATCAGGGTCAAAATACATCGTCAGGACACGCATCTGCGCATCACGGTTTCCGACAACGGCAAGGGCATCCCCCGAGACAGGCTCGTCGAAATACGCCAATCGCTGCAAAAAGACAACACCGACTTCTCGCAGCATATCGGCCTGTACAATACGCACAAGCGCATTGTGCTGATGCATGGCGAGCCTTACGGGCTGCGAATTTCCAGCCTGTATCGGGTCGGCACATGCATACGCATCGACGTGCCGATGCTGCGTTAGCTGCGCCAACTACGTTAGCTGCGCCAACTGCGTTAGCTGCGTCAACTGTGTTAGCCGCGCCAACTACGTTAGCTGCGTCAACTGCGTTGGCTGCGTCAACTGTGTTAGCTGCATTAACTACGTTAGCTGCGTTAGAAGTGCGGTGAAAAAAAGCGATGCAAGGGTTGGGTATGGATTGGAGAAACGCTGGTGGCCGCCTTTGTCCGCCGATTTCTTCCTGTAAATGGTTGCAAATCGGGGAATCGGCGGACCGCGGCGATCGGAAATCCATGCCCATACGCGGTACCCCTGCTTTTCACCACACGTTTAGATCAACAAATTGAACAGCTTCCGATCCTTGTTGATTTCAATGTAGGAGATGTCTCTTTTCACCAGGCGATCCAGCAGCGGTTGATAGTCTTCCTTGTACTTCAACTCGATGCCGACCAGCGCCGGCCCGTTGTCGCGATTGTTTTTCTTGGTATATTCGAACCGGGTGATGTCATCGTTGGGACCGAGCGCCTCGACCAGAAATTCCCGGAGCGCGCCGGCCCGTTGGGGGAAGTTGATGATGAAATAGTGCATCAGCCCCTCGTAAATCAGCGAGCGTTCCTTGATCTCCTGCATTCTCTCGATGTCATTGTTGCCGCCGCTGATCACGCAAACGACGTTCTTGCCGCGAATCTCATCCCTGTAAAAATCCAGCGCGGCGATCGACAGCGCGCCCGCCGGCTCGATTACGATCGCGTTGTTGTTGTACAGCTCCAGAATGGTCGTGCATTCCTTCCCCTCGGGGATCAACACGATGTCATCGACCACCTGCTTGCAGATTTCAAACGTCATCTGCCCGACTTGCTTGACCGCCGCCCCGTCGACAAACTTGTCGACCGAACCCAGCGCGGTCACCTGATTGCGGTCGATGGACAGCTTCATCCCCGCCGCGCCTTCCGGCTCTACGCCGATTACCCGGGTGTCGGGGCTGACGCCTTTAATGTAGGTGCCGAGCCCGGAGATCAGGCCGCCGCCGCCGATCGAGGCGAAGACGTAATCCATCGTTTCGTGCATTTGGGTCATCAGTTCGAACCCGATCGTGCCTTGCCCGGTAATCGTGCGAACATCGTCAAAAGGATGAATAAACGTCATGCCGTGTTCGTCGCAATATCGGCTCGCCTCGTTGCATGAATCATCGTACGTGTCGCCGACCAGAATCACTTCGACGGACGAACCGCCGAAAAACTGCACCTGCGTCACCTTCTGCCTCGGCGTGGTCGCCGGCATGAAGATTTTGCCCTGTGCGCCGAGCAGCTTGCAGGAATACGCCACCCCCTGCGCGTGGTTCCCCGCGCTGGCGGTGACGACCCCTCTTGCCAGCTCGTCCGGCGAAAGGCTGTGAATGCAGTAGTAGGCCCCTCTGATTTTAAACGACCTCACCCGCTGCAAATCTTCCCGCTTCAAATAAACATTGCAGCCGTACTGCTGCGACAGCACTTCATTTCGTTGCAGCGGCGTCGTATCGACCACCTGATGCAGGATCCGGCTGGCGTTGAGGATATCTTCCACGCGTATTTTATCCATCTTCGTTTCCCTTCCGTTGCTCGTGTTTTTCGGTACCGCTTGTTGACGTGCCTTTGCTGATGCTTCTTGTTGGCGCCTCTTGTCGGTGTCCCTTGTCCCTTTTTGGATGCCCTTTTCAACGCCTTTTGTTGACGCTCCTTGTTGACGCTCCTTGTTGACGCTCCTTGTTGATGCTCCTTGTTGATGCTCCTTGTTGATGCTCCTTGTTGACGCCCGGTTATTAACGTTCCTTTGTCGACGCCCTTTGTGGACATCTTCTGTTGACGTTCCTTTGTTGATGTCTTTTTTAATGCTCCTTGCTGACGTCCTTAGTTAATAGATACATCAATTGTACTTATTTCTCATAAATTTTATCAATTTCGAAGAATAGAGTCATTTCATGTCCTTATTTCAGACGAAAGTGCATCTTGCATGCTAATTTCAATGAAATAAGTACTTCAAATGTATCTATTTAGCCGAAAAATGAACTTCTCCCCACAATAGATGCACAAAATGTACTTAATCTAAAAGTGTGGCGAAAAGTGGTAAGGCACCGCGGCGAAAAAGTATAGTGAAAAGCAGTGATAAAAATTGAAGTAAGTATGGCGAAAAGCAGTGTGATAAAAACTGCGGGAAATATGATGAAAAGTAATGTGATAAAAACCGCGGGAAGTATGGCGAAAAGTATGGTAAGAACTGTGGTGAAAAGTGCGATAAAACTATGATGAATTATGGATAAATATGCAACGAGCAGCATGGTGAAAAACTATGAAAAGTCCGGCGAAAACAGCGGCGCAGAGGTTAGGCATCGGTTGGAGAAAGAATATGGCCGCCTTTGCCTTTGTCCGCGGATTTGTCCCCGACCAGGCCGTGAAATCAGGAAATCGGCGGACAACCTGCGGCCGGAGCCCGCTGCTC
>CAYYCV010000044.1:11334-27930 GCA_964470405.1 uncultured Caryophanales bacterium
CTCAAGCGCGGAGTCGCCCTTTTTCGCCATACTTCTAAATCACCTTCGCATCGCAAATTTCCCGGTAATTGCATCCGCCGCATTTTCGGCTTTCCGGGCTCGCGGGGAAGGCGACCGCCGGCTTCGGCTTATTTTCCGCCGGGTCTTCAAGGTAAGCTTTCATCGCTTTCGCGCTCGCCAGCACTTCCCGCTTCACCCGCTCGATATCTTCCGGCCGCACGGTCACCGAAACAAAATCCCCGCTCAACAAATACTCGATGCGGATTTCGATCCGATCATAAGGCACCTGATATTTATCATGCAGAAACAAAGCGTACAACAACACCTGCTGCTCGTTTTTCTCCGTTTCCTGCCCGGTTTTCCAATCGACGATCACCCAGGTGTCATCCTTGCTCCGGTACAGCAAGTCGAGCTTGACATATATTTTCTCATCCTCGATCAGAAAAGTGTTCAATTCCTCCACTTCGACCACCCGCACACCGGATCCAGCACCCTGCATACTGGAGCCGATCACCTCCAAATCCGCACCGGTTCCAGCA
Source organism: uncultured Caryophanales bacterium (assembly GCA_964470405.1). GTDB lineage: Bacteria > Bacillota > Bacilli > Paenibacillales > CAYYCV01 > CAYYCV01. Next base: position 11,874 of record CAYYCV010000044.1, read on the forward strand.
CCCTGCGTTCTGGGGCCGATCACCTCCGCATTCGCGCCGGATCTAGCACCTTGCGCACCGGCGGCCACTTCCGTATCGGCGCCGCCCGTCCGGCCCGCCCGGCCCGTCAGCTCGCGGAGGCTCGCGGAGGCGAGAAACTGGCGCACGCACACCGCCATCCGCTCCTTGATCTGCTGCACGCGGCGCTCGGGCAACCGATGATCATAATAGATCTCATGGAGCATGATCGATTTTTTCGGAGCGGCCGACCATTGCTCCCGGCGGCGGGAATCGAGATAGGCCTGATTCAGACGATCACGAATTCGGCCGAACACCTCCCGCTCATCCGGCAATACCTTGCCCTGCTGCCACTGCTTGATCGCGGTCTCCGCCATTTGGTGAACCGCATCCCCAAGCATCAGATAGAGATTCGTCATCTGCTTCAAGCGATAAGCCGCCCGCGCCCTCGGCGGGGCATCCTTCAACCATCCGTTGTGCGACTCGTAATAATGGTAGTAATACTTGCGCGCGCACTCGCTGAACGTCTGTTCACGCGACTGCGACCAGGACCACTCGGGATAAGGCCTGATTTCAAACGCCATTTGTCCCGCCTCCTTCCGATCATTGACCCGATCATTGGCTCATTGGCCCGATCATCGGCTCATCCGCCTGATCATCGGCTCATCCGCCTGATCATCGGCTCATTGGCCCGATCATCGGCTCATTGGCCTGATCATCGGCTCATTGGCCCGATCATCGGCTCATCGGCCCGATCATCGGCGCCGCCGTTCTCCTGCCGGACATCCGCCCGATCAGAACTGATCGGGGTCGGCGCCGGTTCGTTCATTCCGGTTCAGGCCGTCGATCCGCGCCATATCCTCGGAGGAAAGCGAAAAATCGAAAATCGCCGCATTCTCTTGAATTCGATGCGCGTGCACCCATTTGGGGATCGTCGCGACCCCATGCTGCAAGTCCCAGCGACGAATGACTTGCGCCGCCGTCTTCCCATACTTTTCCGCCAATTCGACGATCGGCGGGTGATCGAAAAAACGACCGCGCATCAGCGGGCTCCAGGCTTCCAGTTGAATTCCGCGCTCCCGGCAATACGCATGCAGGGGCCGCTGGGTTAATCGCGGATGAAATTCCACCTGATTGACCGCGGGAACCACCTCGCTATCGGCCAGCAGGTCCTCCAGGTGATGGACGTTGAAATTGCTGACGCCGATCGCCCGAACCCAACCTTCCTTGTACAGCTTCTCCAACGCTTTCCACGTCGATTTGTATTTGCCCGTAATCGGCCAATGAATCAAATAAAGATCGACCGTATCGAGCGCCAGCTTCCTGCGGCTCTCTTCGAACGCGCGCAGCGTCGATTCGTAGCCCTGGTCATCGTTCCACACCTTGGTAGTAATAAACAGTTGATCCCGCGGCACGCCGCAGTCTTTGATCGCCTGACCCACGCCCGCTTCGTTGCGGTAAAGGGCCGCCGTATCGATGGCGCGATAGCCCGTCTCCACAGCCGATCGGACCGCGCGGATCACTTCTTCTCCATCGTTGGTTTTGTAAACGCCAAGCCCGAGCCATGGCATCCGAACGCCATTATTCAATTCTGTGCAGTCAAAAATACGTTGAGGCAGCATGGTCGTTCCTCCTTATTCTTCAGAAGTGCGGTAAAAAACAGGCGGCACCGCGGTTGAGCATCGGTTTCCGATCACGGTTGTCCGCGGACAAAAGCGGCCCTTCTCGCTTCTTCAACCCATCTTCAACTCATGCCCAACCGCTGCACCGCTTTTTCACCGCACTTTCAGATGCATAAATAAATGATGCCGTAAACCAACATGGATATCGCCGTGCAGCAAGGCAGCGTGATGACCCAGGTAATCACGATTTTCCGGGCGGTTCCCCACTTGACGCCTTTCACCCTTTTGGCGGAACCGACGCCCATGATCGCCGAAGAAATCACATGGGTGGAACTGACCGGAAGGCCGAACCGGGTAAAGATGAAAATGATGATCGCCGACGTGACATCCGCGGCCGCCCCGTTGGCCGGTTCAATCTTCATGATCTTCCCGCCGACGGTCTTTATAATTCTCCAGCCGCCGATAGCCGTTCCCATCGCCATGGCGATCGAAGCGGAGATGCGCACCCACATGTGGACGTCCACGGAATGCTGATAGCCGCCCGCCACCAAAGCGAACGTAATGATCCCCATCGCTTTCTGCGCATCGTTGGTTCCGTGGGCGAACGCCTGCAGCGCCGCGGTGAAAATTTGAAACAGCCGGAATTTGCTGTTGATTTGATGCGGCGCGGACGTGGCCCGTTTCAGCAAAAACCGCAGCAGCCGCATGACGATGAAGCCGAGCGCCAGCGCGATGATGGGCGAGAAAATAAGCCCTTTGAGAATGCCGATAAAACCGGACCAGTTGATGCTGGCCGTGCCGGCGGCGGCGATTACCGCGCCGACGATGGCGCCGATCAGCGCATGCGAGGAGCTGCTGGGGATGCCGAACCACCACGTGAGCAAATTCCAGAGGATGGCGGCGATCAGCGCGGCCACCACCATGATCATCCCGTTCTCCAACTGCATCGGGTCGGCTATTTTTCCGCCAATCGTTTTCGCCACACCGGTAAAGATAATCGCACCGAAAAAATTCATCACCGCCGCCAGCACGATCGCCCTTCTCGGCGCCAGCGCGCGGGTGGACACGGCGGTGGCAATGACATTGGCCGTATCGTGGAACCCGTTAATAAAGTCGAAAGAAAGCGCAAAAACCACAACCAGTACGATCAGAATCAGATCGGAATCCATATCATGTCAGGTCCCCTATATTAAGAATTTCGCATGATGATGGTTTCCAGCAAATCGGCCACATCTTCGCAACTATCGGAAACCCCTTCAAGAATTTCATACATTTCCTTGTACTTCAATATGTGCAGCGCATCCTGCGATTGGATGAAAAGGTCGTGAATCCCGGTGCGCAGCAATTGATCCGCCACGGATTCCAAATCGTTGATTTTGATCGTGAACTCCCGGATCGGCAGCAGCTTGCGCTCGCGCAGCAGCTCCATCGACTTCAGAATTTGCAGCACAGACTCTTCGATATTTTCAGCCAGCCGCTTCATCAAGTCATCCGCCCGGACAATGCCGTACATGTAGAACCGGGCCGCGCAGGCCTCCATTCCGTCCAGCACGTCGTCCAGCTTGACCGCCAGATTTAAAATATCCTCCCTTTCAATCGCGGTAATAAACACTTTGTTCAAAGATTGAATCACCTGATGTATGTAGTCATCGCCTTTGCTTTCAAACTCTTTCATTCTCGCGGAAAAAATTTTGACATGTTCTTCTGTGGAGATCTTATAAGCGTTAAAATACTGTGCCGCTTCATAGACGTTGACGGTAATGTCGTACAACGTCTCAAGAAACACGTCCTTTTTTTTAAACACGATGACTTCCACCCCTGCTCTTTAATGTCCTACAGTCGAATTTTATCATAATATCCCGCATAATATCCACATTCACGGGAGAAATAAAAAAACTGCCAAAATCTTTGGCAGCGTTGGAAAGCCGATAAAAAGGCGAGCGAGGGCGGAACATGCCTTCCCGTTAACTGTGATTCAAGGATTGTCTGGCCCTCTTGATTCGATAATAGACCAGACAGCCGATGCAAAACCCGGTCAGCGCCAGACCCGCCGCGAGCGCAAAAGCCGCCGCAAAGAGGTATCCCCACGGCTCGCTGCCCAGCGAGAAACCGATCAGGGACAGCGTAATGAACAAAATCCCCAGGCTATTATTGAAATTCGTCAACTCTGCCGATTGCGTTTGCGAACGGGCGGCCCGGCTTTTCAAAAACGGCTTCGCCAGCAAAGTGAACAAGCTGCCGAACAGCGGCGCGAGCACCTGAATCACGGCCAATGCGTACAGAATCGGCGGCTGTTGCAAGATGACGGCGGCAAGAAAAAAAACGACAATCCCGGTCTGATGTGCGCGAATGTAAGGAATCGGTATTTCTTTCATCTGAATACCAACCTTTCCGATAGGATTAAACAAATTATACTGCTCCCCATCGGACAGCGCAATCTTTATTTTGAAGGAAAATATTTGTGAACAAAGGCGAACACTTCCGTTTCTCCAACCCATGCCCAACCCCTGCGCCGCATTTTCACCACACTTTTTAAAACGAGCTTTTCAAGGAAACGATCCGGTTGAAAACCGGCTTGGCCGGGGTGGTGTATTTGGGATCGACATTGAAATAGCCGTGGCGGAAAAACTGGAACTTGTCCTGCGGTTGAACCCCTTGCATATTCGGTTCGACAAAGCCCTGAAAAATTTGCAGCGAGTCCGGATTCAACTGATCCATAATCGTTTCTTCGCCCGCAATTTCCCCGCTCCCAACCGCATCCTCGACGTTGCCCCCGGGCCCGCCTTCGGCACCGCCCCCAGGGCCATCCGCCGCGTCGTATCCCCCCGCCACGCTACTCCCGGGCCCGCCTGCCGCACCGCTCGCAGACGCGTCCGCGGCATCCTCCCGCAGCAGCTCGTTGTAGATGCGAAACTCCGCGCCTACCGCTTGCTTTGCCTCCACCCAGTGGATCGTCCCCTTCACCTTCCGCCCGGTAAAACCCGATCCGCTCTTCGTTTCCGGGTCGTACGTGCAATGCAGCTCCGTCACATTCCCGTCGGCGTCCTTGACGAAATCATGGCACTTGATGAAATAAGCATGCTTCAAGCGGACTTCATTTCCCGGGAACAGGCGGAAATACTTGTTCGGCGGGTGCTCCATGAAATCGTCCTGTTCGATGTAAATCTCGCGCGAGAACGGAATTTGCCGGCTGCCCATCTCCGGGTTTTCCGGGTTGTTCTCCGCATCCAGCATCTCCGCTTGGCCTTCGGGATAATTGGTGATCACCACTTTCAACGGGCGGACGACCGCCATCGTCCGCGGCGCTTTCAGCTTCAAATCCTCGCGGATGAAATGCTCCAGCATGCGGACATCGACCACGCTGTTGCTCTTGGCCACGCCGATCTCCCGCGTAAACGAGCGGATCGATTCCGGCGTGTAGCCCCTTCGGCGCAGCCCCGAGATGGTAGGCATGCGCGGATCGTCCCAGCCGTCCACCGCGTTCTCCTCCACCAACTGCCGCAGCTTTCTTTTGCTCATCAGCGTATTCGTCAGCTCCAGGCGGGCAAATTCATATTGCCGCGGCCGCGACTCCATTTCGCATTCGCGGATCACCCAATCGTACAGCGGGCGATGATCGGCGAATTCCAGCGAGCAGAGCGAATGGGTCACGCCTTCGATCGCATCCTCCAGCGGATGGGCGAAATCGTACAGCGGATAAATGCACCAGGCGTCGCCGGCGTGGTGGTGCTTCGTATGGGAAATGCGGTAAAGCACCGGATCGCGCAAATTCATATTGGGCGAAGCCATATCGATCTTGGCCCTCAGCACCTTTTCCCCGTCCCCGAACTCGCCGTTGCGCATCCGGGCGAACAAATCGAGATTTTCCGCAACGCTGCGATCCCGCGCCGGGCTTGCCTGTCCGGGCTTGGTCAGCGTGCCGCGGCCGGCCCGAATCTCCCCGGCGCTCCAATCCTCCACATACGCCAGGCCTTTGCGGATCAAACGCAGCGCGGCTTCGTACATGGCTTCGAAATAGTCCGACGCGTAAAACAGCCCGTCCCATTCAAACCCGAGCCAACGCACATCGGCCTGGATCGCCTCGACAAACTCGCGGTCTTCCTTCAGCGGGTTCGTATCGTCGAAGCGCAGGTTCGTCCGGCCCCCGAACTCATCCGCCAGCTCGAAATTCAGGCAGATCGCCTTGGCGTGCCCGATATGTAAATAACCGTTCGGTTCCGGTGGAAACCGGGTCACAATTTGCTTGGTTTTTCCCGAATTCAGATCCTCCATCACAATATTTCGAATAAAATTCGACGATGTCGGCGCATTTTCCATTCCATTCAGCCCTTCTCACAAAAAATCACTGCTCTTATCCTTTTCAAAACCCCCAACAATATACACACAGCAGCCTCTTACTAGTCTATCACAACAGCCCCATCCACTGCCAGAACGGGATGCTGCCCGCGACCACCGCCAGCACGATCAGGGCATACCACAGCGACATCCTGCGGCCCTGGGCGTGGGTGAACGCCTTCTCCTCCGACGCCTGGTAAGCCGCCATGTACACGCTGGATTGGTATGGGAGAAAGAAGGGACCGGTCGTCAACAGCACGATAAACATCAAAATCCAGGGATCGATGTGCAGTTGATGGAAAATCGGCAGCAGCGACACGACCATCAGGATGATCGCCGGTATGGCATCCAGAAAGAAACAGACCGCGAACACCAGCACGACCAGCACCGGCAGAAAAATATACGGAGAAGCGGTGAAAGGCGACAGCAGCGGAAGCAGGTGCGCGGCAAACCACTGATCGATGCCGAGGTGGGCGGCCACTTTGGAGAATCCGATCGCCACGCCGATATGAAGCAAGGAGCTGAAGTCGATCGAATGCCGAACGGACGTCCGGTCCAACACCCGGCTTATGACCAGCACGGCGATGCCCAGCAGGAAGATCCACACCCCCGGAATGCCGTGCAGGCTCTCGGAAATCTGAAGGACGATCACCCCGGCCAACACCGACAGAAGAATGATCTCCTCCTTCTTCAGCTTGCCGAGCAGCGACAATTGCTCGTTAATCAAATGCTGCGTGGCGCGCGCGCGAACCCGTTCCGGCCGGAAAGCAAAAAAGGCGGCCGCCAATACGCCGGCGACAAAAAGGCACAGGCCCGGCAAAGCATACACCATCCAACGAAGGAAGGTGATCGATTCATCCTGGAGCAAGCCCAACGCGACGAAATTGCTGACGCCGGCGGTCATGAAAAAAGGATTCAAAAAGGTAAACAGCAAAAAGGAGGACAGCACAATGCCGGCCGAACCTTCGCTGCGCTGGCGGAATCCGAGCGATTCGGAAATATTGACGGCCATCGGGGTGGACAGCAGCGTCTTGGTCATGCCGGAAGAAATAAACGGGTTGATGACGATCCCGGTAATCGCCAGCCCCAGCACTTGGCCCTTGTACGTTTGGGGAAAGACCTTGAACAGATACAAAGAAAGCCGGTACATCAGCCCCGTGGAAGCGATCGCCGCCCCCATCAGCAGGACCAGAATGATAAACAGCCAGATCGAATTGGAAAAGCCGGACAGGGCCAGTTCGGGCTCGGCCAGCCCCAGCAGCACCCAGGACATGCAGAGCAGCAGCGAGACCAAATAATCCGGGATAATATTGGCGATCCAGAACAATACGGCCATCACGCTCAAGCCGAGAAACACCAGCGCCTCCCGATCCAGCCCCGCGAACGGGGGCGCGGTTTCGGAAAGGACGAACACGAGCGCGGCAGCCAGCACGACCAGCAGCGGGAAAACGCGGCTCTTTCCAAACCGGCGCCCGCTTGCCGTTTCGCTGACCTGCTTCATATTGATCGCTTTTTCGTAGTTTTGCCTGGCCGCGGAGAAAGCCATTTCCTGCGGATCTCCGGCCAGCGTATCGGAGGCGGCCGCGATGGCGGAGACAGCCAGCATCTGCTCCGGCGCGCCGAGCAGATGCACGGCCTTCCGCATCGATTCCACCGCCCGCTGCTGGTCGCCCAGCATATGGCTCAATTCGGCCATGTGGGCGTACAAGCCGGACAACTGCTCCTCGGAGAACCCGGCGGCGGCCGGCGATTCGAGCCCCGCGGCCAATCGGGTGTAGCCCGCTTCCGGATCGGCCAGCATTTTGGTCTCGATGTATTGCAGCAAAATATCGAAATACTCCTCCTGGAACAAAAAGGCATCGGGGCATAAATCGAGATAATCCATCAGTTCCCGGCGGCGCGACTCCGATTCGGTCATCTGGCCGGGCCGGCGGTCGAGCAACCGGCAGATTTTATCCCATTCCCGATGGCGGGCATACCACTGAATCGCAGCCGGAAGCATGTCTTTCGCCAAATAGTCCTCCACCGCGGCGGAAGCAAAACGCTCGTGCTCCTCCTGATCCAGTTCGGTCTCGGCGAGCCTGCCCAAAGCCTGGAGAAACCCGGGATGAAACACCAACCGGCCCCCCTCGGTCAGCTCGAAGCGCTCGCTTCGGTTGTCCGTCTCCATCAGGGCCTGCTTCAAATCGGGCAGCGCAAAATAGCGCTCCAACAGCTCCAATTCGATCACGGGCAAATCGGAAGCGTGCAAGAACACCTTTCTCAGCGGATCGCGAATATCCTGGAGCACGTTCAACGCCAATTGGAGTTGCTCGCTTCGGGTTTTTCCCGCCTGCTCATTGTTCCGCTCCAGACGAAGGCAGAGCAACTTGGTGAAGAAATGCGACATCGCGGCATTCTGCGCAATCGATTCCTCGAATACCTCCTTCTCGATGCGGTATACTTCCACATCGCCGGCGGCCATCGTCGAAGCGGAACGGAGCTGGTCCGTCAAAAGAGACATTTCGCCAAAAATATCGCCTTCCTGAATATATCCGACCGTCAGCTTGCCCCCATCGGGCGTCTCGACGAATACCTCCACTTCTCCCTCGGTCAGCACATACATGCAGTCGCCAGGTTCGTTCATGCGAAAAATAACCGCATCGCGGTCATAGCGCAGCACGTCCATTCTACCCAGCAAGCGCGCTTGTTCCACCGGTGTCAAATTTTGAAATAGCGGGACGTTTCTGATTTCCATAAGCTGATCTTACCACGATTCGGTTATTTTGCAACTGAAAATACGGCGGCGCGGATGCCGTTGAAAACCGTGCGTCCACGTTGAAAACGTCATGTTCACAGCGAAGCTCCCGGGTCGAAATCGCCCGGGAGCAGCATTGGAAGTACGCTCTGAAGATGTATATTAACCTACGCTGTTGCGCAGAGTTCCAATCCCATCGATTCGGCATTCGATCGTATCGCCGCGGCGGATCCACTCGGCTCCCGCGGGGGCTCCGGTCAAGATGACGTCGCCCGGCATCAGCGTCATGAACCTGGACAGACAGGAGATCATATGGGGAATCGTCACAATCATCAGATCCAGGCCGCTGTCCTGCTTGAGGCTGCCATTCAGCAAAGACTGGACGCGAATGCGGGACAAATCCGGTTCCGTCTCAATGGCGGGACCGAGCGGAGTAAACGTATCGAACGCCTTGCCCAACGTCCAGTGCCCGTCCGGATGAAAATAATCGGGAGCCGTCACGTCGTTGACTACCGTGTAGCCGAAAATGTGCGGCATGACCTCGGATTCCCCGATATTCCTCGCCGCCTTCCCGATGACGACCGCCAACTCCGATTCGAATTTGACCGCATCGCTGCCTTCGGGCACCTCGATCTGATCCTCCGGTCCAATGACGGACGACGCGGGCTTGAAGAAAAACACCGGCAGTTTCGGCAGCGGCGGGATCGCTTGTCCCGCTTCCACATAGTTTCGCCCGATGCCGATAATATGGCGGGGCGCCAGCGGCGGAAGCAGGCGAACCTGATCGGCCGGGCAGGTGTTTCCCGTGTACGTCCATTGGGTAAACGGGTCGCCGCTGATTTCCTGCACCACCTGATCCGAAAGGATGCCCTGCTTGGTTTGATTGCCCGACTTTTCCGCATAACGGATAAATTTCATGAAAGCAACTCCTCGTTTCGACAATTTGTTTCAACATTTTAATAGATCCCGGCAAAAAAGGTCCCGGCAAAAGGGTGTGAAAAAGCGCGCAAGGGTTGGGCATCGGTTGGAGAAGCGGCAGCGGTCGCCTTTGTCCGCGGATTTCTTCCGAACAAGACTGCGAAAGGTGTTGTGGACAACTGCGATCGGAAACCGATGCCCAAATGCGGAGCCGCCTATTTTTCACCGCACTTTTAAGCCAAATACTCGTAGCTCGGGATCGTCAGGAAATCTTCAAATTCCGGGCTGACGGTGATGCGGGAGAAAATTTCGCCGGCCAGCTTGAATTTGCCCTTGTTGTAGGCTTCTTCGCCCAGCGCATTTTTGATTTTGTCCAGCTCCTCGTCCAAAATTTGCCGGAACAAGTCCTCCGTGACCTTGCGGCCATCGTTTAAAATGCCCTTCGGGTGGCGAATCCACTGCCATACTTGAGAGCGGGAAATTTCCGCCGTCGCCGCGTCCTCCATCAGGTTGAAAATCGGTACGGCGCCGTTCCCGTCCAGCCAGGCCGCCATATACTGCACGCCGACGCTGACGTTGAGGCGAAGGCCGGCCTCCGTGATGTCGCCTTCCGGCACCGCCAACAGCTCGGCTTCCGTAACGTTGACGTCCTCCCGCTTTTTGTGAACCTGGTTCGGCGTGGTCATCACCGCATTGAAAGCCTCCATCGCCACCGGCACAAGCCCCGGGTGGGCAACCCAGGTTCCGTCGTGTCCGTCCCTGGCCTCGCGATCTTTGTCCGCGCGCACTTTGTTCAGCGCTTCTTCGTTCGCGGCCGGGTCGTTCTTGACCGGGATTTGCGCGGCCATGCCGCCGATGGCAAACGCGTTGCGGCGGTGGCAAACCTGGATCGTCCGCAAGGAATAGGCGCGCATGAACGGCGTCGTCATGGTGACCAACGAGCGGTCGGGCAGGATCACGTCCGGCTGATTGCGCAATTTTTTGATGTAGCTGAAAATGTAATCCCAGCGGCCGCAGTTCAGCGCGACGATATGATCCCTCAGTTCATACAAAATTTCATCCAGCTCGAACGTGGCCAGGATCGTTTCGATCAGCACCGTCGCCTTGACGGTTCCTTGCGGCACGCCTAGCTCGTTCTGGGCCATGACGAACACATCGTTCCAGAGCCTCGCTTCCAGATGGCTCTCCATCTTCGGCAAATAATAGTACGGGCCGGATCCGTTGCGGAGCAAGGTTTTCGCGTTGTGGAAAAAATACAGCGCGAAATCGAAGATGCCGGCCGGCGCGGGTTTGCCGTCGACGAGCACGTGCTTTTCCAACAGGTGCCAGCCGCGCGGCCGAATGATCAACGTTGCGACCTGATCGTTCAAGGCGTATTTTTTGCCTTGGGGATTGACGAAGCTGATCGTACGGTTGATCGCATCCCGCAGGTTGATCTGGCCTTCAATGGAGTTTTCCCATGTCGGGGAGTTGGCATCCTCGAAATCGGCCATAAACGTCTTCGCACCCGAATTCAGCGCGTTGATGACCATTTTGCGGTCGCCGGAAGGCCCGGTGATCTCCACCCGACGATCCTGCAAATCGGCCGGAATCGAGCCGACGGTCCAATCGCCGTTGCGGATGTGCGCCGTCTCCGGCAGAAAATGGGGCAGTTCGCCGTTATCGATTCTCGTTTGCCTTTCCTGTCTTTTTTGGAGCAAAGCTTCCCTCTCCGCAGCGAACTTGCGAACCAATTTGGCTGTAAATTCGAGCGCTTCGGGCGATAAAATTTCTTCATACGCCGGGTTCATCGAACCGATAATCTCCACTCCGGGCACCTTGTGTTGACTCATGCTGTTCGTCCTCCTTGGCCATTTGCCGTTTATTATGCTTGTTTTGCGTTGTCGATCGTTTTTGCACCGCTGTTGACCGCGTTGTTTGCGCTATGTGTTTCTGCTGCCGTTTTCTGCCGTTTTCTGCTGTTTCTGCTGTTGTTCCTGCTATTTTCTGCTGTTTCCTGCTCTTTCTGCTGTTTCTGCTGTTTCTGCTGTTTCTGCTGTTAATTCTGCGCCGTTTCTCTGCCGTTGGTTCTGCCGCTGTTTTGCGGCTTCGCCTCGTTTTATTGCGCCACAGGCTTTGCCTTCATTGCGCTCTTGACTTCGACGCAGTGGGACGGGTTCGGGAACAGCTTGTCGGGATTGCACAAATTGTCCGGGTTGAACACATCGCGAATCGCCAACTGCGACCTGATTTCATCATCGTTGAAAATGAAGCGCATATCCTCTTTTTTCTCAATGCCGACCCCGTGCTCGCCGGTGATGGAACCGCCCACATCGGCGCAAGCCTTGAGAACTTCCGAGCCGGCCTTCACCGCTCTTTCCTTCTCCCCCTCCACGCGGGAATCGAACAGAATGAGCGGGTGCAAGTTGCCGTCTCCGGCGTGAAAAACATTGGCGATCCGCAAATCGTACTTGCGGCTGATTTCGCCGACCCTGGACAGCACTTGAGGCAGCGCGCTTCTCGGGATCACCCCGTCCTGAACCATATAGTCGGCCGAGATCGTTCCCATGGCGCCAAACGCGGTTTTACGGTTGGCCCACCATCTGCCTCTCTCCTCCGGACTGGCCGCCTGGCGAACCTCCAACACCTGATACTTGCGGCATATTTCGATCACCCGGTCAACCTGGGGCTGCAATCCGGCTTCGATGCCGTCCACCTCGATGATCAGCACCGCGCCAAGCCCTTTGGGATAACCGACCGGATAATTGCCCGATTCCACCGCCTCGATCGCGACGCGATCCATCATTTCCAGCGCCGCCGGAACGATGCCGGCCGAGATGATGTCGGACACCGCTTTGCTGGCGTCCGCCGCCTCGTCAAACAGGGCCAATACGGTTTTCACGCCCTGCGGCTTTTTCAGGATCCGCACCGTGATCTCCGTAACGATCCCCATCGTGCCTTCCGAGCCCGTCAAAATGCCGAGCAGATCGTATCCGGGCGTGTCCGGCACGCCGCCGATTTGGAGGATTTCGCCGTTCGGCAGCACCAACTGCAGGGCCAATACGTGATTGGTCGTCACCCCGTATTTCAGACAGTGCGCCCCGCCGGCGTTCTCCCCCACGTTGCCGCCGATCGTGCAGGTGGTCTGGCTGGAGGGATCGGGGGCGTAGTAATACCCTTTGGCCGCGATGGAGTTGGATAATTTCAAATTCACGTAACCGGGCTGCACGACCGCCCGCCGGTTCATGTAATCGACATGCAGCAAACGGTTCATCCGCACCAGGCTGACGATCACTTCTCCGTTCAGCGCGGTCGCTCCGCCGCTTAACCCGGTGCCCGCGCCGCGCGGCAGGTAAGGAATGCGATGCTCGTGCAAATACCGGACGACATCGGACACTTCCTGCGTCGTATGAGGGAACACGACCGCTCCCGGCAGCCCTTTGTGGATCGTGTACCCGTCGCATTCATACGCCGCGATGTCCTCAAACCGATGCAGCACGGCGGTCGGACCGACGATGCTCTTCATCCGCTCGACAAACGATTTGCGCTGTTTTTCATCCATCCGGTCTCATCCTCCCTGCGGCGCTTTCCGCGCCTTGTCTTCCTCCGCGTAAGCCCAATCCAACAACTGCACCGTATGCACGATCCGCTCCTGCCGGTCATGGCGCAGGACGCCGACGTTAAACTGCATCATGCAGCCCGGATTGCCCATCGCTACCGCGTCGCAGCCCTGCGGAATGTCGGCCATCTTGCGGTCCAGCAGCTTGCCCGCCATCTCCGGCTGGGTCAGGTTGTAAATACCGGCGCTGCCGCAGCAGCGGTCGGCGTCGGGCAGATCGACGATCTTCAGCCCCGGAATGGCTTTGAGCAATTCCCTCGGCTCCGAGCGGATTCCCTGGGCATGCGCCAGATGGCAGGCGTCGTGATAGGTGACCGTCAGATCAAGGAAGCCTTTCGGCACGATCAATCCAAGCTCGATCAAAAATTGCGAAACGTCTTTGACTTTATGGGAAAAGCGTTGCGCTTTTTCGCGATACGCCGGATCGTTTTTCAGCAGCTCGTCGTACTCTTTCAGGTTGGACCCGCAGCCGGCGGCGTTGATAATGATCGCATCGACCTCGTCGGACAGGAATACGTCAATGTTTTGCTTCGCCAGTTCCTTGGCCATATCCCGGTCGCCCGCATGGACGTGCAGCGCGCCGCAGCATTTCTGCTGCTTGGGAATCCACACTTCGCAGCCGTTGCGCCGGAGCACGTTGATCGTGGACTCGTTGGTGTCGCTGAACATGATGTCCATGACGCAACCGGTCAGCATGGCCACGCGGGCCCGCTTTTCCCCGATCGCTTCCAGCACTTCGGCATGGCTTGTCAGCACCGGCGGGCGGGAGAGCTCGGGAAGAGCTTTTTCCATCTCTTGCAGATGGCTCGGCATCACCTTGAGCAGCCTCAACCCATGCGTCAAAGCGCGCAAGCCGGATTTCTGATAAAATTTAAGCAGCGTGCCGAGCAAATGCAGCCGTCGGGGATACGGAAACAGCCCATGCAGAAACAAACGGTTCAGCATGCCGGAAAAGCCTTTGGGCGGATCCGATTTGTACAACTGGCCCCTCGCTTCCTCAATCAACGCGCCCACCTGCACATTGGACGGACAGGCGGTTTCGCAGGCGCGGCAATCGAGACAGGTCATGACCGGGTTTTTGAAAAAGGTGTTCAGTTCCATTTTGCCCTCGTCCACGGACTTGATCAGATATACGCGTCCTCTGGGCGAATGCGGCTCCAGCATCGTCTCCTGGTAAGTGGGACAAGCTTCGAGACACATGCCGCAGTGAACGCACTGCGAATATTTATCCGGGTCGGGGGAGTCCTCCCACAAATAATTCGATACGTTCGGCTTCGATACGTTCGGCGTAGTTTTTGCCACTTAAATCCCTCCCACATATCGGCCCGGATTCAAAATGCGGTTCGGATCGATTTTATGCTTGATGCCTTTCATGATCTTCTGATCCGGCGTCTGTTCTCCCCATACGGCAATCCATTTTTTCAGCCGATCCGGGGCGAATTCGACCACCGACCGGCCTTCCATCCGTTGCAGATCGGCCTGCATCCGCCCGATCCAGTCGCACACGGCGGCCTCTTGATCCCAGCCGGTGCGGATCACCGACCGGCTGATGCCGGTCAGCGCGCCGCCGCTGTGCTGCACGGACAGCCCGAGCTCGCCGGCGCGCGCCGTCGCCTGGTCGTGCACCCGCGGCACGTCCGTGATGTTCGTCAGCCATTTGGCGCTGACGATCAGTTCGTCATCCGGCTGCGTACCGGATGCGGGCCAAATATGGAGCAGCCGGCCGGTCAAAGCGTTCGCGGCCTCCCTGCCATTTCCCTCGTGGAGCACCGTCAGCCCGTTGGCGGCGCAGAAGCTTTTGACTTGCTGCAATTCGTATTGTACGGCGGCCTCGACATCCTCAAAAGAGACGACGAAAACGGGAACGCTGCTGTCGTATCCAAGGGCCTTCGCCATGGCGGCATTCATATATTCGGACATGCACGGCTCCAGTTGCGAGTCCAGCAGCATCTCCTGAAACGGGGCGAAGGATGCGGCCTGCGGAACCGATATGACCAAAAACGCGGCTTCCTGCGCCAGCGGCCGAATTTTAAAAGTCAGCTCCGTCATTACGCCGAGCGTGCCCATCGACCCGATCAGCAGTTTGTTCATATCGTAGCCCGCCACGTTCTTCACCACTTTGGCGCCGGTCCGAATGAGCCTCCCATCGGGATACGCCACCCGCGTCGCGATCAGATAATCGCGGACCGAACCGTACAGCGCCCTTTTGGGACCGGAAGCGTTCGCCGCGACCAACCCGCCGACCGTGGAGCGCTCCTCCCAGGGAGACTCCAGGGGCAGGAATTGCCCCGATCGGGCCAGCGCTTCCTGCAGCTCTTTCAACGGCGTCCCCGGCAAAACGCTGACCGTCAAATCCTCGACGGAATGCTGAATCACCCCGGAGCATCGGCTCAGGGACAAGGTCACATCTGCCCTTTCCGGCGTGTTTCCGAAAGCGTCTCTGGTTCCGCCGCCCTTGGGGATCACGGCCACTCCCCGCTCGTTCGCCCATCGCAGGACCTCGACGACCTGCTCTTCCCGATCCGGGAAAACGGTGACCGGCGCGGCGATTTGATACGGGGAGCGAGGCGCGTCGCCGGTTGCCGTCACACGTTCCGCGCCCAACAATTGCGCGAGCTGCTCCTCGACTTGAAGGATGTTCATGCGGTCTTGATCGTTCACCCAGGCTCCTCCTTCACACTAACGTAAGGATGAATAATTTTCATTTTGTTCCGTATTACGGAACATAGTTCTATTTATGATGCATTGATTTGATTGTATCATCCTTTTTCATTAAAGTAAATAGGGGGTAGGGAGCATTGTGCAGGCGTGTTGAATAAGAGGCTGTCCAGCGGCGAGGCTGCGCGGCGG
>CAYYCV010000045.1:0-27885 GCA_964470405.1 uncultured Caryophanales bacterium
ACTGCGATCTTAAAACCCATGCCCCATCTCGGAGCCGCCTGTTTTTCACCACACTCCCGGAAGGTTGACGGAATGGGAAAGCCCGCAGTTGTAATGATAGATTTATCAATTTTCCAAGGAGGAAGAACAATGCAAAAGAAAAGGTGGTTCAGTTTTTTGTTGATTTTGGCGATGGTGTTTTCCATTGCGGCCTGTTCCGGTTCCAAGACGGATACGGCTTCGGAACAAGCGGATGCGGGGAATTCGTCCGAGACGTCGGGCCAGCCGGCCGTCGCGGATGAGGAGGTCGCCCCGGTGCCGATCTCGATTTTCGGCTATACCCGGACGGACTACAAGGACGATCGGGTGATCCAGGCGATCGAGAAAGCGACGAATACGAAGCTTAGCATCAAGCCGGACATTCCGTGGGACGATCAGCAGTTGAACGTGATGGTGGCTTCCGGAGATTACCCGGACATCATTACGAGCATTGACAACGACACGTTTGACCGGATGGGGCAATGGGTGAAAAATAACGTGCTGATTCCGTTCACCTCCGATTTGCTGGAAGGGAACGAGAATCTGCAAAAGCTGCTGGATCAGCCGCAATTTCAAGATTTGAAAGTCAACGGCCAATTTTACGGGATTCCGATGCGGGACGAGCCGCCGCTTGGTTCGGCCGGGCAGTTTGTGATGCAAATCCGGCAGGATTGGCTGGACAAATTGCAGTTGCCGATGCCCACAACGACGGACGAATTTTTCGACACGTTGATGGCGTTTAAAACGAAAGATCCGGATGGCGACAAAAAAGAGGACACCTACGGCCTCATTACCAACGGGCTGGAGAAACTGGTTTCCTATACGGTGGGATTTTTCGGATTGCCGCATGACGAGCGGAGCACCGGATTCCTGAAGGTGGGAGACCACTATGAATACTGGGCCGTGCAGCCCCAGGTAAAAGACGATTTGAAGTGGGTCAAGAAATTGTACGACAACGGTTTGATTCATCCCGACACGTTGACGCAGAAAAACATCGTGAAAACCCGTCCCGTATTTGCGGAAGGGCGCATCGGGGTCACGTTGGAAAACATGAACTGGGATCAGTTGGAGAACCGGGTCAGGGATTTGCGCCGGAACGTCCCCGACGGCGACGTGGTGCAGATGTCGGCATTGGACGGCGGGAACGGAGCCTTCGGTTATTCCGAGGGCAATGGCCACTGGGCTTATACGGGCATCAGCAGCAAGAGCAAAAACCCGAAAGCCGCCGCAAAGCTGCTGGACTTCCTGTTGTCGGACGAGGGGACGAAATTGAGCCTGGTCGGGGTGGAAGGCATCCACTATACGGAGGAGAACGGCGAATTCAAATGGAATGACGAGGAGAAAAAGAAAGACGCCGGATTCAATCCCGATACTTCGGGCGCGTTCCATGAAATGAATTGGGGCATTGTGAGATGGGCGCCGATGATCAACGATTTCTATATCAAGGCGTCGGAAGTGACGAACCCCGATTACGGCGCAAGGGTTCATGAAAACCTGGAGCGCGTGAATAAATATTTGATCGAGCCCGCTTCGTACAATACCATCAACAGCGAATGGAGCGACTTCATGGGGACGGGCAAAACCTTGCAGGATGAATTTTTCATCAATGCGGTCATGGGCAAGGTTGACATCGATCAAGGGTTCGACGATTTTGTGAAGGGCTGGAAAGCGGCGGGCGGAGAAGCGGCGATGAAAGCGATGAGCGACGCGATCGCGGCCAGCAAATAGAAGCAGTCGGGAGGGGACCCGCAAGGCCGTTGGTTTTCATCGGCCCCGGAGGGTTCCCTCCGAACGGTTTGGGCTGGTATACTGTAGTTATTCGGACTGTGGGCTTTTTCAACAGTCGGCCGATTGGAAGTGAGCCGAATGGAAAGAACCAAATGGATCGTTGCGCTGATTTTATGCTTGTTTATGTTAACGGTTTCAGGCTGCGCCTCATGGGCGCCGCGGGCCGCGAACAGCAACGGCATGCGATCCGACGCGGCCCAAAAAGAGGAAATCACCCTCTATAGTTTTGACCGACGGAATTATGAGCAGCCGGATCGGGTGCTGGCGCGGATCGAGCAGGAGACGAATGTGAAATTAAGGATTCTCACGGGGCCGTGGGACGATACCCAACTGGATGTGCTGGTGGCTACGGGGGACTATCCCGACGTGATTACGATCGTGGACAGCGAGAAAAGCGGCCGGTTTAACAAATGGGTGAAGGAAGGCGTCCTCGTTCCATTCGACGCCGCATTGTTGGAGGGGCTGCCGCATTTGCAAAAGCTGTTCTCGCAGCCGGGTTTTCAAAATTTAAAGATCAACGGCCAGTTTTACGGGCTGCCTTTGAAAGACGAGTTTCCGCCCGGAAGCGCCGACCAGCACGTCATTGTGATGCGGAAGGATTGGCTGGATCGGCTTCAGCTTCCTGTTCCCGAGAATCTGGAGCAGTTTCGGCAAACGCTGGTTGCGTTCAAGAACGGCGACCCGGACGGCAATCAGGTGAAGGATACTTACGGCTTGGTCAGCGACGGCTTGTATTCCATCGTCCGCAATCTGGTCGGGGCCTGGGGCCTGCCGATCGACGAGCGCAGCACCGGGTTTTTGCAGGTGGGCGGCGATTACGAATATTGGGCCATCCAGCCGCAGGTCAGGGAAGCGCTCCGCTATGTGCGGGGGCTTTATCGGGACAATTTGATCCAGCCGGACACGCTGTCGCTGAGCACCAACGTGCAGGTGCGGCCCAAGTTTGTCGAGGGCCGGGTCGGCGCCATGTTTGATCATGTCAATTTTGAAGAATTGGTCAAGAAGGAAGATCAATTGAAGAGACATACGCCCGACGCCCGCCTCATGGAATTGTCGGCATTGGAAGGTCCGACCGGTCAAAGGGGCTACAGCATCGGCTCCGAGTTTTGGGGGTATACGGTCATTACGAACAAGGCGAAAGACCCCAAAGCGATCGCCCGCCTGTTCGATTTCTTGCTGTCGGACGAAGGCAGCCGGTTGACTTTATTCGGCGTGCCCGACGTTCATTATTCGGTGGATAACGGACGGTATACGCTTTATCCGGAGGAAAGGAAAAAGGACGTCGGATTCGACCCGAATCATCCGGGCGCGCCGCATGAGCTAAGCTGGGGGATCGTCCAATGGTCGCAAATGACGGACAGCACCTATTTGCAGTTGCGGGATTTGACAAGGCCGGATTTTTCCAAAGTGGTGTTCGATAACCTGGAGCGGGTCAACAAGTACTTAATCGAGCCGGCGGCCATTCAGTTGGCCACGCCCAAATGGATTTCGTTCAAGGCGAACTCGGATCAACTGTATCAGGAATATTTCAATAAAATCGTGATGGGCGAACTGGATGTGGACGAGGGCTTTGCCCGGTTTGTGGAGAAATGGAAGGAATCCGGGGGATCGGAAGCGATGAAGGAAATGAGCGACGCGATCAAAGCTTCGAAATGATGGGATAGGGCCGAACAAGCGCGGCGCCGCCTGTTTTTCAGCACACTTTTAAGGGGGGAAGAGCATGAAACGATGGACGCGATGGTTTTATTCCACGGTCTCCCGTAGCCGGCTGCCCGTTTATTTTTCGGTGTTGGTCCTGTTCGTCATCGTGCTTCTCATCGCGCCTTTGTATTTGACGTACACGAATAAATTGAAAACGGAAATTTCCCAAATCAACGCTTCCCTTCTGTCGCAAATCCAGACCGGGATGGACAATTTGCTCAAGGACATCGACCGTTCTTCGATCAAGCTGTCGGAGGATATCGGTGTCAAACGGTTTATTTTTCTGGAGAAGAACCATTTATTTTCCGGCGAGGAAGATTATCAACTGTTTCTGAAAAGAATATTCGAAGCGCTGAGCAACGAGGAAAAAATTTATTCGAACATGACTTCGATTTACTTGTATATCAATGAAACGCACAAGGTGATCACATCCAGCGAAACGATCGATTTGAATTCGTTTGAAGACCAGCGGTTTGTTCGGTCCGTCCTGTTGAACAACGAGGCGCCCTACCGTTGGACGGGAAAGCGCGAAACGAAGATGATCCGGATTCAGGGATATCCGAGCAATCAGGAGGTCGTGACGTTTTACCGCAATTTCTCCAACGACGGCATGGTGATCGAAGCCACTTTGTTTATTAACGTCAGGATCGATTTGCTGAAGGAGTACTTGCGGAAATTTGAAGGCGATTATCCGATGGCTTTGCAGATTATCGACGCCAATCATTCTTTAATTTACGGCGAAATGAAAAATATGCGGCTTGGCCCGGAGGATCTGCACCGGATTCTGCAAGGAAGCTACGACAAGGATGACTTGATCCGATCGGAGGTGTCCTCCAAATACAGCCAGTGGAAATATTCCGTCGTCATCCCGAAGACGTGGTTGTTCGCCCCGATGAAATTCATCAGCCGGATGACGCTGCTGTTGACGATCGTCGTTTTGCTGTTCGGATTGTTGGTGTCCTATTATTTCACCCGCAGATTTTACCGCCCGTTCGACATCACGCTGGGCGATTGGCGGAGGCGGCAGGGAGCCCGCAAGCAAGGGGAGCCGGGAGGGGACGATCTTCATGCGGCCGTCAAAAGGCTGGTGCATTCGACGGAAAAGTACGGGCAAGTGATCAACGACAACCGGAGCATGATTCGCAACAGCATTGTGCTGGAATTGCTCAAGCGCAACCGTTGGAAGGAAACCGACATCATCGATTTGAATGTGCATCCCAAAGGGAATTATTATCAGGTGTTTTCCGTTTGCTTGGACGAACCGCATGATTTGAACGAGGACGACAAGGGGCTGATTCTGTTCGCCGCGGTCAATATTGCGCACGAAACGCTGGACGATGTGGACTGCGAATCGGAAGCGGCGCTGACGAACGACAGCACGTTCTCGGTGGTTTTGTGCAAGGCGGCCGGCGCGCCGCCCGCCGCGCAGCGGCTCCATAAACCCCTGAAAACGTTGCACCAAACCTGTCAACCTTACCTAAAATCCAGTGGTAGGTTGGGGGGGGGTAATGGCTATGAGGGAGATCAGAGGGTATCCCTGTCCTTCAGGGAATCGGAAATGGCGGTCAACCACCGGATTTTCCGGGAGAAAGGCAGCATTATTTACTATCGCGACCTCCGGGTATCGGCCAACCCTTCGATTCATATGGATGAATGGGTGAAGTACAAGGACATGATCATGACCGGCATTCGCACGCGCGACGCGGAAAAGCTGGAACGCTCCATTGGGCTTCTGAGCGATTGGCTGCTGAATAATCCCGGGGTCAAAATGAATCATATCCAGTATATTTTGTGTTCGATCCTGATGGATATCGAGAAAATGATGTATGAACTGAACATGGATCATAAGCTGGTGCTGTCGACGGATAAACCGATTTTTTCCCTGGTGGATTCGTGCAAAACGGTCATCGAGATCGAGAAGCTGCTGACGGATACGTGCCAAGCGATGGTTGCGTACCTGCAATCCAACCAATATGCCGTGAAATCGTCGCTCATCGCATCGGTGGTTGAATTTATCGAGACGCATTACGGGCAGGAAAACTTAAACCTGGAAAGCCTGGCGGAACGCTTCAACATGAATCCCTCCTATCTGGGCCAGTTGATGAGGAAGGAGTTGAACAAAACCTTCCTGCAAACGCTCAGTGAAATCCGAATCGAGCGTTCCAAGGAGCTGTTGATTCACTCCACGCTGCAAATTAAAGATGTCGCCGAACAGGTGGGGTACGTCAGCAGGTCCACGTTCATCCGGGTATTTAAAAATTATGTCGGGCTGACTCCGTCGGATTACAGAAATCGATTTTTGGGGGAAGCGAAATCGTAGCGGCGCGGGCAAGCGCGAGCGGAAATCCGTGCCTTGGCACGGAATCGCCCGGCTTTGCCGCGCTTATAAAGGGGGTTTTATTGATGGAAATGCCGGAATGTTGGCTTCCCAAACCGAAGATGGCCCGTGCGGCCGATGAGCCCTTCGCCCTTTCTGCGGGGGGCGTTCGCATCATCGGCAGCGCGGAAAATGCGTGGGCTTTGCAGCGGATCGCCGATGGGTTGAAGGAGGCGTTCAGGGCGGATGTGCGGATCGAGCATCGCGGGCTGACCGGATGGAATGTGGCGGTGACGCGCGAAGCCGATGGCGAGCCTTTGGCAAGGGCTGCCGCGCCGTTGCAACACGCCGAGGCGTATGAATTGCGGGTGGAGTCCGGCTCCGTCACGATCGACGCCGGATCTCGCCGGGGGTGTCTGTACGGCTGGTTTACGCTGCGGCAATGGATCGATTTTCATCGGCTGCCGGATCGCATCCCGGGGCTGTTCGTGCAGGATGTTCCCGATCTGGAATATCGGGGCTTTCATATCGACCTGAAAGGCGGCGTTCCCCATGCGGGTTACTTGAAGGAAGCGATCGAAAGGTTGGCTTCATTTAAAATCAACACGCTGCTGATTGAATATGAGAACCAATTTCCCTTCCGCTCGTTGCCGGGCATTCATAAACCGGGCGGACTCTCCCCCGAATCGTTGCGGGAAATTCTGCATCACGCCAAGCTGTACGGCATGAAGACGATCCCGGTCGTGCAATGCCTGGGACATGCGGATTATGTGCTGATGCATGAAGAATACGCGGGCTTGCGCGAGCGGGATTTCATTTCCCAGTATTGTCCGAGCGAGCCGGGGACGCTGGCGCTGTTTCAAGCGATGGTGGACGAAATACTGGCGTACCATCCCGACAGCGAATATGTCCATATCGGAGCGGATGAAGCCTGGGCGCTGGGCAAATGCGGGAAATGCGCGCAGAAAGCGCAGTCCGGCACGAAGGTCGATGTCTACCTGGATTATGTGCGGGAAGCGGCTTCATACATTTTGTCCAAAGGAAAAAGGCCGGTCATCTGGGACGACATGTTTCATTCCGAGAAATGCATGGAGCGAATTGGAGAATTGCCCGAAGGCACGGTAATCAGTTCGTGGAGCTATTACGATTCGGGAATGAACAGCAATTGGGTTTGGTGGGCGGGGAAATACTATGCCTCCAAACGATGGCTGGAACGCGATCCCGGGGCGATTCCGCAGATGAATTGGCTGGAGGAGCTGCCCGAAGCGGAGCTTGAGCAAATTCGGCGCGTCTGGGACGAAGGACAGTATCCCGAATTCGGCCTTTCCGCTGTGCCCTGGGTCCGGGATTTCCTGGATCGGGGATATGAAGTATGGGGCACAGCTTGTGTTCGCGGAGCCGATTTCACCAACGCCTGGTCGGCCTATCCGGAAGACCGGGTGCAAAATGCGATGTTTTGGGCCCGTTTTGCGCACAAAATGGGAATGCGCGGCGTGATCGCGTCGGCGTGGACCCGATTTTACAGCTCGTCTCCACCGATTGAGCCGTGGGAAACGGGATGGTATCCGACGTTGGCCCACGCCGCATTCGCGTGGAATAAGGAAACCGGGCGCGATGAATTCGACCGCCGTTGGACGAATGTCTTCGCGGAGGTAAACTTCGCTCTGCTCCAGGCGATACGTTGGATCGACAGGGGGATGAAAACGCGCAAAAACAATTACTATTTGGCCGCCGTTCAACTGCTGGATGCAAGCCGGCCCGACGATCCCGCCCTGCGCAGGTATGCCGACATGCTGCGGCTGTCGGCTGAATGGGAGAGCATTGCGCTCGGGTTGGAGGAAGGCTTGGGGCAGGTGGAGTGGATGTATTACTACAAGGAGCGGCGGTTGTGGCGGCATGACCATGTGGCGAACCGCAGCGTCGAGGCGGTCAAGGGCGGGATGAGCCGCGCGGAGGAATGGGAGCGGAAGGCGATCCAATTCGCCGGTTCGATGATGCCGTTGGAGGAAGCCAGGGAGCTGGTTGAAACGAAGGTGCATCCGTTTAAAGTCCGATTCGATGCGATGTTTCAACGGTTGCCGGATTTTGCTTAAAAGTGCGGTGAAAAACAGGCGGTTCCGAGAGGGGACATGGGTTTCCGATCGCAGTTGCCCGCCGCAGTCGCCCGCCGATTTCCCGATTTTCGGTCCTGTACGATCGCGATTCGTCGAAGCGCCCGAACTCCCGCAGAGGGTTATGGTATAATAAGGACAGCTTGTTGGGAGCAGACGAATCAATCGAAGAGAAGGGGAAGGTTGAGCTTGCAAGCCAGGGAAGTACTGCGGCAATATTTTGGCTATGATACGTTTAAAAAGGGACAGGAAGAGTTGATCCGCAGCATTCTGGACGGACGCGACGCGCTCGGGGTCATGCCGACCGGAGCGGGCAAGTCGATCTGCTACCAGTTGCCCGCCGTGATGCTGGAGGGGGTTACGCTGGTCGTCTCTCCGCTCATTTCGCTGATGAAGGACCAAGTGGACGCGCTGAACCAGACCGGCGTTGCCACCGCTTTGATCAACAGCTCGCTTACGATGAAGGAGATGAATCAACGCTTGCGCGAAATGGCCGCCGGGCGGTACAAGGTTGTCTATGTCGCGCCCGAGCGGCTGGATTCGGAGCGGTTCATTCAACTGATCGAGCAGATGCGGATCCCGTTGATCGCGGTCGATGAAGCGCACTGCGTTTCGCAGTGGGGGCATGATTTTCGCCCCAGTTATCTGTACATCAGCAAGCTGCTGGACCACATTCATCCACGGCCGGTCGTTGCCGCTTTTACGGCCACGGCTACGGACAAGGTGAAGGACGATATCGTCCGCCATTTGAAGATGGCCGACGCGGTTCGGGTCACGACCGGATACGCGCGGGAGAATTTGAGCTTTTCCGTGATGAAAGGCATGAACAAACGCGATTTCATCGGCGCCTATGTGCGCAAGCACGCGGCGGAATCGGGCATCATCTATGCGGCGACGCGCAAGGAGGTGGAGGGCTGCCATCTTTATTTGCACAAGCTGGGGGTGAAGGCCGGCCGCTATCACGCCGGTTTAAGCGATCAGGAACGGCGGGAAAATCAGGAGAAATTTCTCTACGACGAAATCAAGGTGATGGTCGCCACCAACGCCTTCGGCATGGGGATCGACAAATCCAATGTGCGCTATGTGATCCATTACAATTTGCCGAAAAACCTCGAAGCCTACTATCAGGAAGCGGGACGGGCCGGACGCGACGGCGAGCCGGGCGAGTGCATCCTGCTGTTCGCGCCGCAGGATATTGTGACGCAGAAGTTTCTGATCGAACAAAGCGAAACGGTGGAGGAACGCAAGCAAATCCTGCTTGCCAATTTGCGGGATATGATCGGTTACGGCCACACGACCGATTGCCTGCAGCGCCATATCGTGCGCTATTTTGGCGAAACGGCGACGGAGGCGTGCGGAAAATGCGGGAATTGCACCGATGAACGGGAAACCGCGGATATTACAGTGGAAGCGCAAAAAATTTTTTCCTGCATCGCCCGGATGAGGCAGCGATTCGGCGTGACGGTGACGGCGAAGGTGCTGCGCGGAGCAAACGACAGCAAGATCAGGCAGTTGGGCTTCGACCGGCTGTCGACGTACGGGGCGTTGAAGCAGTACAAGGAAAAAGAAATTCTCGATTTGTTGAACGTGCTGATCGCCGACGGGTATATCCACATGTCCGACGGCCAGTATCCGACCATTTCGCTGCTGGGCAAAGCCAAGGCGGTGTTGGACGGGCAGGAGCGGGTGCTGCAGCGCATCGTCAAGGTAAGCGAAAGCCGCCAGCCGGCGGAATACGCCGGCGGAGAAGCGCTGTTCGAGCGACTGCGCCAACTGCGCAAGCGTTTTGCCGAGCAGGAGAAGGTTCCGCCCTTCACGATTTTCCACGATGCCGCGTTGCGGGAGATGAGCGTGCGGCTCCCGCAAACGGTCGAGTCGATGTTCGCCATCAAAGGGGTAGGCCAGAACAAGTTCCGCAAGTATGGGCAGGCGTTCATGGACTGCATCGGGCAATATGTGCGGGAACAGTCCGGGGAAGCCGGAAGCCCGTCCGACGCGCTTGGAAGTTCGTCCGACGCATCCGGGAGTTCGCCTGACGAGCTTGGGAGTTTGTTCGGCGGGTCCGGAATCTTGTAAATTCAATCATGATCGGAAAAAGCGACCGGGATCGGTCGTTTTTTGTTTGCGGCGCACGCAGCCCGGTACGCATCCGTTATCCCAGATGCACATTTTATGCCTATGTTATGCAATAATTGTTAAATAAATCGATAAAAATTTTCCAATAGTGTCATTCCGTCCATTCCATAATCATTAACTCAGAAACCCTTCGGAAACGCCTCGGGATGCGGGCGATATGAGGTAATGATTGTTTCGGAACCGCTTTCATAGCTGATATGCTAGGAATGTTCGGGGTTCTTGTGAAAAAGTGTTGGTATGCGGTACAAGGAGGCGATGTAAAGGAATTTCGCAGCTCTTTGCAAGGATTTCAAAGGTGTCTTCAGCTATTAAAATCAGGAGGGATTAAAATGAAAAAAAGAGTTGCAAAGCTAACGGGGTTCGTTTTGATGTGTTCTCTTGTATTATCTCTGGTAGCGGGGGGATTCGCAAATACAACCGTACAAGCTTCGGGTGTCACGATAACCAACAGCGGCGGATGGAATGAAACGGCCTATGTTGAGTGGTCGTCTGTAAGCGGTGCCAACGGGTATAATGTATACGTTAAGCCCGCAAGCGCATCGGATTCCCAATATCAGCAAATTGACACCGAATTAATTCGGCAGTACCCCTCTCACTGGAGAGCGGATGCCGTCGGGCTTGCCGCCGGGAATTATGTCATGAAAGTCGAAGCGATGCTGTCGGGCGGTTCAACGGTAAGCGCCGTTTCCGGCTCGTTGTCCGTATCGGCCTATGATCGGTCGGGGTTTGCATTTTCTCCAAACTCGAACTTTGGCACGGGCTCAGGCGCTTATAACAACAATGGAACGCTCAAGAGCGGCGCTCAAGTGCTCTACATTACATCGGATACCGCTCAAACCGTCACGCTGGACGTAATAACCAGCAGCTCGGGTAAAATACAAACGGGCGTCGGGCTTGGCGGAATTATGGCGCTGAGGCAAAAAGGCTATGACACAACCCCGCTGGCGATCCGGATCATTGGACAAGTGACGGACGATGATATGGATGGACAACTGAACAGCAGCGGCTATCTTCAAGTTAAAGGCAAAAACAATTATACCGAGATGAATATCACCATTGAAGGGATCGGAGACGACGCTTACGCTTACGGCTGGGGCTTGCTTCTCAGGTATACCGGCAATGTGGAAGTAAGAAACCTGGGCCTCATGTTGTTCCCCGATGATGGCGTTTCCATGGATACCGGCAATATGAATGTGTGGGTGCATAATAACGACATCTTCTATGGAACGGCAGGCGGAGACGCGGATCAGGCGAAAGGCGACGGTTCCACAGACCTGAAAAAAGGATCGACCTATATCACCATTTCGTACAACCACTATTGGGATTCGGGAAAATCCTCCCTGGTCGGTTTGAGCGAATCGTCGGAATTTTTTGTCACCTTCCATCATAACTGGTTCGACCATTCCGACTCCCGCCACCCGCGTATCAGAGTGGCATCGGTTCACGTTTACAACAATTTCTACGATGGCGTCTCCAAATATGGCGTCGGTGTGACGACAGGAGCTTCCGCCTTTGTGGAAGCCAACTATTTCAGACATACCAAGGATCCCATGATGAGTTCCCTGCAAGGCACCGATGCGAAAGGGGAAGGCACGTTCTCGGGTGAAGACGGCGGTATGATTAAAGCGTACAACAATATCGTTGTCAACGCGGAAAGCCTTGTTTACGCCAACTCCAGCGCGGGAACAGATCCGGCCAATGCAACCTCGTTCGATGCATACCTGGCATCATCCAGAAATGAAACCGTTCCCAGCTCGTACAAAGCATTGGAAGGCGGAACAACGTACAATAACTTCGATACGAACATCAATATCGGTGTAAGCGCATCCGACGTCGATAGCGCAAGCAACGTCGAACAAATTGTTACGGCGGAAGCCGGACGGCTGGATAACGGAGACTTCGCATGGACGTTCAATGATTCGGTCGATGACACGTCGTATGCGATGAATTCGCCGCTGATGGCTCAAATTAGAAACTACAGCACTCAACTTGTGGCTGTAGGCGGAAATTCCAACCCGTCGCAACCGACGCCGACCCCGACGGCAACGCCGACGCCAACGGCGACGCCAACGGCCCCACCGCAGCCCAAAGCAACGCCTCCAACGACCCACCCCCCCAACGCGACGCCGCCTCCGACCTCACCGCCGACGCCGCCCCCCCCGCCCCCGGCACCGCCGACCCCGACGCCGACGCCGACGCCGACGCGGACGCCGACGCCGACGCCGACGCCGACACCGACGCCAACGGCAACGCCGACAGCCACCCCGCCGGCCGGAGCGCACGTCCATAACTTTACGACAGATGGAAAAACAAGCGACTTCTTCGATATTACGGGGAATCTTTCCACAACGAAGGGGACTGTGGTATACAATGGCTTGACGTTGACGCAATGTTTGAAAATCGAGACTTCAACCAACATCGGGTTTACCACGACGGGAACCACGACCTTGACGATGGTGTTCAACTCGGCAGACGGAACGAAGATCAAGGTGGACGGGACAAGCTATTCCATGACGGGCGGCATTGTCACCGTATCCCTTTCGCCGGGCGCACACACCATCACGAAAAACAACGTTACCAATCTGTATTACATGAAAGTGGAGTAGAAGCTTTTTCACACCTCGATACATGTTGAATCGGAAAGGGGTGCCCAAAAGTCATCGTTGGATGACGAAAGGGCGCCCCTTTTCCAAAATCGTAAAACAAAATCGAAGCAAATGTTTGTGGTGCTTTGTGCGAAAATACGGCCGGTCGTGTGCCGAATTTTCGTTCTGCGCGGTGGTCGGACCCGACCATGAGAGATGTGTACGAAATGTCGTATAACGCGGAACGATTTTCCGTCCCATCGGACCGGTTTGTATGATTCTTCATACAAACTCTGCGGCTGTGACGTCGATCCGCCGCATGTTTGTACGAAAAATCGCACAACATGACTTCCAGCCGGGTCATAACCAGGGCTCCTTGTATGTTTTATCGTACAAATCTCCCATGGCCTGAAGGAAACCTTCGCCGCGTATCCTGCAAATGTGATGCCTCAACGCACGCCCCGTCGACTGATGGTGGCAGCCCGGGACATCGCCCGACGATGATAGCAGCCTCCCCACACCCCCATTTTTCACTATGCACGATTTTTTCCAAACCGAGCTGTTACAAAGTGAGCTACAGCTTACTTTTGGGACAGTCCCTTCCGCATATAAACCCGGCAATAAAATGCGTCTCAGCCGTGATTCCGGATGTGAATCCAGGAGCCTTCGCGGTCCGCGGATTGGCACTCCGCTTCAATGATGGCGATGCTGCCCATGGTCTCCTGCGGGGCTGCCTGTTGAATCTCGCCGCCGGCCGATAAGGTTTCCACGAAATACTTGAGCTGATGATAGTAGCCCAAGTCTTGCGACAACTCGGGGGCGTAACCGGGAGCGTCGCTCGGATTGACGGTTAACCGATTGTCTTTGAATACGATGTTTCCCCGTTCAAAATTGACCCGAAAGCTCATCTCGAAGCCGTAATCTCCTTGCAGCGTCCAATCCGCCTGGGCGTTCACGACTTTTCCGTCCTCGTACCGGTAATGGGTTGAAACGATATCGTAGCCGCTGCCGGGGACGACATTGCGCGCCTGACAGGATACGGCGATCGGCTTGCCGAAAAGCCAATGGATCACATCCGTGTCATGCACGTGCATGTCCCACAGGGCGCCGCCGCTTTTCTCCTTCTCGGTCAGCCATTTCGCCCAGGTTGGCGTGCCGCCGCCGCGATAGAAGGCCCCTCCCTGCACATTTCCGAAGGTTCCCTCCGCCACCGCCCGTTTCAGGAACACGTAGGCGGGCCAGAAGCGCAGGCATTGGCCGACCATCAGTTGCTTTTCCGCGCGATGGGCCGATCGAATCATGTCGGCGCACTCCTCCGTGTGCAAAGCCATTGGCTTCTCGCACAGGACGTGCAGGCCGGCGTCGAGGCACAGGACCGCAACTTCCCGGTGCAGAAAAGTAGGCAGGGTGATGTCGACGCAGTCCAATTGTTCTTTGGCGAGCATCTCCCGCACGTCGGTATATTGGCGATAGCGGCCGAGATCCAGATCGGACGAGGCGGTGTCGATATTCCCGGCGCTTCCGCCGCCTCTCAGCTTGTCCGGGTCGATGTCGCAGATCGCCGCCACTTGAATCGCCAGCCCTTCCCGCTCCAGGCGAAGGTAATTTTCCAAATGCGTTTTTCCCATGAAACCAAGGCCGATCAATCCGATTTTAAGCATGCCTATATCCTCCCCAGAATGGCGTCCATCGCCCTCGAAGTGTTGTGGATGATCTGCGCGCCGTAATGGGTGTAGGGCGGGATCATTTCCGCCGCGACAAAATCCGCATACCCGATTTCCTTCAACGCCTGGATCACCTCGGGATAATTCACATCGCCCGCCAGCAAATCGACGAAACCGTGCAATCCTCCGGCGGCCCGCCGGTAGTCCTTGAAATGCACTTTCTTGATTCGGTGGGACAAAATGCGTATCCATTGTTCGGGATAGCCCGCATACACGACGTTGCCCACGTCGAAATAAGCCCCCACCTGATCCGACTGGATGTGATCGATGAACTGCCTCATTTCCAGCGGCGACAAAAGAAACTTGTTCCACACGTTTTCGATGCCGATGGAGACGTTGAGCCGCTTCGCGTCCGCCGCCAGCAGCCGAAAAGCTTCGACCGCGCGGTCATAGGCGCGATCGTAGGCGACGATTTCGGAATCCGGAATAAAATCGACCCCCACCGCGCCGGGAACGACGAGGATCGTATCCGCGCCGAGCGCGGCGGCGCATTCCAACTGTTTTTTTACAATCGATTGCGCTTTTTCCCGAACGGTCCGATCCTCGCTCGTTAAGGAATAGGTCCAGTACAGCCCGCTTGCCAAACTGGGCAAGGCGATTCCGACATCCGCCGCCGTCCGGCGAATGCGCAGCAGATCGGCTTCGGAGCTGTCCAGGCTCAATTCCCCCGTTTCGTTCAGCGCCAGTTCAATCCCTTCGAACCCCGCTTCCCCGGCCAGCCGAATGCAGTCGGAAATGCTCATTTCGTTCGGGAATGACCAAATGTTGATGCCCTTCTTCATATGCTCACCCGCTTCCTATGGATTAGCTTCATTATAAAACCGGCCCGGCCCGGATGATTTATACAATTGATCGATCTTTTTGCACTTTTTTTATGTTAAGATAAAAATTAAATACCGCATTTCCCGGAGCCTGTTCTTCATAAGGAAAAGAGCTTGCTTGAAAGGAAAAGATTATGGAATTTTCCAGATTGTCTTTACAAGAGGAGATTTCTATCCGCCAACTGGTATCCTTCCACTATTTCGAATATGCCAAAGGGTATATTTTCGATGGGGAGGCCCACGATTTCTGGGAATTGCTCTATGTGGACAAGGGCGAGGTTCAGGTTAGGGCCGGCGAGCGATTTTTGGAGTTGCGGCAGGGTCAGATTGTGTTCCACAAGCCGAATGAGTTTCACACGGTGAGCGTGCACCAGCGGCATCGTCCGCCGAATCTGGTCGTGATTTCCTACGAATGCGAGTCGCCGGCGATGAATGCGCTGCGGGAGCAATCCTTTTCATTGGGGGATCATGAGCGCAACCTGCTCTCCAAGGTGATGAAAGAGGGCTTCCAAACGTTCTGCCCCCCGCTGGACGATCCTTCGTCCCACGCGTTGATCCGCAACAGCCGGGCGCCTTTTGCCAGCGAGCAGATGATGAAGGCATACCTGGAAATTTTGCTGATCACGCTGGTTCGAAAATTGAAGGAGGACGTCCGTTCAAAAAACGATCGGCTGTCGCCCACGTATAAAGAAAATAACGACGGGAATCTGGCGCTTCAAATCATCGAGTACATGAAGGATCACATTTCCGAGCCGTTGACGGTAGACGCGATCACCGGCGCTTTTCACCTGGGACGAAGCCAGTTGAATGAACTGATTCGCTCCCGAACGGGCATGGGCGTCCTGAAATTTTACAAACGCCTTCGAATTGAGCAGGCCAAGACGATGATTCGGGAAAATCGATCCAATAACACGGAAATCGCTGAACGCTTGGGCTATAACGGAATTCATTATTTTTCCAGAGACTTCAAAAAAATGACCGGCATGTCGCCTTCGGAATATGCGAAGACCGTCAAGGCGCGAATCAAATCGTGACGCATGCGCCGGTTTGGAGGGTACAAGAATGGAATTGTCGCAAATTCAAACGTTGGCGGGAACGATCCGCAGCAATGTCGGCAAGGTGATTGTGGGCAAGGAAAAGGTGATCGATCAACTGCTGATCGCCTTGATTTCGTCTGGCCATGTTCTGCTGGAGGATGTGCCGGGCACGGGAAAAACCTTGCTGGCCAAGGCGTTGGCCCGCTCTCTCCGCTGCGATTGCAAGCGGGTTCAATTCACGCCGGATTTGATGCCGTCGGATTTGAGCGGGATTCATTTCTTCAATCAGAAGCAGGCGGAATTTGAATTTCGTCCCGGCCCGGTATTTACGAATATTCTGTTGGCCGACGAGATCAACCGGGCGACGCCCCGGACGCAATCCAGCCTGCTGGAGTGCATGGAGGAACGGCAGGTCAGCGTGGAGGGGGAAACGATGCGGCTGGGCCGCCCTTTTCTTGTGATCGCCACGCAAAACCCGATCGAAAACCAGGGGACGTTCCCGTTGCCGGAAGCGCAGTTGGACCGCTTTTTGTTGAAGGTGCGGATGGGCTACCCGTCCAGCGAGGAAGGCGCGCAGATTCTCAGGCGGTTTCAGACGTCCGACCCGCTGGAGGGATTGGATGCGGTCGGCTCGGCGGAGCAAATCGTGGAGATGCAGCGCGTGTACTCCCAGGTTTATGTCAGCGATTCGGTGATCGACTATATTGTCGGCCTGGCGGAAGCGTCGCGCGAGCATCCCGAGGTGGCGACGGGCGTCAGCCCGCGCGGAACGCAGGCGCTGTTGAAAGCGGTGCAGGTTCACGCTTTGCTGCAGGGCAGGGATTTCGTCTCGCCCGACGACGTGAAGGAGATGGCCTTGCCGGTGCTGGCGCACCGGATTGTGTTGAAGCATGCTTTGCGGGGCGGCGCGCGGCAGGCGGAGGACGTGATCGGCCGCATCGTCCGGCAGGTTGCCGTTCCGACGGAAGAGAAGCTGGGCGGAGGGAGGTAGCGGACATGCTGCTGTGGTACATTTTCCTCGCGGTGGCGGTGATCCTTTTGCAGCGGACGGCTTACCGGATCCGGGGCATGAAGGGGGTTCAATACACCCGTTCGTTCAGCGCCGACGTATGCACGGAAGGCGATACGGTGCAGATGATCGAGGTGGTGTCCAATCGCGGCTGGATGCCCCTTCCCTGGCTGCGCCTGGAGTCGCTGATTCCCGGCGATTTCAAGTTTCAAAAGCAGTTCAATCTGAACGTGAGCGAAGGGGAAATCTACCAAAATCACAGCAGCTTTTTCAGCTTGATGCCGTACACGCGCATCGTCCGCCGCCATCAGGTGGTTTGCCGTAAGCGGGGAGTGTACCGACTGGAGACGGTGACGATGACTTGCGGCGACTTGTTTGGCTTGCACCGGATGTCGCAAAAGATCGGAATTGGCGCGGAGCTGCTCGTCTATCCGGGCTTCGCCGATTCGGATGACATGCCGCTGTCTTCGCGAAGCTGGCAAGGGGATGTGACGGTGCGCCGCTGGATCGTGGAGGATCCTTTCATGATTGCGGGCGCGAGGGAGTATCGATACGGCGACTCGCTGAAAAGCGTGAACTGGAAAGCGACGGCGCGAACGGGCGAGCTGCGGGTGCACCGGCGGGATTTCACGGCGGACTTGAAAATCATCGTCTGCGTCAATTTTTCCGTGTCGGAGAGCATGTGGAAGGCGGTGACCGACCCGGAATTGGTCGAGCGGGAGCTGCGCCTGGCCGCGACGTTCGCCCGCCGGCTGATCGCTCAGGGGCTGGCGGTCGGGTTTGCCTGCAACGGCAGGCTAATCGACGGTCCCCGGCATGAAGCGGTCAGGGTCGAGCCGGAGAGCGGCGAAGGGCAGCTTGCTTCGCTGCTGGAGACGATGGCGCGGCTGGTGATCGAGTGGAGCGTTCCGTTCGAGACGGTGCTGGAGCGCCCTGCGCGGGAATATGGCGAACATACCGGGTATTTGCTGATTACCCCGTATGTCAACGAAGCGATTCACGATGGGATCGCGCGGTTGCAGGCGGACGGACACGCGGTCGACGTTCTGCTGACCGAAGCCGAGCCGGAAGCGCAGGCCGTGTCGGAAGCGGAGGCGGGGTCGGAAGCGGGAACTGGGTCGGAAGCGGGAACCGGGTCGGAAGCGAAGGCCGAACAAGAAGCGAAAGAAGGGGAACGCCATGCGCCGCCTGTGGCTTGATGGGATGAAAGCCCTGCTGCGGGGCGCCGTCGAAACGCTGGCCGCCTTCCCGCTGCTGCTTCTGTTGCTGTTTGCGTTGGAGTCCCGCCGCGCCGTGATGCTGTGGGCGGCGAGCATGGCGCTGGAATACGCGCTTGGCTTTATGCTGCGTCGTCGTTTTTGCTGGCGCAGAACCGGCGTATTGATCGGCGTTTCCTTCCTGCTGTCCGCCGCTTTCGCTCTCATTTTTCGCGGTATGGGGCCGGGCGCGTGGGTCGGCGCTGCCCTCGGAACGATATGGATGTATCGGGGCATGCGGTCATGGGATCGGAGTTGGCATGTTGAATTTCCGATCATCTTTCATTGGACCGCGGTGTTCGCTTATTTTATCGGCTCGTTTTTATGCGCTCATCTCCCTTCGTTGTCTGCCTATGGGCCGCTGTTGACATCGCTCGGGCTGTTCTATGTGGTTCTTGTGCTGTGGATGACGAATGAAGAATTGATTCATACGGAAAGCTTGTCCCATTGGGGCAGAACCGGCGCGGCCGGGACGGTGCGGCGTCAGAATCGACTGCTTGTGCTGGCGGTGATCGCGGTTTGGCTTTTGGCCGGGGCGTTCGGGCGGCTTCGGCGGGCGTGTGCATGGCTGGGCCGTAGGCTGGCCGACGGGCTGAGCTGGCTGAAATCGCTGCTTGACTCGTTGAATTCAGACAGTCCGGCGGGAGCGCCGACGCCGCTGTTTCCGATGGAGACTCCTCCCATGGAGCCACCGGAGCCGTCTCCTTTCTGGGAAGCGCTGTACCGCATTTTGTCCGTGGTGGTTCTGTGTGCGGTGGTTGTAGCCCTGTTGTGGTTGCTTTACATTTCGGCAAGGCGGGCGATCCGGTTGCTTCGGCTGCTTTACGCAAAGCTTACCGCGTATTTGTCGGGACATGCGCGAGAGGAAGATACCGGCTACGTCGATGAAAGCGTGCGGTTGTTAGATATTCGCCAGACGGCCGGCGCTTATCTGGATCGGATCAAGAGAAGGCTGGCCCGCCCGGCGCGTGAGCCGGGATGGGATGAATTGAAGGACAATCGCGAGCGGGCCCGGTTTTTGTTTCGTCGTCTGGTGCGGCGGCATGTGGCCCGCGGCTATGAATACAAGCGGCATCTCACGCCGCTGGAGACGAGCGCCGAGCTGAGCGCGTTGAACAAAGCCGTGCCGGACGCATCTGCGCGCGAGATTGGCAGGCTGTATACGAAGGCGCGTTACGGCGCAGGGCCGATTTCCGATGCGGAAATCGCTGCGGTTAGGCGTGAGACCGGCGATTTGAAGCCTAGCGATTGAAGGCCGTAGCCGGTTCCGCGGTCGTGGGTGAGTTGGAGGCGTCGCTCGGCACCTTGCGGTCGTGGGCGTTTTGGGGCCGTGGCCCGGTCCCTGCGGTCGTGGGCGTTTTGGGGTTGGGGCCGTAGCCCGGTCCCTGCGGTCGTGGGTGAGTTTGGGGCCGTTGTCCGGCACCCGCGAACATGCACGTGCCGGGAGTTGCCCGCGGTGCGGATGCAAAACCTGCAAAAGTGCAGTTATTTTTAACGCACCGTGGGCGTTAGAGCGAAATTACTGCAAAAGTGCAGTTTTTTGGATGCGAAATGCCACCTACAGAAGATTGAGCCTAAAATACCTGCACTTTTGCAGTAATTTCCTCCAATGCATAGCTGGCGGAGAAAATAGATGTACTTTTGCAGGTGTTTTCACATATCGGAGTAAAAAGCCGGTCGGATGGAATGGATGAAAGCACATGTTGGTTGGCCGCTGCGGAGGAACTGCCGGCCCGCGGGACAACCATCACGGGGCCAACTGCTTTAAGAGCTGGAATCGGAAACGAAGCCAATCGGACGGGCTGTCCATCCATAAATTTACTCGACATTCCGATTTGATCCATTGGTGGATCGGTCATCAGTGCGATCAGTGGTCTAATCAGCGATCCGATCAGTAGTCTGATCAGCGGTCTGATCAGCGATCCGATCAGTGGTCTGATCAGCGGTGCGATCAGCGGCCGGATCAGTGGCCTGATCCAGCGGCCGGCTCGATTTCGTTTTTAACGAAATCGGCCATGGAGCGTGGACCCTCTGGCGCGGGCCCACCCGTTCGGGAGGATCCGTTTATCGGTCCGGATCATGAACTATACAGCCATACAGCCGGGCCGAAGGCGCGGAGACTATAGGAACGGGGGAACGACGATGGGCGGACAGGCTGCGTTGGAACGCGTCAGGCCGGAGCAAGCGGGCGTTGCTTCACAAGGCATCCTCGATTTTTTGGATCTCGTGGAGGACAAGCAAATCAATATGCACA
Source organism: uncultured Caryophanales bacterium (assembly GCA_964470405.1). GTDB lineage: Bacteria > Bacillota > Bacilli > Paenibacillales > CAYYCV01 > CAYYCV01. Next base: position 20,758 of record CAYYCV010000045.1, read on the forward strand.
GCTTCATGCTGCTTCGCCATGGGCGCGTCGCCGCGGAAGCGTATTATCGGCCGTTTGATGGAAGCATGCTGCAACCCGTTTATTCCGTCAGCAAAAGCGTCACTTCCGCGGCGGTCGGGATGGCCGTCGGCGAGGGGAGGCTGTCGCTGGAGGACCGCGTCATCGACTTTTTCCCGGACAAGCTGTCCGAGCCTGTCCACCCTTATACAGCCGGGATGAAGGTGAAGCATTTGCTGGCCATGTCTACGGTGCATCCGAAGTCTGCCGATACGAGCGGGGAGGATTGGGTGAGGTCGTTTCTGACCACGCCGCCAAGCCGCGCGCCCGGCGCGGTGTTTGGCTACGATACGACGGGCACGCACGCGTTGTGCGCGATCCTGCAAAAGCTTACGGGGCTGACCGTCCATCAATACTTGAAGCCCCGGCTGTTCGAGGCGATCGGGATGGGCGAGATCGAATGGGACAGTTGCCCGATGGGCATCAACATGGGCGGCGGAGGAATCCGGTGCACAACGGAGGACATGGCCCGCTTCGGGCAGCTTTATTTGCAAAAGGGCGTCTGGGGTGGCCGAAGGGTGCTGCCCGAGGGCTGGACGGATCTCAGCACGGCCCGCCGCATCGACAATTCGAATGCGCGCATTTTGCTTGACGGCCAAAAAGGGTACGGCTACCAGTTCTGGCGATGCCGCAATCGGGCCTATTGCGCGTTCGGCATGGGCGGGCAGTTTATCGTCGTGATCCCGGAGAAGGACGCCGTGTTCGTTTCGACGGCGAATACGCTGATGCACAAGGACGGGCATCAGATGATTCTCGACGCTTTGTGGGAAGCCGTCTATCCGGCTTTGCGGGAGGTGGAGCCCGCCCCCGACGCCCGCGCTTATGAGGCGCTGCAGCGCAGGCTGGATCGGCTTTCCCTGGTTTTGCCGGAGGGCCGGGCCGTTTCGCCGGTGATGCCGGAGATCGCGGGCAAGAGGTGGCGTCTTGAGCCGAACCGTCTGGCATACGAGACATGCGGGTTTGATTTCGACGACGCCCGCCGCGCCCGGATATGCTTCTTCCGGGACGGCGTCCGCTCGGAGATGGCGTTCGGCCTGAACCGATGGGAGACGGACAGCGAGCCGTTCATGGGCTTACGCTCCGCCAACGCCGGGACGTGGGTCGATGAACGCACGTGCGTGGTCCATATTCAGCTTCTCGACCGCCTCCAGATGTTTATGCTGACCTGCCGGTTCGAGAGGGATGCGCCGCTTGTGATGCATATCATGCCGGCCGGGGCGCACCGGAAGGAAACGGAGGCCTGCTGCCTCAACGGGAGCTTGATCCGGTAACGCTCCGTTCTTGTGGGGGGGGCGTTTCCTCCCGCTTTTTCTTTTCGCATTGTTTTTAAATGCAAGGTATGATATAATAAAACCAATCATAAATTTTAAACCTTATTCACATATTGTAAAAGGTTATCATTTGTGCGATGGAATCTTTTGCAATGTGTGAATTTTTTATTTTTTTAAAGAATAAAAAGAGCATACTGAAATTTAATTTTGGAGGTTAGAAGATGGTATCAGGAACAGTAAAATGGTTTAACGCGGAGAAAGGCTTCGGCTTTATCGAAGTGGAAGACGGCAACGACGTGTTCGTGCATTTCAGCGCGATCACGGGTGAAGGCTTCAAATCGTTGGATGAGGGCCAACGCGTTGAATTCAATGTGGTCCAAGGCAATCGCGGACCGCAGGCCGAAAATGTTGTCAAGCTGTAAAATCAATAAAAACTGCCCTTAACTTGTTTAAGGGCAGTTTTTATTTGTGACAAAGGAGGGGTTAAGTATGTATCGGAAGAAAAATGCAGAAGAAATCCCCGAAGAAGAAACAACCATATGGTACTGCAACCAGGCGGGGTGCAAGTTTTGGATGAGGGATAATTTCTCGTTCGAATATGCGCCGATTTGCCGGGAATGCCATTCTCCCATGATTCGCGGCGTGAGGATATTGCCTCCGCTGGTCAATACAAACGGTGATTTGAAGTCGCTTAAGAAAGGCGTAAGGATTCTATAAAAGAAATTTATCGGTTTCAGAGAGGTTCGAGCCGTTCAGAACAAGGCAGTCTATGAAGGAAAATCGGTTGGCCAAGCAATGGATTGACGGCCGGGCTAGAGCAATGGTTCGATATCCTGTTCCAGATCGCCGGGCTCGACGTTCGGGGCATAGCGCCGAATGACTTGGCCGTTGCGGTCCACCAGGAATTTGGTGAAATTCCATTTGATGCTTTTCGAGCCCAGTATGCCGGGCGCCTGATTCGACAAGTACTGGAATAGCGGATGAGCCTCGGGTCCGTTGACATCGATTTTGGCAAACATCGGGAAGCTGACCTGGTAATTCAACTCGCAAAATTTTGCGATATCTTCTTCCGATCCGGGCTCCTGCTTGCCGAATTGATTGCAGGGAAAGCCCAATATTTCAAAACGGTCGGACTTGTATTTATCGTACAATGCTTGCAATCCTTTATATTGCGGGGTAAAGCCGCAATGGCTGGCCGTATTGACGATCAGCAGCACCTTGCCGTCGAATTCGGAAAGGGAACGCTCTTCGCCGTTCAGCGACACCGCCTTGAAATCGTAGATCGACATCTCATCTTCTCCTCGCGATCGGGTTTTTCCTTATTATAGCATACGATTATAGCCTACGCCGTAAATGAGACCTCCATAAACGGTCTTTTTGACGTGATCGGAATCACAAACAAACCCGGCGCAAATCAGGTATACTGAATGATGTGAGCGATGTGAATGATGTAAGTGATGTAAGTGATGGAATGAAATTTTTGCGAATATGGCGGAAAGAGGAGAGACGAGATGGCTTTTTATACCCGGGTGGATAAAGACACTTGCATTGCCTGCGGGGCTTGCGGCGCCTCCGCGCCCGATATTTTCGATTACGACGACGAGGGGCTGGCCGAGAACATTCTGGAAGGCGACGGAAACCGCGGCGTGGTGGAAGTCCCGGAGAATCTGCACGACGATCTTGACGCGGCGAGCAAAGGGTGCCCGACGGGCTCAATTCTGGTGATGGGAAAGCCGTTCGAAGAGATGTAAGCGGAGCGTCATGTGATTTCCTCAATCAATTCCGCCGAATCGTTGCGGACATTCCCGACTTTGGACGAGACGGGGTAAGCGATCATCTCTTCGGCTGCGTACGGCTTAAGCAGCTTTTGGAGCTCCACGGCGTCCCGATTGTTCCGATCCAGCCAGACCGCTTCGTCCTCCGGCCTTAAAATCGCGGGCATGCGGTCGTGGATTTCCGCCATCAGCCGGTTTGGCGCTGTCGTGATGATGGCGCATGTGCTGATTTTCCGTCCTTCGGGACTGATCCATATGTCGTACAGCGCGGCCATGCTAAACAGGGACCGGTTCTTCAACACGATCCGCATCGGCTGTTTTTTTGCGCCTGTTCTGCGCCATTCGTAAAAGCCGTCGGCCGGCACAATGCAACGTTTGCGGGCGATCAGATTTTGGAATGAAGGCTTGTCAAGCAGCGTTTCCGCGCGCGCATTGATGATGCCGCCTGCCGCCTTCCCGTCTTTGGCCCACGAAGGGATCAAGCCCCAGCGAAGCTCCCCCAGCCGATTTTTCTTCCCGTCATGGATGACGGCCATCAGCGGCTGCCCGGGGGCTGCATTGTATCTCGGCGCGAAGTCCAGGCTCATCGGCTGCTCCGCGAGGTATCTGAACATCAGTTCGTCCAGCGTTGCAATGAGGGTATATCGCCCGCACATCGGCATTCCTCCGTGATCATTTTTTATATACTTATCGGTGGAAAAACGGCAGTGGTCGCTTTTGTCCGCGGATTTCTTCTTGATAAATGGCTGGAAATCGGGAAATGGGCAGGCAACTGCGATCGGAACCCCATGCCTAAACACGGAGCCCGCCAGTATTTCACCATACTTTTCTATCTTAGCATCTTTTGCGCGAGACGGCCATTCGTTCCGCGGCGCGGGAAAAAATCCGGCCCGCATGCTATAATCGGGATATATATGCCGGGAAGGCGGGGGCGGCTCATGAAATCGGATGATGCACATGCTTTGCGAAGCGCCATACTTGAGCAGGTCAAACGGATTATTCTCGAACATCTTCCGTACAAAAACGCGAAAATTTACCTATTTGGGTCATGGGCTCGATCGGATGAAAAACGATCCTCGGATATCGATGTCGCTATTGAATTCGATCGGGAGGATGAATTCGACTCCAGGGTGTTGATGAACGTTCGCCATGCGCTGGAGGAATCGACGGTTCCTTATCGGGTGGATGTGGTTCATTTGAACAAAGCGGATGATTTTATTGTAGACAAGGTCAGGATGGAGGGAATTTTATGGGCCGGCGATTTCCGCTTTGGAAATGGCCGATGATCGAAATCTCACCGTGCATACTTACAATGAAGGGCTGGCCATTGAAATTTATAGTCGGCTTTATTCGCATCAGAGCATTTTGAAAAGCTGGCTGGAAGCCCTGCAAAAACGGGTGTAAAAGACCGAAGCGCGGAAAGTGTGACCCCGGTCACATCGAAGCGCCGTGATGAGGTTTAAAGTTGCATTATAAGCTATATGGAGGGCAAGGCCGAAGGTCGGGCCGGCTGGATGCTTTGTAAAAGCCGGTCGCGAAGGAAGGAGGAGGCAGCGTGTACAAGGAGATGAAGGTCTTAAGGGAAAAAGACTGGTCGTTGAATTTGGAGGATTCCTACTATGAAGAGCATCCCGATGAAATCATGACGGAAAGTCTGGACGCCGTTCGGGAAACCGGCCCGGGCTGTTATGTGAATATTGTGACGCCGGAGAAATGCGGGGACCCGAGGGAGTGGCTCGTCGCGCCGTTGCAGGCACGGCTGGAAGCTATCGAATTGCCGATCCGGGATATTCAGTATATCGATCAGTGCGGGTGCGGCGGACACGTCATTCGCATTTTTCGCTAGAGGTGCGGTGAAAAAATCGGTGCAGGGATGGGGCATGGGCTGGAGAAACGTCAGTGGTCGCCTTTGTCCGCGGATTTCTTCCTTATGGGGCTGAACATCGGGAAATCGGTGAGCCGCTGCGATCGGAAACCCGTGCCCATCCCGGGAGCCGCCCGTTTTTCATCACACTTCCAGATATAGGGTTCGTTTTCTGCCGCTTCGAGCGGCAGGACGGGCTGCGCAAAACTTTGTAGGAGGTCTGAGAAATGGACAAGAAGCCGATGGAGTGCGGCAGTATGAGCATGATGATGAACAACGGCAGTTCGGCGGCCTTGTGCGAGCCGCTTGAAAAATTAAAACGGGAGCATGTGGGATTGCGGGAGAAAATGGAGGAGTTTCACACGCTCGCGGAACGGGTCGGACGGGAACCGGACGGCGGCGGCGCGCTGTCCCGGCTGCGGCAGCTTGTCGCCGATTTCTCCGAGCAGTTGGAGATTCATTCGCAGAAAGAGGACGACACCTTGTTTCCGATGATGGCCGGGTATATCGGCCGCGAAGTGGGGCCGATCGCCGTGATGGAATATGAGCATGAGCAGGCGCGAAAGCAATTGTCCCGCTTTCTGGAGAGCGCGGAGCAGGAGCCCACGCCGGACGAAGGGGAAGAAGCGAAAGCCGCCTATGCGATGGAGGCTTACTCCTTGCTGTCGACTCATTTCACCAAAGAGGATAACATTCTGTTCCCGATGGCGGATAAAATGCTGTCGGCGGAAGAAAAAGAGCGGTTGAACGAACGGATCGGCTAGACCTGCGGTGAAAAAAGCGGCGCGGGGGCGAACAAAACGGCGCAGAGGCGGGCGTCGGCAAGGATGGAGCATCGGTTGGAGAAACGGCAGCGCCAGCGCTCACCTGAAATTTTTCAATGCGTCGATATCGAGAATCAGCAGGCGGTTGCGATCGATCTCAATGATGCCTTCCTTTCGCCAATGATTCAGCAGCCGATTGATGGTCTCCCTTGTGGTGCCGACCGCATTGGCAAATTCCTGGTGGGTAAGCGGCACATCGATTTGAATGCGGCCGTTTTGATGTTCGCCGTACTGCTCGGCGAGCTTCAGCAGGAACGACAGCACCCTCTGGTTGACGTCCTGGCCGCTTAATTCCTGAATTTTTCCTTGCAGCTCGCGAATTTTCTCGCCCAATACGCCCAATACCTTGATGGCGATGGAGGGATTTTGCAGCAAAATCTGCTCGAACTGCTGGACGGGAATCGCCAGAACGACGGTATCCACCATCGTTTCCGCCGTCGCGGGATAGCAATCCTTGTTGAACAGGCCGGTATGGGGAAACATGTCGCCGGTTTTCAGCAACGACACGATTTGCTCATGCCCGTTTTCATCGGTTTTGTATGCTTTTACAATGCCATCCTGGATAAAAAATACGGCTTCCTTCTCGCTGCCTTCCATAAAAATCATCGATTTTTTGGGGAAGGCTCTCTTTATCGTAATGGCGGATATGCGTTCCAGCTCCTGGGCGCTCAAGCTTCGAAACAGCGGGACGGATTGCAGCGTGACGATCGTCTCGTTCTTCTCCATGCGGGCCTCCTCTGATCGGACCTTTGCCATCATTATACCAGAAGAGAGGCGGTGCCCGCTGCCGCAATTGTGACAGTAATGATAAACCTGGCGGGTCGGGCGACCGGGCGCAAGGCTATATTTTCGGGAAATGGGGGGCGAACCTTGAAAAAAGCGACGGATGCGGACAATGCGAACGGCAAATCATCCCGGAAGATCCCGTCCAATGTGCATGTGTTTTCGTTGACTTTCCTGCACTTCGCGGCGGCGGTCGGCTTGTTTTTGACGGCCATGGCGCTGGGCATCCGCTTCATGCCGGATTTGGCGCAGAACGCCGGATTCCGCGGACCGGAAGGGTGGACGCTGGCCCATATGATGCTGTTGGGCTGGGCAACCTTGCTGGCGATGGGCGCCAGCTTTCAAATCGTTCAGATTATTTTGCAGACGTCGCTGTACAGTCGGAGCCTCGGTTTTGTGCAATTTTTTCTGTACGCCGTCGGGTTGGCGGTGATGCTGCCCTCGCTGTTCCACGGGGCGTTTGTCGGGCTCGTTGCGGGCGGAAGCTGCGTCGCCGCGGCCATTTTGCTGTATGCTTTCAACCTGACCGTGACGATGATCCGCAGGCGAAAATG
>CAYYCV010000046.1:0-27853 GCA_964470405.1 uncultured Caryophanales bacterium
GTATTAGAGTAAAACAAAATCTGTGTCGTGGTGGTTGGATTTAAAAAATCGTGGATACAGCGTCATATTGTAGTGATTCTCGGATGCAGTAAACATGTAAAAATAGCGTTCGCAGTAACGTGCCGACTCTAATACCATACTCATTGTATCTCCTAAATTTTACTATATATCAGTAAGAGGGTGGTTGTAAAGTAGATGCGAATATCGCATTTTATATAAATTAAGATTTCCAAGTAATTCAAAAATAACTAGGAGGCGAGGATTAACATGAAAAAATCCACTCATATTATTGTGTCGTTTTTGTTAATGCTAACAATGATGGCTAGTTCTGCGTTTGCTACTTCCAGTCACATTATTACGGATGAGCAACAACTTAATACCCTTTTGGCGGAAATTGGAACACCGGAAGAAGTAATTAGTGGGTTAATTTATGATGCGAAGTATAATCTTATTAATAATACTGGTACGGACCTCAAGTTTGAAGGATACAACAAACAGTTATTTACAAAAAGCTCCGCGACGGGTGAATTGACTCCAATAGCAGATGCAAGCTTTCATTTAGACGGCTTAATTAGCTTTATATCACCCGATGATCTCTCAATCGTTTTGAGCCACTTTACTTATACTTCAGGAGGGGTAACCTATCATGATTTGTATTCCGCCTTCGAATGGGTTGGGGATCCTTCCCCTGGTCCTCCGGGGATCGATAAAGATCAGATAGGTATCGCAGTTCCTACGGATTGGGAAATACAAACAACAGGGTATGCGTGTGCTGTTCAGAGCAAAACTTATTTCGGAATAGGAGGTATATATTGGGGTCCGTGGGATTCCCCTGATTCTTCGAGATGTGGAAATAACGGACAACCTAGTTCTACTGGGGTGCATGGTGCGAGTTGGGAACTACATGGAGGAACAGTTATTCAAAGGTTTAAAGGCACCGCCCATCTGCTTATGATAAACAGGGGTTCTACAACCAATAGGGCCGTATCAACATATATGGAGGCTCACAACAACCCGCTAGGTAATTTTTCAGTTTCGATCGGCTATGGTCCAGCATCTATCAGTTATACACCAACTTCTGGATCGACTGATATAGGTACTGGCGAACTAGTTTGGCCATAATGTCTAATGACTCAAATCCACACCCAATGATTGCATAATGATATCCAATCAATTTACTGAATCGGATAGGAGGCTACCCATTAGTTGAGTAGCCGACATTCCACACCACCGGTGGTTCAATCGTTTGAGTGCACTTGACGCAAGCGCTCGTACTGATCAGGGAAGTCATCATACCCTGCCTGTGCGAGCCTTGCTGGTTAAGCCCCCGCGTGATCATCCGTACCATCGGATAGAATATTGTCTAAACCGAACTATTTTAGAATCCACTAAACTACATTTTGCGAAACTCAAACTCTTCTCTACGGGCTTTGCGATCAACCGAACGATGCTATCGCTTATTTCGGCCCCCTTTTCAAATCGATGTTGTCCTGTACTCTTCGCCTTTCAGGATTTTGCCGATGTAAAGGATTTGTCCCATATGCTCCGAAGCATGCGTCGCGCATTGAATGAATATATCCAGATTCGTCCGTTCCTTGCTCCTGACTTCCTAGGCTTCCGCAAACCGTTGCGCATTCATCCCCCGGAGCGTCTCCCGAATCTCGCCAAATGTCTCACTCAGCAGGACAACCAGCTCATTTTTCGTTCTGGAAAGCGCCTTAAACTCCTCATCTCTGTTTTTCGCAAACGGTTATTCCGATCCCGGCCTGTTTCCCGGGCAGCCGCAACCTTACAGGACGCATCCGCACCCTTTACAAACCCTCTCCCCCATGCTATCCTAAAAAGAAAACAAACGTTACGAAGGGACCAGTAGGCCATACGCCCGTCCAGAGAGCAAATTCCCGGTCTGTAAGAGTTTGCCGTGCAACGTATGCCGAACCCACCCCTGAACGGCCAGCGACGAGCTGGACGGCGGCCCGCTGTTAACGGGTTCAAGTTGGATGATTCATTTCATCAATGAAGGTGGTACCGCGGAAGCCAGACTTTCGTCCTTTGGGGCGAAAGTTTTTTTGTTATTCTATAGATAGAGCGAGAGAGGATGGAGTCGGCCGTGCAGCGCATCGTGGTGAAAATCGGCAGCAGTTCCCTGACATCGGAGGACGGCGCATTGATCCGTGACAAAATCAAATTTTTCGCCGGCGAATTAACCGCCTTGCAGGATCAGGGCTGGCAGGTGCTGCTCGTCACCTCCGGGGCGGTGGGAGCCGGCTTCAAAGCGATCGGCTACAAGGCGCGGCCAAAACTGCTGCATGAGAAGCAGGCCGCCGCCGCGGTCGGACAGGCCATCCTGATGCAGGCCTACCATGAAGCCTTTGCCGGGCACGGCCGGGGCGTCGCGCAAATCCTGCTGACCCGCGCGGATTTTTCCGATCGCAGAAGAAACCAGAATTCGCTCAAAACCATCGAAGAATTGCTGAAAAAAGGCATCATCCCGATCATTAACGAAAATGACACCGTGTCCGTCGACGAATTGAAATTCGGGGACAACGACGCCTTGTCCGCGCTGACCGCCAATCTGGTAAAAGCGAGCAGGCTGCTGATCGTGACCGACACCGACGGGCTGTACACCGGGGACCCGCACAAACACGCGGACGCCGAGCGGATCGGCCGGGTGGAGCAGATCAACCCGGAGCTTTTCCGGATGGCCGGCGGCGCCGGTTCGGCCGTCGGCACCGGGGGGATGCGCTCGAAGATCGAGGCGGCGCGCATGGCGATGCGCGGAGGAATTCCCGTATTCGTCGGGCGCGCGGTCGAGCGGGGCGATCTGCTGCTCGCCGTGCGAGGGGACGGAAAAGGCACCTATTTCGACACGGCGCTGCATAACCTGCCGATGAAGAAGCAATGGGTCGGTTTTCATTCCCTGCCCCAAGGCAGCGTCACCATCGATCAGGGGGCGGCGGACGCCGTGCTGCTCGGGGGCAAGAGCCTGCTTCCCGCCGGCGTCCGGCGGATCGAAGGCGACTTCCACCCCGGGGACGTGGTGGAAGTCTACGGCCCGGACGGGCAGCCGATCGGCCGCGGCGTGGTCAACTACGCCGCATGGCAGTTGAAAGCGGCGGCGGGCTTGTCATCCGACGAAGTCAAGCGACGATTCGACGTGCATCGGCTGGAGGTCATCCACCGGGACGAATGGGTCGCCCTTGTTTAAAAGCGCGGTGAAAAACAGGAGCCGCGCTCGGGCAGCCGTCCATCAAGGAAGAAGTCCGCGGACAACGGCGGCCCTGCCGCTTCTCCAACCGATGCCCAGCCCCTGCGCCGCTTCGTTCGCCGGCTTTTGTTCGTCAGCTTTGTCCGTTAGCTTTTGTTCGTCGGCTTTTGTTCGTCAGCTTTTTGCTCACCAGCTTTATGGAAAAATAACCTGTCGGGGAGGTACAATGAATGAGTGAAGTAAGGGAAAAAGCCCAATTGGCCAAGCAAACCGCCTCTTCTTTGAGCCAGTTAAGCACCGGGCAGAAGAATGAAGCTTTATATAAGATGGCGGATGCCCTCTTGAACGAGCAAGACTCCATTATCGCGGCGAATGCGCTGGATTTGAAACGGGGCCAGGAACAGGGCCTGACCTCGTCGCTGCTGGATCGCCTGGCTTTGAACGGCGAAAGAATCAAGGGCATGGCCGAAGGATTGAGGCAAATCGCGGAGCTGGACGATCCGGTCGGCGACATGCTGGAGGAAACCGAGCGGCCCAACGGGCTCAAGATTCAAAAAATACGCGTGCCGATCGGCCTCATCGGCATCATTTACGAAGCGCGACCGAACGTCACCGTGGACGCCGCCGGGCTGTGCCTGAAAACCGGCAACGCCGTCCTCTTGCGCGGCGGCTCGTCCGCACTCGAATCCAACCGCAAAATTGTCGAAGTGCTGCATCGGGCGCTGGACCAATCGGCCATTCCCAAAGATGCGGTGCAAATCGTCCTGCAATCGGACCGTTCCTCCGTCGATGAGATGCTCAAGCTGAACGGCCTGCTCGATGTGGTCATCCCGCGCGGGGGGGCTTCGCTGATTCAAAACGTCGTCAGCAACGCGACCGTGCCCGTGATCGAAACAGGCGCCGGCGTGTGCCACACGTACATCGACGCGGAGGCCGACCCGCAGATGGCTTCGAGCATCGCGCTGAACGCCAAAGTGCAGCGGCCCTCCGTATGCAACGCGATGGAGACCCTGCTGCTGCACCGCGACTATGCGCGGTTGCACCTGCCGCGGCTGGCCGAACAATTCCGGCAGGCGTCGGTCGAACTGCGGGGCTGCCCGGAAACCCGCGAGATCGTGCCTTGGGTCAAGGCAGCCTCGGAGGACGATTGGGAGACGGAATATAACGACTATATTCTGTCCGTCAAAATCGTCGGCGGGATCGACGAGGCGTTGCGGCACATCGCGCGGTACGGCACGATGCATTCCGAATGCATCGTCACCGAAAACCGGCAAAATGCCGAGCGGTTTCTACAGGCGGTCGATGCCGCGGCCGTCTATCATAACGCCTCGACCCGGTTTACCGACGGATTCGAATTCGGCTTTGGGGCCGAGATCGGGATCAGCACGCAGAAATTGCACGCCCGCGGTCCCATGGGATTGCCCGCTCTTACTTCAACGAAATACCGGGTTTACGGCAGCGGCCAAATCAAGTAATCTGCTTTTCGGGAAGTGCGGGCGAAAAACAAGCGGCTCGCGCTTCCGTGCCTCGGCATCGGTTTCCGATCACGGTTGCCTGATGATCTGTCCGTCAGGCATGCTCAATACTTGCCCAACCGCTGCGCTGCCTTTTCGCATACTTTAGAAGCCTGCCTCACTTTTTTGACGACTATCAAACGGCTGGTGAACGAGGAAAGCGAAGAAACAGGGAAACTGCTGAAATTCCTGCAAAAGTGCATCTATTCATAGGCTGTAACCGCTATTTCAGAAAAATTCCTGCTTTTATGCAGTTATTTCAAATCATTCCGCTTCATTTCGGCGTGTGCGCCCAAAATACATGCACTTTTGCAGCAACTTGATCTCCCGGGCATCCGATGCGCGCAAAAAGATGCACTTTTGCAGGTATTTCAGCCCAGAGGGACCAACCAACCCCCAAATCGCGAAAAAATACCCGATGCGTCCCGGCAAAAATATTCGATGCCGACCGATAGCCCGCTGTCACCCGACACGACGCCTGGATCTTCCGAAATAACTTCCACCCCACAGCAAAGGAGCGAAAAAACGATGGAACATACGCTGTCCACAAAACATATTTGTTTTATCGGCGCCGGATCGATGGCCGAGGCCATGGTCCGCGGTTTGACAAGCCAACGCATCGTCGACGCCGGGCAGATCAGCCTGATCAATCGCAGCAACACCGCGCTTTTACAGCGCTTGGCTCGGGATTACGGCGTCCGCATCGCCGAAAACGAGCAGGATAAGGCCGGACTGATCCGCCAGGCCGATATCCTGATTGCGGCGGTGAAGCCGAAAGACGCCCAAGCGGCTTTAAACGGCATTCGCCCGCTGCTCGCAGAGCGCCAACTGCTGATCTCCGTCATCGCCGGGCTGTCCATTCGCACGATCGAGCAATGGAGCGGCGGCAGCGGCTGCCCCGTCATCCGCACGATGCCCAACACCTCCAGTTCGATCGGGCTGGGCGCAACGGGGTTCAGTTGTTCCGCCGGCGTCCGGGAACACCAGAAAGAACTGGCCGTCCAAATTCTTCAATCCATCGGCCTCGTCCGCGAAGTGCGGGAAGAGCAGTTGGACATTGTCACCGGCGTTTCCGGAAGCGGCCCGGCATATATATACTATGTCATGGAAGCGATGATGGCCGCCGGCGTTCACGGCGGTTTAAGCCCGGAGGCGGCGCGCGAGTTGACGGTGCAAACCGTGCTCGGCGCGGGCCAGATGGTCCGTCTGACCGGGGAGGACCCCGCCGCGCTGCGCCGGAAGGTGACCTCTCCCGGAGGCACAACCCAGGCCGCGCTGGAGGTTATGGACGCGTACCGCCTCGCGGAAGGGATCGAGCGGGCCGTGCTCCGCGCGGCGGAACGCGCCGGGGAAATCGGCGCCGAATTAAGCGGGCATCCGCAGGAAAGAGGGTAATTCCCATGCTATCGGCGAATCCATATTGCTTGGCGACCTACCGCTGTTACGACGAACGGGCGGATTTTCATAAAAAAGCGCAAGGAATCGCCGTCGGCCTGACCGTCGGCAGTTGGACCGACCTGCCGGAAACAAAGAAAAAAGCTATGGAGAAACACCTCGGCCAGGTCATTTCCGTGGAGATCAACGAGCCGGAAGCCGGGACGGAGAAGGAAGGCTCCGAACGGTACGCCGACATCCGGATTGCCTACCCCGATCTGAATTTTAGCCGCGATCTGCCCGCTTTGTTGGTGACGGTATTCGGAAAATTATCGATGGACGGCCGAATCAAATTGATCGACTTGTCCTTTTCCCCGTCCTTCATGGCCGGCTTCCAAGGGCCAAAGTTCGGCATCGAAGGGGTGCGAAGACGGCTTGGCGTCCACGATCGGCCGCTGCTCATGAGCATTTTCAAATCGGTGATCGGGCACGATCTGCCCGCGCTGCGCGAACAGTTTCTCGGGCAGGCGCTGGGCGGCGTCGATCTGATCAAGGACGACGAGATTTTGTTCGAGAACCCGCTCACTCCGCTGGAAAAGCGCATAGAAGTATGCTCGGACGCGGCCAGGGAAGCGGAAGCGCAAACGGGGCAAAAGCTGCTGTACGCCGTAAACATCACCGGGCCGACGGGAACCTTGAAAGAACGGGCCAAACGGGCGATTTCCGCCGGCGCCGGCGCGCTTTTGTTCAACGTGCTCTCCTATGGCCCGGATATGCTGCACGAGCTTGGCTCCGACCCGGAGATCAACGTGCCGATTGCGGCCCATCCGGCCCTGGCCGGGGCTTTTTATCCGTCTCCGCATCACGGCATTTCCGCTCCCCTGCTGCTGGGGAAACTGATGCGGTTGGCCGGGGCGGACCTCGTGTTGTTCCCGTCGCCCTACGGATCCGTCGTGATGCCGAAAGAGGAAAATATGGCGATTCGGCACGCGCTCGTCACTGATGATTTAGGCAAAGACTATCTGTACCCGGTCGGCGCTCCCGCGCCTCACGCTTTGCGAAGCGCCTTTCCCGTTCCTTCGGCCGGCATCCATCCCGGATTGGTTCCGCTGATTTTGCGCGACTTCGGCAACGAAGTCGTCGTCAACGCCGGCGGCGGCATTCACGGGCATCCGATGGGAACCGCGGCGGGCGGACGGGCGTTCCGCCAGGCGATCGACGCCGTGCTGGGCGGCATTGCACTGCAAGAGGAAGCCGAGCGGCGCCCGGAATTGAAAACGGCGATAGACAAGTGGGGATTTCAACAATGAATGCGAAAAAACCGGTCATCTTCTGCGACTTTGACGGAACCATTACCGTCAGCGACAACATCGTATCGATCATGAAGCATTTCGACCCGCCCGGCTGGCAGCCGATCATGCGGCAAACCTTCGAGCGGCAAATCAGCCTGCGTCAAGGCATCGGCCGGATGTTCGCGCTCTTTCCCTCCTCCATGAAGGAGGACATATTGGCCTACGTTCGCGAGTTGGCCGTCATCCGCGCGGGGTTCCAATCGCTGCTGGACTACTGCCGCGAGCGGGGAATCCGATTTTTGGTAACCAGCGGCGGAATCGATTTCTTCGTACATCCGATTCTCGCCCCGTTCCAATTGGCGCCGGAGCAGATTTACTGCAACGGCAGCCGCTTTGATGGCGAACGGATTGAAATTTTGTGGCCCCATCCTTGCGACGAAGCTTGCGATACCGATTGCGGAATGTGCAAAACCAGAGTGGTCCGCTCCTACCCGCCGGATCGTTTTTACCGCATCGTGATCGGCGACAGCCTGACCGATTTTGAAGCGGCGAAACTGGCCGACCTGGTCTACGCCCGCTCCCATTTGCTCGAACGATGCCGGGAAATGGGATACCCCCATGTGCCCTACGAAGATTTCCATCAGGTCATTGACGATTTGCGAAGGAAAGGAATTCAAGCCAATGGATAATGCAAGCGTAAGCCTGGCCCAGAAACAACAAGCCTTTTCCCAACTGCGCGCCATCAAAAATATCCTCGCCGCCAAAGGGTGGTTTCCCGCGACCAGCGGCAATTTATCCGTCCGCGTCGGCGACTTTGCTCCGGAATCGTTCAGCCTGGCCATCACCGCCAGCGGCAAAGACAAAACGGTGGATACGCCGGACGATTTTCTGCTTGTGGACGAACAGGGGCGGCCTATGGAAACCACCGACGCGAAGCCGTCGGCGGAGACGCTGATTCATTGCGAAATTTATCGGGCTACCGGATGCGGCGCGATCTTTCACGTGCATACCGTGTTTAACAACCTGGTTGCGGACCGCTTTCCCGGCCGAAATTCCATTCCGGTTCAGGGAGTGGAATTGATCAAAGCGTTTCAAATTTGGGAGGAGGATGCCCGGATTGACATCCCGCTTCTTCCGAACTACGCCGAAATCCCCAAAATCGCCGAGCTTGTCGGCGCGGCCATTCAGCCTCGCGTACCGGGTATTCTTTTGAAAAATCACGGAATTTATGCATGGGGAAAAGATACGTTCGAGGCCAAAAAACATTTGGAGGCATTCGAATTTCTGTTCGAATATTTACATTACAAGCATAGCACGCACTAATTTTGATCCGCAACCGCTGCGCGTTGAAAATTCAACGTTCGCCGCGAAACTTCCGCGTATACTCGCGCGCCTGTTCGGCGGTGAACACCCGGTTGCGGCTCCACTCCAGCAAAATCCGGTCAATATAGCGAAAATGCACCTTGCCGGCGAATACCGCTTCCTTCAAGGCGGCCAAAATCAACGCTTCCGGATAACGGTCCTGATCCAGCCAGCCGGATATGGTTTCGCACTCCATGGGCGACAACGGCCGCGCGAACTCCTTCTCCATCACCGTAAAAATATCTTTCTTTTCCGATGCATCCGCACCGTCCGACAAGCCCGCCTCCCCGCCCGCGCCCTTGCCCGCAAACGCGGAAAAGGACGAGCTCCGCTCCCGCTCCTCCTTGATCCGACATGCCGCCGCCTGGCGGTACGCATGCGTGAAATTGTACGATTCGAAGCGAATGCCCGAAATCGGATCGACCCTCTCGTCAATGCTGATCGCTCCCGATTTCAGCAGCTTTTGCAGCGAACGGGTGACCTCCTCCGGGGAGGCCGACATGCGCGACTGGATTTCATCGAGAGTCGGAAAATCCTTTTGCTCCTTTTCCTTAAAATCAATCAGATGAATCAACACCATCACGTCCGTCTCGGACAGCTCAAGCTGGCGGTAATATTTAATCAGGAGATGCGGGACGGAAGCCGTTCCTTCCACCATTGCCAGCGTCATCCACTCCTGGGGAGATATTTCGTTCATTGACCTGCTCATGCCTCTTTCTCCGATCCTTTGTCATATTTGCTCCTACCTTGATTGTATCGGAAGAAAGGCCCTTCGTAAATGCCGGGAATCCGCGAAACTTCGGAAATCCGCAAAAACGTCAGGAATCCGCGAAACTTCGGAAATCCTCAAAACGTCAGAAATCCGCACAACGCCGCGAAGCTGCGGTAACGCGTCAGGCGCCGGCCGGCTCCGCCTTGGATTGCCGCAAAATTTCGCGAAATTGGTCCCCGGACAACACTTCCTCTTTTGTGAGAATCGCCAGCGATTTTGTAAACACCGGGCGGTAGGGCTCCAGCAACGCCCGCGTACGGGAGGCCAGTTCATCCAGAATGGCGCCGTTTTCCTCCACCCATTCTTCCTTGCGCAGCATTTCCAACTGGACGATGCCCAGCCGCGTTAACCCCGAGCCGATCATCGTGCGAACGAGCTGCATCGCCTGCTCGAAATCGTTGCGCGAACCGGTGCTGCGGCCGCCGTAGAACATTTCCTCCGCCGTCGCGCCGCCCAGTGCGATCATGATCTGATTTTCCAAATACTCCTTCGTGTACAAATATTGATCCTGCCGCGGGTTGTGCCGCACAAACCCCAGCGCCTGCCCGCGCGGGCTGAGGGAAACTTGCGAAACCGACCCCGGCTCAACGCATTCGGCGACAATCGCGTGCCCCAATTCATGCAAGGCGACGCGCTCCTTCTCCTCGCGGGTCGATTCGCGGTCCGTCTTTTCCCCGAGCATCACTTTGTCCACCGCCAGCGACAAATGCTTCTGGCTGATTTGCTCCGCATTCTCTCTCATGGCGTAAATAGCCGCCTCATTCAGCAAGCTTTCCAACTGGGCGCCGGAGAACTGAAACGATTCCTCGGCGATCTTTTCCAGCGAAACCTCCGGGTCCAGCGGCTTGTTTTTGGCGTGAATGCCCAGAATGTGCATCCTCCCCTTCTTGTCGGGCAGATCCACCTCGATGTGCCGGTCGAACCGTCCGGGCCGCAGCAGCGCGCTGTCCAGCGTATCCTTGCGGTTGGTTGCCGCCATCACCAATATTCTCGGGGCATCGCTGGTGTGAATGCCGTCCATTTCGGTCAACAACTGATTCAACGTCTGATCGTATTCCCGGTGCTGCCCCCCGTCGCGCTGCCCGCCGATGACATCGATTTCATCGATGAACACGATCGCGCTGTCCTTGTTTTCCTTCGCCGCCCTGCCGCGGGCCTCGCGAAAAAGCTCGCGCACCCGTCCCGCGCCCACGCCGACATACATCTCCACGAACTCGCTGCCGGACGCCGAGACGAACACGGACTTCGAATAATGCGCCGCCGCTTTCGCCATCAAGGTTTTTCCCGTTCCCGGCGGACCGGTCAACAAAATGCCTTTCAGAGGGCGAATGCCCATCCTCCCGATTTCTTCGTGGCGGATCAAAAAATCCAGCGCCTCCAGCAATTCCTTCTTGGCTCGGTCCTGCCCGCCGATATCGTCGAACGTCAGGTAAACGGGCGTTCTTCCGGCTTTGATTTTACGGTCTCCGCCCAAGCCCATCTTTCCCCGCATTCCCGTAAAATACAGCATGCACAACAAAACGGCCCCGATCAACAGCACAGGCAGCATATTCACATTCATATAAAACAAAAACGCGATCACGGCAGGCACCGCGCCGATCAATATCTCTTTTCCGTATTTACTCATGGGACCACATCCCCATCATCGCGGGTTGGCGCGGCAAAATGACAAATTTGCTGTGCTCGCCTTCGGTCAGGCGAATATACACATTCTCATCGTCCATTTCCGTCTCCGCCCGCAGCCCCGAATAAGACGACTCCATGCGATGCAGCGCTTCGGGAATTTTTGCGTACTGCCGCGTTTCCATCGCCTCGGCCACTTCAAACAAAGAGCGCGACCACCATTGATCAAGCGCTTCGGAAGGGTTGCCTTCCACCTTCAACTGCAATTTTCGGCTCCCGATCACCGCGGCCCCTTCGCTATGAATTTGATCGACAATTTTTCGCAAATCGGCATGATTGTCCAATTTTAAATCCAGTTGCACCTGATCGCGATCGATATGCAAACGGGCTTGCTCCACCCCTTGAATGCGGTGAACGACATCCGACAGAGGGCTGTCCAAAGCCACACTGCGGTAAACAAACCAGCCTCCAAACAAAAGGCCCGAGCAAACGAGCACACTGATCACAACCGGCAAGAGACGCAACTTCATGGAGTCGCCCTCCTTTCAGAATACTTCGATGTACCATAAAGTATAACATGAAAGACAGGGAGGATTCGGATGCAATGTGTGGAAAAAGAACGGGGCCCTTCCCGATAAACATACCGCCCGAAAATCCTCGCGGTGCATTCTCTTGAAAAGCGGATTTTGTTAAAATAAGGTACTTCCCGGATGAAGACTTGGATCGAATGGCGCGGCAACCTGATTGAGTCTAATTTCCCGATGTTCAGTCCCAATAAGAGAAAAATCCGCGGGCAAAGGCGACCACTGGCGTTTCTCCAACCTATGCCCCACCCCTGCACCGCTTTTTTTATCACTTCTAAAAAATTGAGTGTAAAAAATAAGTACATGCAATGTACCTATTTCAAAAATTAAAGGTAAATCCTCAGAAATAGATACATTTGATGTACTTATTTGGAGGTGTTTTGTTTCAAATCGCACTCATTGTACGAAATAAGCACAAAAAAATCCGCTATCTGGCGTTTATTATCAAAAAATGAATCAAATAAGTACGCCAAATGTACTTATTTACTTATTTCAGCATACGCGGCGCATCATCCACATCCATTGTATGTTCATTCACCTTTTAACGCAGCCGCAGCCTGTAGGTATCCATCCACGTCCCGTCCGCAAAAAGATAATAATCGTAGTAATCCCGGATGCCGTCCGGCTCCGATAATTGATAGAATACCTCCCAAACATATTCGCCATCCCGTTTCCCCGGTGTGATTTTCTCAATTCGGGCGCGCGGCTCCCGTTCGTGCAGTTCATCCGTCACCTGCCGGCGGCTCACGCCATCGGCGGCGTATTCGGCATGAACTTCGTCCGAAGATACCCAAACGATCATCGATTCGCCTTCGCGATCGCGGCCGAATATGATTTGATACGCCTGCTCATCGGCATAAAAATCCACCTTGTCCACGCGGGCCAGCTCGGTTTCGCGAAACGCCCGGCGAATGGCCTGGTCCTGATCTTTCCAGGCTTGCCCCATGAGCACTTGATACAATCCAAGCCAGAGGACAACGATCAATGCCAATCCAAGGACGGCCATCCAAATGATTCTCTTTCTTTTGCGAATCGCTATCGCCCCCTGTCGATCCGCCCTGTTTTATGACCCTGACGCCAAACGCTCGTAGCATTTTTGCGCTTCGAATCTGATTTTTTCCTCATCCATCGTGAGGCACTCCCGATCGCGCACGATCCAGCGCCCGTCCACGCACACATCGCTCACATCCTGCCCCGCGGCCGAATAAATCACGTGCGACACCGAATCGGTCCTCGGATAGAAGTGCGGCTGATCGATATCCAGCGCGATGAAATCCGCCTTCATGCCCGCTTCCAGCTTGCCCGTATCGTCCAGCCAGATCGATTCCGCCCCGCGAATCGTCCCCATGCGGAACGCTTCCTGCGCGGGAACGGCGGTCGGGTCGCCCGAATGCCCTTTATGAATCAGGGCAGCCAACCTCATCTCCTCGAACATATCGAGGTTGTTGTTGCTTGCCGCGCTGTCGGTCCCGAGCGAGACCGTCACGCCCGCCTTCAACAGGTCGGGCACGCGCGCGATCCCGCTGGCCAGCTTGAGATTGCTGCCGGGATTGTGCGACACGCGAACGGAATCCGCTTGGAGGATCCCGATTTCCTCATCGGTCAGGTGCACGCCGTGCGCGACCAGGCAAGGCCTGGAGAAGACGCCCAGCTTCCGCAAATGGGCGACCGGGCGCAAACCGTAATCGCGCACATTTTGCTCCACTTCCTGAATCGTTTCGGACATGTGGGTATGTATCGGCAAATCCAGATCATGCGCCGCCTGAACCACCTTCTCGATAAAATCCGGCGGGCAGGTATACGCGGAGTGCGGCGACATCATCGCCGTGATTCTCCCGTCCGCCTGCTGATGCCAATTGCGCGCAAATTCGATCGCCTCGTCCAGCTTGGCCCGCTGCATTGCAGGCGGAAACCCGATGATCCCGCGGGTCAGGCAGGCGCGAATTCCCGACTCCTCCACCGCCCGGGCGACCTCGTCCATTTTGTCGTACATGTCCACGAAGCAGGTCGTTCCGCCTTTCAGCATCTCGACGATCGACAGAAGCGAACCGTAGCGCACATCATGCGCGGTAAAGCGTGCCTCCATCGGCCACATTTTATCCTCCAGCCACACCTTCAGCGCCAAATCGTCGGCAAAGCCGCGCAGCAGCGACATCGCCGCATGGCCATGCGTATTGATCAAACCGGGGAGGTACAGTTTATGCGATCCGTCGATCACTTCGCCAAACGCTTCCTTGCCGCCGGCGGGCGGCGCCGTCCCGATATAGGTAATGCGGTCGTCTTCGATCGTCATATGGCCTTTGATCGCCGCGACTTCCGGTTCCGTTGCAATAAATGTTCCATCCTTGATCCATACTGTTGCCACAATGCCAACTCCCTTTATAAATGTGGGTAAAAACAGGCGGCGCCGCCCCTGTTCGCCACACTTTTATAGATAATAAGCCAGACTCTCCAGGTCGATTGTAAAATCCGCATGATGCACGCGAATGGTTTCCGGCACGCGAATGACCACCGGGGCAAAGTTCAGAATCGCTTCCACGCCCGCTTCCACAAACCGATTCGCAACTTGCTGCGCCTCGCTTGCGGGAACGGTGATGATGCCGATGCGAATATTCAGGGCGCGCACCGTCTCATTCAATTCCTCTATCGGCTGCACTTTCAGACTGTTGATCGTTTGGCCGATTTTACCGCTGGCATCGTCGAAAATCGCCACAATCTGCATGTTGTCTTTCCTGTACGCGTTGTAATTGCTTAAAGCGTGGCCCAGGTTGCCCGCGCCGACGAGCGCGACGTTCAACGTCAAATCCAGCTTGAGGATCTGCCGTATTTTCTCGATCAAATACGATACGTCGTAACCGATGCCCTTCTTGCCAAACTCGCCGAAATACGCCAAATCCTTGCGAATTTGCGCCGGATTCAAATCCAGTTTCAGCCCCAGGTCGTGAGAGGATACCGTCTGCACGTTTTTTAACCGCAGCTCGTTTAAAAAACGCAGGTAGACGGGAAGCCGGCGAACCACCGCATCGGATATTTTAGCCGTTTTCATGCTTGGACCTCCTCTCCCGCCGCTTTTGCCCCAAGCCATTCCCGTATTCTCGGCACAAGCCGATCTGCGGGCATATGCTCTATTTTGGGACCGGGCAAAGAATACAGAAAATGCTTCCCGTACGCCGTATCGATCACCCGGGTGTCATAAATGATCACGATGCCCCTGTCGCTCGCCGTTCGCACCAATCGGCCAAATCCCTGCTTGAAACGGATCACCGCTTGCGGGACGGAGTATTGAATAAACGGGTTTTTCTTCTGCCTCTGGATCGCTTCGCATTTCGCTTCATTTAACGGATGGTTCGGCGGCTGAAAAGGCAGGCGGACGATGACCAGACAGCTCAGCGCTTCCCCCGGAATGTCGATCCCTTCCCAAAAGCTGCTCGTTCCCAGCAAAATGCTGGACGGGGTGTCCTGAAACTGCCGCAGCAGCTTCGTTCGGCTGCTGCCGCCCACCCCTTGCGCCAAAAGCTGGATACCGCGCTCCTCCAGCGGTTCCGCCAGCCGTTTGTAAACTTGTTTCAGCATGCGGTACGAAGTGAACAATACCATCATTCGCCCCTTGGTTTCAAGCGCGACATCGTTTAAGGAGTCCGACAGCTTTTGCACGAACACCTCGTCGGCCGTTCCCCTCACGCTCGGAAAATCCCGCGGGATCAGCACCAGCGCCTGCTGCCGGTAATTGAACGGGGAGGGCAACTGCATGGCCCGAAGCTTCCCCGATTCCAGCGAATCTTGCAGCCCCAATTGCTCGCAGGTATATTGGAAAGACTTTTCCACCGACAGCGTAGCCGATGTCATCACGATGCTTTCCTTCTGCTCGAAAAAATGCTGCCGCAGCATCGGGCTGATATCGAGCGGCACACAGATCATCTGCACGGACTTGCTTTTATAATGCGAGTTCGCTTCAAGCCAGTAAACCTCCTCCGGGTTGCCCATCTGCATAAAATGGTGCGCCGCCTCGCGGTGCCGGTACAATTCCTTGACCGTGCCGGAAAGGTCCGTGATCACGCTCTGGATATCGTAGTCGTCGGTCTCTTTCAGCGCTTGAAGCAACGGGTCCAATATTTTCAATGCGGCGCCCAGCTCAATATACAGATTGTCTTCCGTCCCCTGGCAATGCGCCCAACCGGAAGGCAGCGCCTCCGGCTTCAACCGGTACACCATCTGCCCTTCCGGAGCGGACGCGCTTCCCGCGCTCCGATCAAGCAGCAATTGGTACAACTGCTCCGTCAGTTCGTCCCACGCCTGCTTCACCTTGATCATCTTCGGATACAGCGCGTCGATTTTCTCCCGCAGTTCCGCGCCGTCGGCATCGGTGTCATCGGACGCATCCAGGCGCGACCTCAGAAACGGAAGCTGCCCGGACCTGCTATCCTTGAACAGCCAGCTCAGCGAATTGAGCATCGTAAAATAGCCGACCTCCGTGCCCAAATGCTTGCTGGCCACCTGTTCGAAATGATGGGCCTCATCGATCACCAATTGCTCATAAGCGGGCAGCAGCCGGTGATCCGCCTTGACATCCGTGAACAGCATCGAATGATTCGTGATCACCACATCGGCGATATTCGCCTCATGGCGGGAGCGATGGAAAAAGCAGCGCTTGAACCACGGACAAGCGCGATTCATGCACGACTCGGTATCGCTCTCGACCGTTCTCCAGAAATCCTTCCCGCCGTTGGTAAAGTGCAGTTCCTCCTCGTCGCCGTTTTCCGTTTCCCCGAGCCAGACGACCATCTGAGCGGCGGTAATCCGCTCCTCGCGCGAGGCGTCCAAATCCAGGCCATTGACTTTATTTTCAAATTTGCGCAGGCACAAATAGTGGTTTCTGCCCTTGAGCACCGACGCGCGAAAATCCACGGGAAATATGCGCTGCAGCAGCGGAATGTCCCGGTGGCGTATCTGCTCCTGAAGATTGATCGTATGCGTGCTGACCAGCACCTTCTTGCCGTGCTGAATGCCGTAATACAAAGCCGGAATCAAATAGCCGATCGACTTGCCCGTTCCGGTCCCGGCCTCGACCATCAGATGATTTTCCCGTTCAAAGGACTCATACACCTCTTCGATCATTTGCTCCTGCGCCTGGCGTTCCTCATACTGCGCAAACTGGGCTTGCAGGTTTTGCTTCATCTCCGCATAAAAAGCGGGGAAAGGCTTGTCGAACGGCTCCGTTCCGTCCGCATCCTCCCGCGGCGCCTGTTCGCCGGGCCATTCCTTCGCCTTGATCGCGAATTGCCTGAAATAATCCGAAGCGTCCAAATCCAGGCCGGTCGTCAATTCTTTCTTGCCGCGAACCTCGTTCAAAAACCAGCCGATGTCCTGAATCGCCGCGTTCGACCCGTCAAAGATCTGGCAAAGCCGCTGCAGCGTTAAAAGAGGCAAGCCCTCCAGCCGTTCAAGGCAATGGAGCCATAAACGCCCGGTGGCTTCCGCGTCGCTGTCCGCCTGATGATGCCGCTGGAGCGGGATCCCCAGCTCCTCGCAAACCCGATTCAATTGCAGGCTGGCCATCCCCGGATAAAGGAAACGCAGGAAATCGATCGTATCCAGCACCCGCCCGTTGAACAGATCCAGACCGCACTGCGAAAAAGCCCGCTGAAGAAAGGACAGGTCGAATCTGGCGTTGTGCGCAACCAAAATCGCGCCTTCCAGCAACGGTTCGATCTCGCCCATCACCCGATCCAGCTCCGGCGCCTGCTCCAGCATCGCGTCGCTGATCCCGGTCAGCCTTTCGATGAACGGCGGGATGGACTTGCTCGGCCTGACCAACGAAGCGTACGTCGAGACGATCCGGTTTTCCTCCAGCAGCACCAAACCCGCCTGTATCACTTCGTCATGGGGTTCAAACCCCGTCGTTTCCAAATCGAGTACCGCAAATTTCATATGCCGCGTTCATCCCTTCATTCCGTTACATTAAGCATACCAAACCTGAAGGAAAAAAGGGAATAAAAAACTTAACGGAAATCCATGATGCCGGGGTCCATTTTGCACGCCATATCAAAAAAATCGTTCGCTTTATCCAAATTGTTGTTTTTCGCCTGAATGCATCCCAGCGCGCTGTAAACAATCGCTAACATTTGCTGGTGGCGGGTAAAAGGAAGAATAAGCTGAAAATGCCGCTGCGCTTCCGAATCTTCGCCGATTTCCAGATAGCCCAACGCCAGATAAAGCCGGGCCAGCAAAAAATCGGGCCGCTGAAAAATCACTTTTTCAAATTCTTCAATCGCTTTGCGGTACATCGTCAACTCGAAGTATCCCTGACCTTTGCTGAACGCATCCGGCACTTCCTCGGCGGAAACCGGACCGTCCGCCGCGGAGCTCGGCTCCGGCGCGTCGGGGTGGGGAATGGCGGGGAGCGCTGCGGATTCAAGATAGCCGGACATTTTTTCTTCAAAACGCAGCCATTCTGTAATGCAGAGGCTGCTCATGGATTGCAGCACCTTGATTTGTTCCTTCAAATCGTTTCGCCGGGTACCGTCTGCCGTCGGGTAATGTTGCACAATCTGATCGAGCAACTCATTCATCGATGCAAAGATCTGCTTGAACACGGACGCATCCCACCTTACGCATGGAGTCATAACGGTGCCGATTAAGACTCATTTTTTGTCAAGGGGGCGCATTTCATACTCCGTTCCATCGATTACATAACCGTTTCCCCATGTACTTCCTGCCGCGAAGCCGAAACCACCGCGTTGTCCGGCCCCATGATGGCGACCAGCGGCTTGTGGTTTCTCGCCTCCTCGTCGGTCAGGACGGCGTAGGAAATAATGATCACCGAATCCCCCGGCTGCACCAATCGCGCCGCAGCGCCGTTCAGGCAGATCACCTTCGAGCCGCGCTGGCCCGGAATCACATACGTTTCAAAACGGGCGCCATTGTGGTTATTGACAATCTGCACTTTCTCATTGGCCAAAATGTCCACCGCATCCATCAAGTCTTCATCGATGGTAATGCTGCCCACATAATTCAAATTCGCTTCGGTCACCGTTGCCCGGTGAAGCTTGGATTTCATCATCGTTCTAAACATGGGACGCCACCTCCCGAGATTTAAAAATCCGATTGTCGATCAATCGGGTTGTACCGAATTTCACCGCCACAGCCGCAATGACCGATCGGGTTCGTCTCCACTCCTCCATCGAAGTCCGGTCGCCCGGCTGCTCCAATGACGGATAGGCCAAAATTTCCGCATATTCCAGGTCGGCCAGCGGCTTTTGCCGAATGTTACGCTCGATCCTGGCGCGCAGCTCGCCCGCGGTCATCCCCGCTTCTTCGATCCACTGCTCCGCCAGGTTCAAGGTTTCGGACAAAACGACGGCCTGCTCCCTTTCGTCCGGGTTCAGAAACACGTTCCTTGAGCTCATGGCCAGCCCGTTCGCCTCCCGCAAAATCGGGCAGGGAACGATCTCCACATTCATATTCAGATCGCGCGTCATCCGTTCAATTACGGCGACCTGCTGCGCGTCCTTCAACCCGAAAAACGCCTGATCCGGCTGCACGATATTCAGCAGCTTCGCCACCACGGTCGCCACGCCGTCGAAGTGGCCGGGCCGCGAAAGGCCGCACAGCTTGTCGGTCAAGCCGGACACCGCAACCTTCGTAAGCAGCGGATAGTCGGGGTACATTTCTTCCACCGGCGGCAGAAAAGCCAGATCCACGCCCTCCTGGCGGGCGTACTGCAAATCCCTTTCCGCATTTCGCGGATAGCGGTCGAAATCCTCGTTCGGTCCGAACTGCATCGGATTGACAAAAATGCTCAAAACGACAAGCTCGCAACGCTCGCGCGCCGTTCGGATCAGGCTCAAGTGCCCCTCATGGAGATAGCCCATCGTCGGGACGAACCCGACGCGGAAACCGTCGCCCGCCCGTTTGCGCCGAAGTTGAATTTGTTGCTTCAAATCGGCTATGCGCCGTATCGTTTCCATCGGTCCGAATCGCTCCCCTACCCTTGTTCGCCGCTGCTCCCGTACAGCCCCTGCGCCGCTTCCTTCTCCACATCGAAAGCGTGGCTTTCATCCGGGAACCGCCGTTCCTTCACTTCTTTTATATATTCGCCAATCCCCCGGCGGATATGTTCCCCCACATTGGCATAGGTTTTAACAAATTTTCTGCGATTTTCCTCGCCGTATTGCAGCAGATCGTGAAACACGAGCACTTGACCGTCACAGCCCCGCCCCGCGCCGATGCCGATCGTCGGGATCGAAACCTCCCGGCTGATTTTACGGGCCAGCCATTCCGGAACCAGCTCCAACACGATCGAGAACGCGCCGGCTTTTTCCAGCGCAAGAGCGTCTTCCACCATTTTGTCCGCCGCCGCCGAAGTGCGGCCCTGGACGAAGAAGCCGCCGATCTGGTGAACCGACTGCGGGGTAAACCCCAAATGGCCCATCACCGGAATTCCCGCGTTCGCGCAGGCGGCCACGGACAGCGCAATTTCCGCCCCGCCCTCCATTTTGACCGCTTTGGCGAAGCCTTCCTGCATCAACCGCCCCGCGTTGCGAAGCGTCTGTTCCAGGCTGATATGATACGTTAAAAACGGCATGTCCGCCACGACAAACACCTTCGATACGGCCCGGGTGACCGCTTTCGTGTGGTGCAGCATGTCCTCCAGCGTGACGGGAACCGTCGAATCGTAGCCCAGCACCACATTGCCGAGCGAGTCCCCCACGAGGATCACATCCACGCCCGCCTGTTCGGCCAGCTTGGCCGACGGGTAATCATACGCCGTAATGACGGCGATCGGCGTGCCGTCGCGTTTCATTTTCTTCATGCCGGCCAGCGTCATCGCTTTTTCCAGTACCATTTCAAGCACCTCTCTTGTGGTCAAACCGGAATTTTAAATCGTTCCTAATGCAAAAAGCCCTTCAGACTCAAGTCTAAAAGGACGCCCATTCAAAAGGAATCGTTTTATGATCCTTCTGTCTCGGTCCCTTCGGCTCAGAGCAGAATCCAACATAACCAACGAAAATATACGATTTTATCCGCCTCAACAACCGCCAAGTGCAATTCCCGCCTGTGCGGGATATCGCCTTCGGTCATATTATACCAAATTTCTTGCCAAAACACACGAACAAATTAAAAATGCTCCACCTCGCCGGCGTACAGCTTCAATTCGCCGCCGTCGGACGTATGCACCAGAAGGGCGCCGTAGTCGTCGATCGAGTCCGCGCGGCCCTCCACCCATCCCTCTCTCGTCTGCACGCGGATCGGGCGGTTTAGAGAAACGCTCAACGCCTCCCACAGCGTTCGAATCGGAACGAATCCCTGCTCTTGAAACAGCTCGTACATTTTTTCGAACTCCTCCAAAAACGCGGCGATCAACCGTTCCCGATCGACGATCTCGCCGCTTTCCATGAACAGGGAAGTCGCCTTGTCGCGCAAATCCTCGGGGTAATCTTCCCGCCGCAGGTTCGCGCTGATGCCGATGCCGGCGACGACATAGCGCAGCCGCTCGTCTTCGGCGCTGGATTCAAGCAAAATGCCGCACACCTTCTTCCCTCCGACCAGCAAATCGTTCGGCCACTTGATGCCGATATCGATGTTCAGCATCCGCTTGATTGCGCGGCAGAGCGAGACCGCCGTCAACAACGTCAATTGCGGCGCATGCGGCAGCGGAATTTGCGGCTTCAATATCATGCTCATCCAAATCCCTTTTCCGGAAGGGGAGTACCACGTCTTCCCCATCCGCCCGCGGCCGGCCGTCTGCTGCTCGGCGAGGATCACCGCGCCCTCGGGCGCGCCTTGCGCCACCCGCTCATGCGCTTTCGTCTGCGTGGACTCCAGGCATTCGAACAGGGCGATTTCCCGCCCGATCACACGGGTGTTCAGCGACGCCAAAATCGATTCGACCAGAAGGCGATTCGGCTTGCCTACCAGCCTGTACCCTTTTCGCGGCGTCGCCTCGAATTCATATCCCTGCAGACGCAGACGCCGGATATGCTTCCAAATCGCCGTTCGGCTGCACTGCAACGCCCGGCTCAATTCCTCCCCGGATATGTAAGCTTGAGGCCGTTCCGCAAACATGCGGAGGATTTGTTCCGTCATTCCCGATTCATCTCTTTTACGTAAAGTTTGGCCCGTTCCATCAGCAACGGTTTGCGGTTGGGCAGTTCGCGAAGCGCCACATCCGCGGTCAAATCGTCGAGGATAGCCGCGATCCAGGGGCCGGCGGGCTGCCGAAGCGAAAGCAAGTCCGTTCCGCCGACAGCCAATTGGCCGACCTCTTGTATCGGCATTTCCTCCAGCCAGGCCCGCCCCGACCGGACGAGCTTCGCGACGTCGTCCCGCCCCTCCTCGGCTGCGGGGCCGGGCTAGCCGCTCAGGCACTCCATCACCTGCAGCCAATCCGTCAACAATGCCGCGCCCCACCGCAGCGCCGCCCTTTTCCACCAAAGCGGCAGCCACCCTTCGGGCCTTGCCTCTTTGCTGGAGAGCGCGGGATCATTGTCCAACTCGCGCAGAAGGACGCGATGGAACTCGATCAGGCGGACGATCCGGGCGATTTTGCGGTTGGAAAACTTCAACCGGCGCAGCATGCTTCGCGTCCGGTCCGGCGCTTCTCCCGTCAAAACAAACCAGAAGCACCAGCGCAGCTCTTCCGAGCCCAACAAGGCGATCCGGTCGCACTGCGGATCCTGGACGGCCTGCCGCCATTTCGCGGCATCGTGGCCCAGATCGTCCTTGAAATACGGCATCATGCCGCTGTCCAGCAGCAGCTCCACCCCTCTTTTCGGAGCGCTGCCGCCCATGATCCTGGTCAACTCGGCACCAACCCGCTCCATGGAGATGAGGCGCAGCCCCGGCCGGCAGCGGAGGATCGCCCGCCACGTATCCGCCGCTACGGTCAGGCCGTATTCGGCCGCGAATCGGACGCAGCGCAGCATGCGCAGCGCATCTTCATTGAAGCGGTCGGCCGGGTCCCCGACGCAGCGAAGAATGCCGTCGTACAGATCCTTCGTCCCGCCGAACGGGTCGATCAGACAGCCGTCCGCATCCATCGCCATCGCGTTCATCGTGAAGTCCCGGCGCCGCAAATCGTCTTCCAGATTGCGGATGAACGACACCGCCGAAGGCCGCCGCCCGTCCTCGTACGAAGACTCGGTCCGAAACGTCGTCACCTCGAAGGTGTGGCGTTCCGTAATCACGGTGACCGTTCCGTGCTTGAGCCCGGTCGGCGCGGTACGCGGAAAAATTTGCCGCACTTCGGAAGGCAGGGCGTCCGTAGCCAAATCAATATCTTTGATTTTTCGGCCCAATCGCGAATCGCGAACGTAGCCCCCGACAAAATAAGCCTGGTAGCCGCGGTCGTTCAGCGCGCGCAAAATCGCGCGGGCATCCTGCTCCATCCTCACCGGCTCCACCCCGCGCGCCTAGACACAGGATATATCAACGGCCGGCTTCGCCGCCTCGCGGCCAAGCACGCGGCAATAAATATCCTCATATTGCGCCGTGATCGTATTATTGCAAAATTGATGGGTCGCCCGCCGGATGCACGCTTGCGAAAATTGGCGGTACAGCTCCTCGTCCGACAGCAGCCGGATCACATGGTCGGCCATCGCCGCCGTATCTCCGACCGGGGCAAGAAATCCGGTTTCGCCATGGCTGACCAGTTCGGGAATGCCTCCCGCGTTGGAGCCGACCGTAGGCACGCCGCAAGCCATCGCTTCCAGCGCCACCAAGCCGAAGCTTTCCTTCTCCGACGGAAGCAGCAGCACGTCGGCCAGCGAAATCACCTGGGCCACATCGTCCTGTTTTCCCAGGAAATACACGCGATCGTTCAGCCCCAGCTCCTTCACCTTCATGTGAATCTTGGGAAAATCCGGCCCTTCCCCGACGAACAGCAGACGGGAAGGGATTTGTCGGTTCACCCGTTGAAAAATATCGACCACATCCGCCACCCGCTTCACCGGACGAAAATTGGAAATATGCATCAAAATTTGTTCCTGCGGCTTGGCGAATTGCGAGCGGAAGGAGGAGCAGTTGCGCGGGTAATACTGCCGTTTATCCACGAAGTTGTAAGTCAAATCGATCGGCCGTTCGATCGCAAGCAGCTTTTGGGTTTCGGCGATTAAATCCCGGGAAACGGCGGTGACGGCATCGCTTTGATTGATTCCCCAGCGGATCAAATCCTTGAGCGACTCGTCCTGCGCCAGCACGGTAATGTCCGTGCCGTGCAGCGTCGTCACGACCTTCAAATGGTCGCCTACCATCTGCTTGGCCAGAAAGGCGCAAATGGCGTGCGGCACGGCGTAATGCACGTGCAGCAGGTCGAGATGCTGCGCCTTGGCCACCTGGGCCATGCGGTTCGCCAACGAAAGGTCATACGGCGGATAGCGGAAGACGGAATAGTCGTTCACTTCCACTTCGTGATAAAACATATTTTTGTGAAAAGTGCTTAAACGAAAAGGCATCGTATGCGTAATAAAATGAATCTGGTGGCCTTTCTCGGCCAACAGCTTTCCAAGCTCGGTAGCCACTACCCCCGATCCTCCGACCGTCGGGTAGCACGTGATGCCGATTTTCATCATCTCCGCCATGGCTTTTTCTCCCCTTAAAATAAATTGATCAGATAAGGGCTTTTGGTTTTAAATCCCTCCGCGTAACGAACCGTCTTTTTTTGCCCCAACAGGCTGTCTCTGGCCCGGACTCTTTCCAAATATCCCTGGTTGAGCGGCGTTGCGACGGTATCCCGCTCCGCATCGGCCGCGCTGAATTGCGAACGGTAGGAATGGAGCGAAGCGGTTTTATCCTCGTACACTTCACTGACATCCACCATCAGGTCGGCTTCATCCAGATCGTTGATGAAATAAAAATAAAGCTGATCGATCAGCACCGGAGCCATCTCCGGCATGAATTTTCTCAATTTCGCATTGAAAACGGCCTCTTGCACCATGAAGCTGCACTGAACGTGATCCGGATGGCGGTCTTTCCAATAAGGGGCAAACACGATGCCGGGGCGATAACGGCGAATTTGCGCGGTGATTTGTTTGATTTGGGCTTCGCTCGACACCAGCCCCCGGTCGGGAAAGCTCAAGCAGGTCCGCGCGGACAAACCCAGCACGGCCGCCGACCGCTCCGCTTCCTTCTTGCGATTCTCCGGCGTTCCGTTCGAGGACATTTCCGACTCCGTCAAATCGCACACCCCGACCTTCTTCCCGGCCAAAACGTGCTTTCGGATCGTGCCGCCCATGCCGATTTCGGCATCGTCGGCATGCGCGCCAAACACCAAAATATCCAACTTCTGCGTCATATCAAGTATCACCCAATTTATATTTATGCACCACTTCGCGCCATGAGAAGTCTCCCCGATCCAGCGCCCTGACGAGCACTTCCGCCGTCGCGATATTGGTGGCGACCGGAATGCCATGCACATCGCAAAGACGCAGCAGCGCGATAATGTCCGGCTCGTGCGGCTGTGCCATCAGCGGATCGCGAAGAAAAATAACCAGGTCCATTTCATTTCCGGCTATCATAGCGCCAATCTGTTGATCTCCCCCCAAAGGTCCGGACAAAAATCGCCGCACCTCCAGGCCGGTTTGCTCGATCACCCTCAACCCCGTTGTGCCTGTGGCAAACAAAGCATGGCGGGCAAAAACGGATTGATAGGAGATGACAAAATTAACGATTTCCTCTTTCTTGCGATCATGCGCGATCAAGGCGATATTCATGGCGACTCTCCTTTGGCGTGCGGTTGGTCCGGTCTCTCAAGTCAATCGATCAAATGCTCAAAACCGTATATCAATTCCCGGAGCTCCATCACTTTTTTCACCGCGGTGTTCACACCGGGCATATACCCGGCGCGATCGAAAGAATCATGCCGGATTTTGAGCGTTTGGCCGTCGCCTCCGAAAATCACTTCCTGCTGGGCGAATACGCCGGGCAATCTGACGCTGTGAATCCGAAATCCGTCGTAATATGCGCCGCGGGAACCTTCTAATTTTTCCTCTTCCTTCGG
The DNA here is from genome assembly GCA_964470405.1 of uncultured Caryophanales bacterium. Lineage (GTDB taxonomy): Bacteria > Bacillota > Bacilli > Paenibacillales > CAYYCV01 > CAYYCV01. Next base: position 25,726 of record CAYYCV010000046.1, read on the forward strand.
GTTGCCCTGCCTGAATTCCTTGCGGTTTTGCGAAATCCATTCGGCCGTTTTGACCGCCGTTCCGGAAGGCGCATCCAATTTCTGATCGCCATGGTATTCAATAATCTCGACATGCGGCATATATTTGGCTGCTTGCGCGGCAAACTTCATCATCAAAATCGCGCCGATCGAGAAATTGGGGGCGATGATCCCGCCGATCTCCCGCTCGCGGCAAAGCTCGCTCAATTGCGCTATATTTTCAGGGGAAAACCCGGTGGTTCCGATGACCGGTCTTACCTGATGGCGGATCGCCGTTTGCGTATTGGAAAAGGCGGATTGCGGCACGGTGAAATCCACCATCACCTGCGCCTTGGACTCGACCAACGCCAATTCAAGGTCGCTCCCGATCGTCACCCCGCAGGCGGGCATTCCCACCAAGCGGCCCGCATCCTCGCCCGTCGAAGAAAGATCGATGGCGGCAACCAACCGCAACGCCGAATCGCCAAGCACCATTTTGACCACTTCCCGGCCCATTCTTCCCCCGGCTCCGCTGACCGCTACTCTGATCGCTTCGTTCATGCTTATTCACCTGTTCCTTCTTAAGTATGGTTCGTTGTTTCTCCGCTACGATTCACTGTTGGTCCGTTACGCTTCGCCGTTTATCGGCTGCGATTCGCCGTTTACCGGCGTCCAGCGTCCGGCGTCGCGCGTATTGAACTTTTCCATCACCCGATCATGGGCGGCCGCCAAATCGATGCCCTGGGAATTGGCGAAACACACGACGATGAAGAGGACGTCGCCCAGCTCCATCTCGATCGAGTTCTCCTCTTCCCCCGGTTTTTTCGGCTTTTCCCCGAAGCGATGATTGACTTCCCTTGCCAGTTCTCCAACTTCCTCCGTCATTCTGGCCAGCATGGACAAGGGGCTGAAATATCCTTCTTTAAATTGCGAAATGTATCGATCCACTTCGTCCTGAATTTGTTTCAGCGTTTTATCGGCCATAACGATTGCGCTCATCCTTTTCCTTTTCATTCATCTGCACTTGCCTTTAGAACCTATGTTATCGCAAACAAACTATGAAAACAAATCCTTTTTATTGATTGAACCGAAAAAAGGCATAATAAATAAAGCATCGAAAACGCGAAAAAGGGGAGGATTTTTTGCAACGCCGAACCGAATCCATCGTCCGCGCCATCCCGATTCTGGTCGGCTCGGCCATCTACGCTTTTGGCCTGCATTATTTCATCATCCCCAACGAATTGATGGAAGGCGGTCTGACCGGCATCGCGCTGCTGCTCCGCTATATTTTCGGTTTTTCGCCTTCATTGACCATCCTGCTCCTGAATATCCCCCTTTTTGTGATCGGATGGCGAACGTTCGGCCTCCGGACGATCGCTTATACCGTGGTCGGCACGGTCGGCGTTTCGTTCTTTTTATGGATCACATCCATTTTGATCGAACAGGGCTGGATCGTGCCTTTTCGGACCGAGCAGGATTTTTTTCTCGCCACGCTGTACGCCGGCGTCACGCTGGGCATCGGCCTGGGCATCGTTTTCCGCTTTGGCGGCACGACCGGAGGCGGGGACATTATCGCCCGCCTGATCAACAAGCGCAAAGGCTGGCGCATGGGACAGATTATTTTGACGTTCGATGCCTGCGTCATTTTCGCCTCCCTTCTCTACATTCCGCGCGAGAAGGTTCTTTATACGCTGGTGGCCGTATTCATCGCCTCGAAGCTGATCGACTTCATCCAGGGCGGCGCGCTGGCCGCCAAAGCGTTCACCATTGTGTCCGAGCAATCGGCTGCTCTGGCTCAAGCGATCACGGACCGGATCGATCGGGGGGTCACCTTGTTTCCGGCCAAAGGCGCTTATTCGAATCGGGACAAGGTGGTCATCTACTGCATCGTCTACCGGCACGAAATGAGGAAGCTCATCGCCCTGGTTCGAAACATCGACCCCCGGGCCTTTATGATCATCCACGACGTTCAGGACGTGCTGGGCGAAGGCTTTCGGTTGCATGAATAAATCCCCATCACAATTTAGACATCATAAGAAATTGCGGATACTTGATCTTCCACACTTTTTAACTTCATTAACTCAACTTTCGCAGAGAAAAAATCGGCTTAAATGCATGATGGGACTGAATG
>CAYYCV010000047.1:0-27721 GCA_964470405.1 uncultured Caryophanales bacterium
ATTTTAGAAAAGGGGCGCCCTTTCGTCATCCAACGATGACTTTTGGGACAGCCCCTTTCGCTTTGTCATCGCAGATGGCACAATTACCCGGCGGACGTCGGCCGGCAGCGGACCATCCGCTGCTCCCCGTCGATGCCCTTCATCTGCGCAAAAAATATCTCCGACGCCAACCCCAGCGAATCGGCGTATTGGCCCACGTGGTGCTCCAGCCAAACGGATTCGGCGAGCACGATGTCGCCCCCGCGGCTTTGGCCGTTTGTCCGGGCGGCAAAATTGACCGTTTGCCCAAAATAATCAAGCCGATCGTTGGCGTTGATCGCCAGAAGCGGGCCGGCGTGAATCCCCGACTTAATCATAATGGAGCGATCCGTCAAACCTGCATTGAACGAAGCGATTTCCTCGTGGATCGCCTGCGCTGCCTTAAAGGCGTCCAGCGCCGACGGGAACACCGCCATGATCGCGTCGCCGATCGTTTTGACAGCCGACCCCCGGTTGCGCTCCACACAGCTTTCCAGAATGACGAAATGGTCATGCACGATGCTGTATGCCGCCGCATCGCCAAACCGGCTGTAATAACGGGTCGATTCCTTCAGGTCGGTGAACAATACGGCGACATTGTGAATGCCCATTTGCAGTCCCGGCTTCAGCACCTCGGAGGAAAACGATTTGCGGAATTCCGGCATCAAAGTCACCTCCGCCGCGGTCACCGCGTGTTCCAGCCAAGCGGTGCGCTCCAGACGGACGCAGATCTCCTCGGGGTCGCGGTTGACGAAACGCAATTGGACGGACCCGGCCCGCAGCGCGACGCTCCCCCTGCTCTCTTGCGAGCCCAGCATAAATTCAGCTTCCCGGGCAAGCGTTCCATCCTCCGCGACCTCCAATTCATCAAAGCCGGCCTGCTGCGGCGAACCGACTCGGTACTTGCCTGCCTCCAGCTCCATATCCACCTCTGCCGATGCTCCGCCGCCGATCCAAATCTGGACCATCACATGCATCGTTTTTGCCGGGTTGCCGACGCAGTAGCTTCGGCGATCCACCGCGCGAACGGAGGGGTGCGGACGGAAGGTTAGCTCCACATTCCGGTCGAAATCCGCCTCATAATCGATGTTGCACGACGGACAGTGCACGGTTTTCTTCACTTCCTTCAGCGTGGAGGCCGAATACTTCGCCCCGCGGCAGGAGGGACACAGCAGGTCCCAATTCATGTCGAAAAGGCCATGCAGCGTTCCGTTTAGCATGAACCGCAGCACATCGAGCTTGTCAAAACCGATGGAACGCGAGAGCGCATAAGGCCGTATCCGGGCAAGCTGATGATCCGCCGCATCCAGCAGATGGCGTGCGACTCGCTCGCAAAGCGCCGGATCCGGGGAGCAGGGCGCGAGCCGGTCGGCCAGTTGGCGCAGCGCCCCGCTGTCGTGCGAAGCCGGCGTCGCTTTGGGCGGAAGCGCGAACAGTTCATCATCGGCAACCAAACTTTCAATGCGTTTCACCCCGAGCAAGTTATGCTTCAGCCATTTTTTGAAAAAAAGCATGATCACAGGATGAACCCACCACCGGGTGTCGCTCACCCGGATGTGGACCTTGACAGTAAAGGCATTCTCGCCATGCTCTTCAAAATCGAAATTCAGCGTCACCGTACCCAGCATGCCCTTAAGTGTCGTTTTGGTATTGGACAGCCATTTGCCGTAAATCCATTCGAATCGGTCGATATAGCGGGTGGCCACACCATAAAGAACGGTATTCGCAATCAAGGTGGAGCCTCCGCGGGGATTCGGAATGTCCTCGAAACGGGTGGGCGGCAATCCGTCGGACTTATTTCGGTGATCGGTATCAACCAACACGAACCACCACTTTTTTAGCGGCGCGTCGATTTTCATTTCTGCGGAGAGAGTATCGCGTCCTGCATGCTGTTTCACCACATCGTCTCCTCATAGTTAGTAGGTCAAATCAGGCCCCTATATTTTATCTCCATTTTTATCTTCGTCAAGCCGGTATTCAATTCCTGTTCCATCCTTTAAAAGCATAGGTGCATTTCCGGCAAACATCGCTTCATAAGAAACGTGCGTCTTGGGTATACACTTGCCCGGCATTTAAAAAAACCTCTTTAAAATGCGAACATATGTGTGGTATTATAAAATCAAACCTATGTTTAGAGGGGCAGAAGGTCCAAACGTGTGGTGAAAAAAACGGTGCAGAGGTTGGGCATAAATTGCGCGGGATTGGACACGGATTAAGCGGAGGTCGGTAAACCGGATGGGAACGCCTTCGCCCGCGGATTTCTTCCCCTAAAAACCGTCAAATCGGGAAAACGGCGGACAACGGCAATCGGAAATCCATGCCCGCTCATAAAACCGCCTGCGCATGGAATCACCTGTTTTTGTCACAATTTGGATTTTGATCCGTTTTTTGTGGACTTTCAAAGGCGGAGGAGGGGAGCGGAAGGCGGTCGGTTGCTGGAACTCCTGCAAAAGTACAGCTTTTCGCAGGCTTCTGCGGCATTTTGGGGAAATTCCTGCTTTTATACAGGTATTTCAAAGCATTCTGCTTCATTTTGACGTGAGCGCACAAAATACATGCATGTTTGAAGGTATTTGGCCTCCCGGGCGTTCGATGCGCACACAAAGATGCACTATTGCAGGTATTTCAGCCCAAAGAGGCGGATCGGAGACGGATCGGAGACGGACGTTTGGACGCGAGGTCGCCTGTACCGCCTGCTTTTTCCACACCTTTATTAGAAGCATGGCGAAAAAGCGCGCAGCAAGGCAAAAATTCGCATGACCAGGCAAGAATTCGCATGATCGGGCAAGAAGTATAGAACGAGGGAGAGGGTTATTTTGGTATATCGAATTCCGACGCCTTTCAGTTATTCATCAGCCGTTGTGGCAGGAGAGTATATATTTTTAGCATTGCACAGAGGGTTCGGCGAGACGTTCACCGAGCAAATTCATAGCACGTTTGAGCATCTGAAAGAGACGCTGTCGCAATGCAACGCATCACTGGATCATATTGTGAAGGTTCACGTGTATCTGAAAAACATAAAGGATTTACCGGAAATGGAAAACGTATTTTGCGACTATTTCGAAACAGATCGTTTTCCGTCCAGAATGACTTCAACGACCGCGTTTATCGATTCAGATTGCCTTATGATGATAGACGGCATAGCCTATGCCCATGATCCAATTTCACAGTAATGAAGTAAAATGCCGAAAGGACAGCCATGTTGCTATCCTTCCGGCCGCTTCCTTCCGACAATGAGCCTTGCCTGCGATGCTGCCTTGCCTGCGATGCTATCCTTCCTGCGATGCTGCCTTGCCTGCGATGGTGTCCTTCCTGTGATGCTGCCCTTCCTGTAATGCTGCCTTGTCTGCGACGTTTTCAGCGCTTTGTGTGAAAAATCGAATAACACGGAACGATTTTCCGTCCAATCGGACCGGTTCATACGATGCTTCACACAAAATCCGCAGTTTTCGACGCCGACCCGCCGCATGTTGTACGAAACATCGTACAACATGGCTTCTATCCGCGCACAATGAAAGCCCTTTGTATGTTTTATCATACAAGCGGGAACCTTCGACGCGGACATCCCGCGTACATTCCGGGTACATCCCACAAACCCCATGCATCGACGCACACACCATCGCCTGATGCTTTGTCGCTACAAAGCCGACTCAGCGGGACGCAGCTCATCCTGGCAGCGATAATGACGGTCGGCCATTCCCGACGATGACGGTCGGCCATTCCCAACGATGGCAGTCGGCCATTCCCAACGATGGCAGTCGGCCATTCCTGACGATGACGATCGGCCATTCCTGACGATGGCGGGTGGCCTATTCCCGGCGTTGGTAGTTGTGTGGCCTATTCCCGATGATGGCCGTTAGCCCATTTTCGGCATTTAGGGTAGCAGCGTGTCGCCCATCAGGTAGCGGTCGCACTCTCGGGCCGCGCCGCGCCCTTCGTTGATCGCCCAAACGACAAGGCTTTGGCCGCGCCGCATGTCGCCTGCGGCAAAAACGCCCTTGACGTTCGTCGTAAATTTGCCATGCTGCGCCTTGGCATTCGATCGCTCGTCGCGCTCTACGCCCAACTGTCCAAGAACCGTATCCTCCGGGCCGAGAAATCCCATCGCCAGCAGCACCAAATGCGCCGGCCACACCTTCTCCGATCCGGGAATTTCCGCCGGGCCGAAGCGCCCGTTTTCATCTTTTTTCCACTCAATTTCCACGGTGTGCAATTCCTTCACGTGCCCATTTTCATCGCCCACAAATTTTTTCGTCATGATGCAATAGGAGCGCGGATCCTGGCCGTACACGGCTTTGGCTTCCTCCTGGCCGTAATCCAGCTTATACACCCGCGGGAATTGCGGCCACGGGTTATTTGCGGCCCGCTCGGTCGGAGGCATCGGCATAATTTCAAACTGCGTGACGCTGTTGCATTTGTGCCGCATCGACGTGCCCACGCAGTCCGTCCCGGTGTCTCCGCCGCCGATCACGATCACGTCCTTGCCTTCCGCGGAAATATATTGGTCGTCTTCATGATTGGAATCCAGCAAGCTTTTTGTGTTTTTATGCAAAAACTCCATAGCCATATGAATGCCTTTCAATTCCCTGCCTTCGATGGGCAGGTCGCGGCCCTTGGTCGCTCCGCCGCACAATACAACGGCATCGTACTCGTCGATGAGCTGTTGGGCGGGAATGTCCTTGCCGATCTCGGTATTGGTGACGAATCGGACGCCTTCCTCCGCCAGCAAATCCACGCGCCGCTGGACCACTTTTTTCTTGTCCAGCTTCATGTTGGGGATGCCGTACATCAGCAGGCCGCCGATGCGATCGTTGCGCTCGTAGACCGTCACGCTGTGGCCCGCTTTGTTCAACTGCGCCGCGCAAGCCAAACCGGAAGGCCCCGACCCGACGATGGCCACTTTCTTGCCGGTCCGCTTCTGCGGAGGTTCGGGGACGACCCATCCCTGTTCAAACCCTTTGTCGATGATCGCATGCTCAATATTTTTGATCGTTACCGGCTTGTCGATCAATCCGACCGTACACGAGCCTTCGCAAGGCGCGGGGCAAACCCTTCCCGTAAACTCGGGAAAATTGTTCGTCCTGTGCAGCCGGTCCAACGCTTCCCTCCACAATCCCCGATATACGAGATCGTTCCACTCGGGGATCAGATTATGAACCGGACAGCCCGCCGCCATGCCGTTGATAATTTCCCCCGTATGACAGTACGGGATCCCGCAATCCATGCAGCGGGCGCCCTGCGTCCTTAAATTATCTTCCTTAAATTCGTGATGGAATTCCTTCCAATCGTGAATGCGTTGCAAGGGATCACGATCAGCGGGAAGTTCGCGCTTATATTCGATAAATCCTGTTGGTTTAGCCATTGTTTCCCCTCCTCGAAGTTTTGCCGGGCAAAACTCTTAATTGCCGCTGACGCGTGACAGGTCCCTCATATTCGCCTCGAATGCGGCCATGATCGCATCCTGACCGGTCAGGCCGGACTGCTTCACTTTTTCGATCGACTCAAGCATCCGCTTGTAATCTTTCGGAATCACCTTCACGAACTTCCAAACCCATTCTTCCCAGCGGTTCAAAATTTTCTGAGCGTGCTGGCTGTTGGTATATTTGACATGCCTGCGAATCATGCCTTTGACTTCTTCCATTTCGGTCTCGTCGTCAAGGCGCTCCAGCAGGACCATTTCCTTGTTGCAATCCCGCTCAAATTCGCCGCTTTGATCCAGCACATAGGCAATACCGCCGGACATCCCGGCAGCGAAATTGCGCCCGGTCGTCCCCAGCACCACCACGCGGCCTCCGGTCATATATTCACAGCCGTGATCTCCCACGCCTTCCACAACCGCGCGAACCCCGCTGTTCCTGACGCAAAATCTTTCGCCGGCCACGCCGTTGATATAGGCTTCTCCGCCGGTCGCTCCGTACAGGGCCACGTTGCCGACGATGATATTCTCCTCCGGCGCAAACGTCGCTTTTTCCGAAGGATAAACGATCAGCCTGCCGCCCGAAAGACCTTTTCCAAAATAGTCATTGGAATCCCCCTCCAGCGAAAGGGTCACTCCATTCGGCACGAAAGCGCCGAAGCTTTGGCCCGCCGAACCGCGGAAGTGAAGGCGAATGGTGCCGTCGGGCAAGCCTTCCGACCCGTAGCGCCGGGTGATTTCACTGCCCAATATCGTTCCGACCACCCGGTTGATGTTGCGAATCGGCAGTACCGCATGCACCGGTTCCTGCCTTTCGATCGCCGGTTCGCAAATATGAAGCAATTCCTGCATATCCAACGAGCGGTTCAAGCCGTGATCCTGCTCAATCCGGCGATAGCGCCCAACCCCGTCGGGCACGTCCGGCTGATACAGCAGCGGCGTTAAATCCAGCCCTTTCGCTTTCCAGTGGCTGATGGCGGCCTTCGGCTCCAGCCGATCGTTCCGGCCCACCATTTCCTCCAACGTTCTAAAGCCCAATTGAGCCATATATTCCCGAACTTCCTGCGCGATGAACCTCATGAAGTTGGTCACGTGCTCCGGATCGCCCATAAACTTCTTGCGCAGCTCCGGGTTTTGCGTTGCCACGCCGACCGGACACGTATCCATATGGCAAACCCGCATCATCACGCAGCCCAATACGACCAGCGGAGCGGTGGCAAACCCGAATTCCTCGGCGCCGAGCAACGCCGCAACAACCACGTCGCGGCCGGTCATCAATTTGCCGTCCGTCTCTACAACGATGCGGTCGCGCAGCCGATTCAGCACCAGCGTCTGGTGGGTTTCGGCCAAGCCCAACTCCCACGGCAAGCCGGCATGCCGAATGCTTGTCTTCGGCGAAGCGCCGGTTCCACCGTCATAACCGCTGATCAATACCACGTCGGCGCGGCCTTTGGCTACGCCTGCGGCGATGGTGCCCACGCCGACCTCGGACACCAGCTTGACATTGATTCTGGCATGCGGATTGGCATTTTTCAAGTCATGGATCAACTCGGCCAAGTCTTCAATCGAATAGATGTCATGATGGGGCGGCGGCGAAATCAAGCCCACGCCCGGAGTAGAGCCCCTGACCTCGGCGATCCACGGGTACACTTTCTTGCCGGGCAACTGGCCGCCTTCGCCGGGCTTCGCTCCCTGAGCCATCTTGATTTGAATTTCGTCGGCATTCACAAGATAATGGCTGGTGACGCCGAAGCGGCCGGAGGCCACCTGCTTGATCGCGCTGCGGCGCAAATCGCCGTTGTCATCCGCAACGAACCGGTTCGGATCCTCCCCGCCTTCGCCCGTATTGCTTTTGCCGCCCAAGCGGTTCATGGCAATGGCGAGGCTTTCGTGCGCCTCCTGGCTGATCGATCCGTAAGACATGGCCCCCGTTTTGAAACGGCGGCAAATCGACTCGACGGATTCCACTTCCTCGATCGGCACCGGCGCTTGATCCAGCTTGAATTCCAGCAAGCCGCGCAGCGTTTTGTACTGTTTATCCTGATCGTTGATCATTTCCGAATAGCTCTTAAATAAGGAGTAATCGTTTCTCCGGCACGATTGCTGCAGCGTATGCACCGTCTGCGGATTGTACAGATGGTATTCTCCTTCTTTTCTCCATTGCAATTCCCCGCCGGGCGCCAGCGTCTTGGCCTTGCCCTCCTGTTCGGAGAACGCCTGCGCGTGATGATAGAGCGCGTCCCGCGCAACCTCCTTCAACCCAATGCCCCCGAGCCGCGAGGCCGTCCCGGTGAAATAGCGGTCGACGAATTCCCCGCTCAAACCGATCGCTTCAAAAATCTGCGCGCCCCGGTAGCTTTGAATCGTGGAAATCCCCATTTTGGACAATACCTTCATGATGCCTTTGGTTGCGCCCTTCACATATTTATAAATCGCTTCCTGATGCGTGATATCCTTGAGCAGATGATTGCGAATCAAATCGTCCAGCGACTCCAGCGCCAGATAAGGGTTGATCGCACTGACGCCATATCCGAGCAGCAGCGCGAAATGATGCACTTCACGCGGTTCGCCCGACTCCAGCAGCAAGCTGACCCTGGTCCGCGTCCCTTCGCGAATCAAATGATGATGCAAACTGGACACGGCGAGCAGGGAAGGAATGGCCGCATGCTTCTGATCGACGCCCCGGTCCGTAAGAATAAACATCGTCGCGCCGTTCCGGATCGCCTTGTCCGCATCGCTGCAAATCCGATCGATCGCTTTCTGCAGCCCTTTCTCCGCTTCGGAAGCATTGAACAGGATCGGCAGTTCCACCGTCTTAAAGCCGTCGCGGCGAATATGGCGGATTTGGGCCAATTCCTCGTTGGTTAAAATCGGCGTTTTCAAACGAATTTGGCGGCAAGCTTCGGGGGTCGGCTTCAGCAAGTTTCGCTCCGGCCCGATCGTTGTCCCCGTTGCGGTAATCAGCTCTTCGCGGATACCGTCGATCGGCGGGTTGGTGACCTGGGCGAACAACTGCTTGAAGTAATTGTAGAGCAACTGCGGCTTATTCGACAGCACGGCCAATGGGGAATCGATGCCCATCGAACCGATCGGCTCGACGCCGTCCTTCGCCATCGGAGCCAAAATCTTGACGCATTCCTCAAACGTATAGCCGAACGATTGCTGGCGCCGCAGCACCGTGCGATGATCCGGCTGCGGCACCTCGGCCGCGGCGGGAAGCTCCTCCAGATCGACCATGTGCTGATCGATCCATTCCCTGTACGGATGCTCGGAGGCGATGCGCTCCTTCACTTCCTCGTCGGAAATGATGCGGCCTTCCTCGGTATCGACCAGCAAAATCCGTCCCGGACGCAACCGGTCTTTGAGAATCACATCCTCCGGCGGAATGTCCAGCACGCCCACTTCGGAGGCCATGACGATCATATCGTTCCGAATCACGTAGTAACGCGCCGGACGCAGCCCGTTGCGATCCAGCACCGCGGCGATTTTCCTGCCGTCGGAGAAAACCATGGCGGCCGGACCGTCCCACGGCTCCATCAAGCAACTGTGATATTCGTAAAAAGCTTTTTTCCGGTCGTCCATGGTCCCATGATTGGCCCACGGCTCGGGGATCATCATCATCGCCGCGTGCGGCAAAGAGCGCCCTGCCAGCATGAGAAATTCGATCGTATTGTCAAATTTGGCGGAGTCGCTTCCGTCCGGTTCGATGACCGGGAGCACTTTGCCGATATCTTCCCCGAACAGCTCCGATTCGCACACTTTTTGACGCGCGTGCATCCAGTTCTCATTCCCGCGCAGCGTATTGATTTCGCCGTTATGGATCGAATAGCGGTTCGGATGCGCCCGCTCCCAACTGGGAAACGTATTGGTGCTGAAACGCGAATGAACCAAGGCCAATGCGCTTTCCACGTTGGAATTTTTCAGATCGAGATAGAACGTATCCACCTGATCGGTGGTCAACATTCCTTTATATACAATTGTCCGACTGGACAAGCTGGCAAAATAAAAATAATCCCCTCCGGCCATACCGGCATAACGAATAGCCTGCTCCGCCCGTTTTCGGATCGCGTACAGCTTGCGTTCGAAATCATCCTGGCTGTCCAATCCGGGTCCGCGTCCGATAAAAATTTGCCGGATAAACGGTTCCGAGGCTTTCGCAGCATCTCCGAGCAACGTGTTATCCGTCGGCACGGTGCGCCAGCCGATGACGGTCTGTCCTTCCTCTTGGACGATGGTCTCCAGCGTCTTCTCGCATTCCTTGCGCTGCTCCGGCACCGGGGTAAAGAAGCCCATACCGACTCCGTATTCTCCCGGCTTGGGAAGCTTGATGTTTCTTTTATTCAGTTCTTCCTTCAGAAACAGGTGGGGGATCTGGATCAGAATTCCCGCACCGTCACCGGTATTCGTTTCGCTGCCTTGACCCCCGCGGTGATCCAGGTTGGTCAAGATCGTCAGTGCCTGACGAACGATCCCGTTTGACTTCTTACCTTTAATATTGGCAACGAATCCGATACCGCACGCATCGTGCTCAAATTGGGGATCGTACAAGCCTTGTTTGGGAGGTAATCCGAATGGTTTCATGATGGGCAACCTTTCTAGTATAAAATGTCAATATTCATTATTTTATCATCAGCAAATAAGGATATCAATTTAACATTTTTATATCCCCGATAAATGAAGGAAAACCTAACATCCCATGTCATATTTAATTTCAGTGCTGAGCGTACCTTGAGATCACCGGTTTTCCGTCCCACACCTTGCGGCTGGGCGCTCGCCTTTTAACCACCTCCGGCTCATCCAGCAGTTGCAAAAAATTGCGGGACGGCAGCGTTCCAAGCCCGTGCTTGGCGCACAGCTTATCCAGATAAGACCTCATCCGGCCCGGATCGGAAGACAGGTTGTCCCCTTGGACGGAATAGGAATAGAGCACGCTGGCCACGGGAACTTTGGCTGTGGAACACCGCTCCGCAACCCGGAGAAAAAAATCCCAATCCCAGTAGTGATACATATCCGGATCGAAATAGCCGATTTGGTCGTGGATTTTTTTTCGGTACAGGCATCCCGAGGAAATAAAGGTCGAAAATTTCCTCATTTCCCGCGGGTCGTGCTCATACGCGAATAAAAAACGGCTGTCGGGCATCCGCGTCGGCCCCGACATGGTGTACGCCAGTATCTCCGCATCGGAGTAAACCAAGTCGGCTCCCGTCTCCTCCAAAGCCGCCGCCATTTGCCGCATGTGGCCTTCGAGAATCAGATCGTCATCGTCGCAGAGCATGATCCACTCGCCCCGGGCCGCCTGCACTCCTCTGTTGCGGGCATGGACGTGCTTTCGGTTCGTCTCGAGATCGATAATCCGCACTGCCAGCTCCGGGTACAGCGAACGGACAAAGTCCACCGGATTCCCGCAATCGTTTACAATGATGATTTCAAACGGAGGGCCGTTTTGCCGCGCCATCATTTCCAGCAATTCGCACAGCAAAGCGGGACGATTATACGTGGGAATCACCACGGAAATCTTCGCTTCTGTCAATCGACTCACCCCCCACCTTGGATGCATGCAAGCCAGATCTTTGCGGTTTCCTCCTGCTGAGCGATCAAGGATGACGGTTCAAACCGCATCGATTTTAAATCATCGTCTATTAAAAGCAAAATCTGCATCGAATAAATCGCGGCAAACAGCCGATAACCCTCCGCAAAATCGTTGGGCGGGCGCCATTCGCCGTCCAGTTCGCGGCGGCGCCGGACGTACGCGGACAACACCGCGTCCTTTTCGCCCGCGGAATGAACGGTTCTGCGGTGCCTGGGGCTGGTGATATCCAGCAGGTTGTACAAATCCCAGTATATCGAGTTCCGATGAACATATTCCCAATCCAAAACGATCAATTCATGATTTTTCCAGGCCAAATTGAGCGGGTGATAATCGCCGTGCGAAACGACCGTTTCCGAATCCGGCCGTCCTTGCAGCGCCTCCAATCGGTCCAGCCATTCCCCGATCCATTTCCGCGGTATGCGCAGGGCCGTCAATACGGCGGCCATTCGCGGCGGATCGGCCGCAAGCCGCGCGAGAACCTCATTCACCCGGGGCGTATGCCCGTTCCAAGCCGCGGGCAGCAGTTCAACGGGAAGGCTGTGCCACTGCGCGATCGCTTCACCGGCCGGCAACAGCGACTCGGGCGGCAGCTCGTGTTCCAACGGCCCCATATCTTCGTGAAGGGTCCAATGGGCGGAAGGATCGCCGCTTTGCGAGGCGGATATCAGCCGCGGATAGCGTACGGGCAACAGCGGCAACAGATTCCGGTGCGCCCAGACTTCCCGCCCCAAGGCATCCGCGTTGGTCAGCGGCTTATAGATGAAGCTGCGGCGGCCGGCCGTGGAATCCGTTTGGATTCTTTCCACATAACGGCCGTTTCTGCCCTGATAAATCTTCTGTCTGCCGATGATCCGGCTCTCGTCCAATGCGCCATTCGGCCGCATCCACGATGCGCCATCGTCCCATTGCATTCCGTTCACACCCTGATCACAGCGTTCCCTCATTTGCGTCTGCGTCTATTATCCGGCAAATCGGCGCAAATGTCCATGCCTGCGGGCGGGCCGGCGTACGGGCCGGCGTACGGGCCGGCGTACGGGCCGGCGGGCGGAATGCCACCCGCGGTTTGCAGTGCGGGCGGCGGCGAGCCGCTCCCTTCGGGCAGCGTTCTTACGAACCGGAGAGCCCTTATGTGTATCCTTAAGGCCTATTTGCGATTCTTACGAATACCACAAGCGCTATTCGCCCCGATTCCCCTTGCTTTTTCCAATTTGAGGGGAATAACGTTTCTCAGGTTCGTTACAAAATTCCAAACTGCAAAAACCTGCGAATAGCGCCATCTGAGTTCGTTAGCTGCAGGGTGGGGCGGAAATCCGCAAACATAAGCGGACCCTGACGTTCCCCGTTTCGTGTCGGCTCGCGTTAGTTCGCGGCACTCTGCGATATTTTTCGGCACTCTGTGGCGCTTTGCGGCATTTTGTGTGAAGTATCATATAACACGGAACGATTTTCCGTCAAATCGGATCGATTGATATGATTCTTCGTATAAAATCCACAGTCTCAGCATCGACCCACCCGCATGTTGTACGAAAATTCGTACAACATGACTTTCATCCGCACGCAATCAAGGTTCCCTTGTATGCTTTATCATACAAATCGGAGCTTTCGCATACAAACGGGGGCTTTCGCCGCACATCCCTCAAACGCAATGCATCAACGCACGTACAATCGCCTGATGATGGAGCCTGAGGAAGAGAAGGAACGGCGGGAACCCGCCTCGTTGTTCGGGCTGCTGAAAGCACTTCAACATCCTACAACACAGGAGATCTCCATCACGTTGGCCAGGCCACGTTGACCCATCCCCGGCCGTATCCAGCCCATGTTCAACCTTATATCCAACCTGTTTCGAACTTGTGTTCAGCCCATGTTCAAACCGTATCCACTCATATGCAACCTATGTTCAACCTGCGTTTGACCTATGTTCGACCTATGCTAAACCTATGTTCGGCCTATGTTCAATCCGTGTTCAGCCTATGCTCACCCCATACACCGTTTTTTTCCGCATTTTTAAAAAGCAGGCGGGATTCGTTCCCGCCTGCCGCACATCAATCGCATCATTTTGCCAGGGAACTGCATCCCCATTATCCTTGTTATGCCCGTCATATCGTTATCTTGCCATTCCCGCTATCCCTATTATTCCTGTGCCTGGGATATCCCTGCTATTCCTGTTGCCCAGCCCAATGATCCCATCGCGTGTTGCCATCCTCATAGTTAATCCCCATAATTCCCGTTTCACACGTGATTCCTGGCAACTTCACAGTCTCCGCTGTCTCCTGCCAGCCTCACGACCTTCGCCGTTACCGACAGCCGCTCGGTTTCCACGATCTCCCGGCATAGCCCCGCGGTCCCCACTGTTGCCTGCCAGCCTTACGGCCCCCGCCGTTACCGGCAGCCGCTCGGTTTCCACGATCTCCCGGCATAGCCTCGCGGTCCCCACTGTCTCCTGCCAGCCTCACGACCTTCGCCGTTACCGGCAACCTCGCGGTTTCCACGATCTCCCGGCATAGCCTCGCGATCTCCGCTGTCTCCTGCCAGCCTTACGGTCCTCGCGGTTGCCTGGCAGCCTCACGGTTTTCACCGTCTCCCATGCCATCCTCACCGTCTCCGCTGGCGCCTGTCAATCCCCGCCCACGGCGGTCAAACTGACGTTGTCAAAATACACGCTCAGCGGATCGGTGTGATGGCCGCCGCCCAGTTGCAACACCAGCTTGCCGTTTGGCACGGTGGAAGCCATCGTAAACGTATACGTCCGCGTCTGCCGGGTCGCCGACAACGCGGCGGTTTGAGCCTCCAAATAATGCGGAGTCGGAGGAGTGCCTTCCTGCTCGACGGAAACCATGATGTCCTTCGCCGCCGTCGACCATGCGTCCATGCTCAGCTCATAGGTTTTGCCGGCATCCAGTTGCAGGCCGCCCTGGTAAACTTGCGTCGACCACGTTTCGTTGCCGTCATAGCTGACGAAGTCCACCTTCATGACCCCTTCCCCGCCATACGTGTCGTACGTCACCGTGGCGTCCGAGCCATCGGCCAAATACGTATCCCAGCCGCTGATATCGGCATCGAACGTGCCATTGGCCAATGCGTGGCCCACAGGCGGCGCCGACAATTCCCGGATCGAAATGTTGTCGAGGGTGATCGTGTGCGGATCCGCCGGCGTGACCGCGCCATCCACCACGGCGTTGCCGATCAGGAAGTTCAGCTTCAACAGTTCATCGTTCGACGTGGAGAAACTTTTTGTGAAAGTTTGAGGGGCCGATGTCAATAAAAAGCTGTTCTTGATCGGCGAAATCGTCGTATTTGTAAATTCGATGCTGATGGGCCGATCCACGGTGGCGCTCGCATCAAAGCTTAATTCGTATTGCTTCCCCGCCTGCAGCGGAATATCGGTTTCGAAAAACTGCGTGGACCAATCCGCATCGCCGATCGAGTGAATCGAGATGGTGGCCGCGCCGCCTTGAACGGCGACCGTCGAGTCGCCGGACGCCGACCACACGGACCAGTTCGCGATGCCGTCGGAAAACGCTCCATTCCTCACCTTGTCCCCATCCGCGGGCATCACAATGCGCTTGGTCAAAGCGGCGGCGTAGCCGGCCGCGTCAACCTTGATCGTGTAGATCGCCGAAGTCGGGAAAACATCCGCGTTCAAATGCAGAGTGCCCGCGGTCAGCGCATACCGGTCCTCCGTCAACGCCGCGCCGTTGACGGAAACGGACGTGACGCTGTTGCGCCAGGCTTCGTCGTCCGCAAAGGACAGGTCGATCGGCTGGCCCAGCACATTGTCGAAGGCATCCGCCTGAAACACCGGCGAAGGCGTCGGCGCATCCTTGATCTGGAACACGACATTGTCCAGATACACGGCATGCGGCCCCGCGACCGACTGCTCCGGGATGTTGCCCAGGAAAAATTTAAGCCCGCCGACGATATCGCTGCCCATTTTAAAGGTAAAGGCAAAATGCTTCGAGGCGGTATCCAAATCGACCGTTTCGTCAAAGGACCGCGAATACGGCGCATCCGTCATTTCGACATCCACTTCCATCTTCCGTTCAGCCGTCGCGTAAGCGTCGAAGGAAAGCTCGTAGGTCGCGCCTTTGGTCAGTTTCATGGGCTGCTGGATGAGCATATTGCTCCACGGGAAATTGCCCAGCGCGTCAATCGAAAGCTTCGCTTCGCCGGCTTCCCAGGAAGCCGTACTCAAACCGCCGTCCACCGCAATCCCGCTCCAGGGGGCGAGCGTGGTATCGAAGCTGCCGTTGACCAACGGATAGAAAACCGTATCCGGCCCATAAACGATCGTCGTCTGAATCAGCGTGACGTGATCCAGCAGAACATGGCCAACCGCGCCGCCCACACGGAAAACAAGCTGCGCCTGTTCATCCGTCGCATCGTCCATCTTAAAGTCGAATGTTTTCACCGCACCGGCGTCATGCACGTCGGATGCGTCCAGCGTGAACGTCTGGGCCGCGTAGGTTTTGCTTCCGTCCGCGTTGGTCAACTCGACCTCGATATCCCTTGTGCTCTGCGCGGCGGCGTTGAACGCCAACTGATACTCCATGCCGGATTCCAGCAAAATTCCTTTTTGCAGCACCTGGACGCCGGACGCTCCGCCGCCGGCATTCGTCACATTGACATCCAGATAACGGCTGATCGGATCAACGGCTGCGGTCGCCGACGCGCCGTCGCCGGTCGTCACATGCCAGAACGTCATGCGGTCCACCCGGCCCTGATCGAAGGAGCCGTTGTATACCCGGTTCCCGTCGCCGTCCAGCGGCGTTTTCGGCATATCATCGTCGGTCACGATGTTGTCGATTTCTTCCACCCGCACATTGCCAATCCAGACCGGATGGTTGTTCAAACCGATATTGAATTCCGTTCGCGCCATTAAATCCGTATCCTGCCACATCTGGTATTCAAATTCATAATGCTCTAACTGATCGGTCAGCCGAACCGTGCTTGCTTGCGAGTACGCGGCGTACCCCCTGCTCGCCCCGCCGGTCATCCGGACCATCATCGTGCGGTTCGTATCCGACTTGGCGTCGAAGCTGACGCGGTAGAAATGCCCTTTGACGATCGATGCCGTGTTCAACATCTGCACCGAGTAGCTTTGCGTTCCGGCATTGGCAATATCGATCCTGGCTTAGTTTTTCCCATCCAGCGGTTCGACGGAGACGCTCCCGGCCCCTTCCGCTCCTTCAAACAGGGACCAGTAATCGGTATCGGGCACTTCCACGGCCGACCCCCCGCCATTGGTGTAACTCAAATTCGCTACATCCACGCTATCCTGATCATAGCCGCTGTTGTACAGCAGATTGCCGTCCGGCAGCGGAGCCTGCGCCTCGTCGGGGACCGCCTCTTTCACAACCACCGGAGGCGTCGCTTCCCGGTACGGACGGCCCGTCAATTTGTAGGCGCGCACGTAATCCACGTACATTTTGCCCGGGAGCTTGCTGTCGTCAATGTTGTTGCCGCCGTCGAAGTTTCCGCCGAGCGCCAGGTTCAAAATCATGTAGAACGGCTGATCGAACGGCACCGGATAGGCGTTGTTCGCCGGTTGATTTTTGCCGATGCTGTACCAGTTGTTTTGCGTCTGGTACAGATGGCCGTCCACATACCAGCGCAGCTCCCCGGGCTCCCACTCCAGCGTATAGGTGTGGTAGTCGTCCGCCGCGCCGCCGTCCGGGAACGTGTAAGCTTGCCCCAGGCTGACGTTGTCCGGGAATTCCCCTCCGAAATGAATCGCTCCCGATACGGTTTCCGGAATCCGTCCCCTGTTTTCCATAATGTCAATCTCGCCCGAAGACGCCCAGGTGCCGTAGACGCTGTCCTGCGGCATCATCCAGAAAGCGGGCCAAAATCCCGTACCCGTCGGAAGCTTGATGCGCGCTTCGAATTTCCCGTACGCCTGCGAGAACGTATCCCGCGTCACCAGCCGGGCGGAAGTATAGTGGCTGCTTTCCACGTCTTCCTTCTTCGCGGTGATGACGAGATTGCCGTCCTCCACCGTCGCATTTTCCGCCGTGTAATACTCCTGTTCGTTATTTCCCCAACCGCCTTGCCCTGTGCCGATTTCCGCCGTCCAATCATCCAGATCGTCGGCCGAATCGCACTCGTTGCCAAACGTCAAGGTCCCCATCGGGTTGTCCCCGGAGCTCCCCGTGCTTCCCGGACTTCCCGTGCCTCCGGTGCTGCCCGTTTCGCCGGCGCTGCCGGAAAAATCGCTGCCGTCCGTCGTTCCGGTCGGCACCTGATGACCGTTCACAGTCAGACCGTCCGCGCTATTGTCGATCGTTTCTATTTTTCCATCACCTTCAATGGTCGCCTCCGCCGCATTTTCATCGACAATCAGTTTCTTCACCACCGCGCCTTCGGCCAGCAAAATGTTCACGCCGCTCTGCAGGTGCAATTCTTCAACCGTGCCGGTGATCGTAACGGTCCGCTGCGGGCTGCCGGCGTCCGACGGCGGAACGACAACCTGGTTGAAATGGCCGATCAACTCCACATCGGACGCCCCGTTCGGGATGCTCACCGATTGGAAGCTGTCGTCGGCCGCGTCGCCGGCTTCCAGCTTGCCTCCGGACAGGAAACGAACGTGATCGATATGCGTCGAGCCCGTTGCGTACACGCGGATTTTATTGTCGTCTTTGTTGATTTCCACATCGTTTAACGTGGAATCGGCAATGCCGACGCTATGCTCGCCCCCGCCGCGAATAAACGTGGTTCCTTTGACCGTCACATGGTCTAGCATCGCGTCGCCGTCGCCGATCCCCGCGGTCAAATACAGGTTGCCTTCCACAACCACATCGCGGAGCGTCACGCCCGCCGTGCGGACGATCACATTTCCGGCGATCGTTGTCCCGGACAACCCGCCGGCTTCATCCCCCAGCGCGGCGGCCAACCGGTCGAGCAAGGACAGCAGCTCCGCCCGGGTCATCGTGCGGTCCGGCTGAAAGGTCCGGTCCGCGTATCCCTTCAAGTAGCCCGCCGCGGCGAGCGCGTCGACCGCCCGCGCTACGTCCGCGCGGAGATCGCCCACATCCGTAAATGCGGAAGCCGGGCCCTCATGCGTCCGGCTGAACCCGAAAAGGATGTCCAGCCCCAGCGCCGCATCCGCTCGGCTCAGCGGCGCATTCGGGTTGGCGTTCCCATCGGCGTCAAGTTCCAGATAGCCCGCTGTAACCGCTTTCGAAATGTCTTCCGCGAACCAGACATCCGAAGGCGCATCCGCAATCGTCCGCGCTGCGGACGGGAACCCGAACACGCTGTTCACGATCACGGCGAACTCGGCGCGCGTGACCGCTTGATCGGGCTGAATCGTGCCGTCCGGGTAGCCGCGTATCACTCCATCGTTCGCCCAACGGACGATGGAGCCGGCCGCCCAATGATCGGCGGACAGATCCTTGAAGCTTTGCTGCGCTTGATCCGGGCCGCTCGGCTCGGCCGCGATCCCCGGCATCATAGCCATAAAGGTCAACAGCATCGTCAAAACCAGAGAAATGCCTTGCTTGGTGAAACGGTACTTCATACTCGGTTCTCCTCCTTTGAAAACTGATGAAAACTGAATCGTTGCGACAACATCCACCCCGGCACATCATATGTTTTCTCTATTTGTCCCACGTGGGACAATTTACTCTAAATATATATGACCGCGTCCGCGGTGTCAATGCACAATCCGGGAAATTATTCCTGCAAAGGACGGCACGAATTTCGGACGGCCAATTCCGCCTTGAACACGGGATCGCCGTTGATATGGCCGTACGCCAGCCGGTCGATCAGGTTGTCCACCAGAGAAACGGCCATGTCCACGCGGGGAATCCGCATGGTCGTCAGCGGCGGATAAGCGTATTGCGAAATCAGCAAATCGTCGAAACCGATGACGGACACCTGTTCCGGCACGGAAATTTGATGCTCGGCGAGCGCCTTCAACGCCCCGAAAGCCATCAGATCGTTGGAGCAGAACAGCGCCGTGGGAAGCGCGCGGGCCTGCAACCAGCGCTCCACCGCCTCCCTTCCTCCCCGCTCGGTGAAATCGCCGTAATGGACCCGCGACTCCCGCACCTCCAGACGATGCTCCGCCATCGCATCGAGAAAACCGCGATAGCGCTCCATGCCGGAGGGGTTGTCCAACACGCCGGCCACAAAGCCGATATCCGCGTGCCCCAATCCAATCAAATAGCTCGCCGCATCATAAGCGCCTCCGCGATTGTCCAAACGGGGGACAGGGATCGCCAGCTCGGCGGCGGGCGCATTGTACCGGTCGAAGACGCCGATTTCAAACCCCGCTCCCCGCACCTGTTCCACGATCGTTTGAACGTTGGACCAACTGAGCAGCAGGCCGCCGTCAATGCTTTTCTGGCGGTACATGCTGAACAGCGGCTCCGGATTCGAAACATCGGCCAGCGCAACCAGCGTATTGTAACCGCGCGCGGCACAGCGGCTAATAATCGCGCCGATGACGACCCCGTAGAACAGATCGTCGGAATACAACGTATAATTTTTTTCATCCTGCACAATAAAAAGCCCGATCGTATGCGTCTTCCTCGCCGACAGCTTCCGCGCGGCCGAATTCGGTTCGTACTGGTGCTCTTCCATCACCTTCAGCACCTTCTCCCGCGTGTTCGGATGAACGCTCGGCGCGTTGTTCAGCACCCTTTGCACCGTTTTGCGGGAAACACCGGCAAGGCTCGCGATATCAAATATGTTCATATGTCCAGATTAGCCGATTGCGCGGAAATGGTCAATCCGCCCCGCGCGGCGGGAAATCGTTAGAATACATATCGCTCCTGGGACATACGTTGTTAGTATATCCGATCATGAACGGTCAGGTGATGCGGTATTGAAGACATTGAAAGTGTTGAAAAGAAACCGGAAATTGACGCTGTTCTTCATTTCCGACGCGAATCGGCCGATCGTTCGCGCAAGGATTCCCAAGCGTCTGCTGTATATCGTGCCCGCCGTGCTGATCACGGCCGTTTTGTGCGCGGGGTGCTGGGTATATCAAACCAAAATCAACGATATGAACCGCGCCCGCTCCCTTTCGTCCCAACTCGATTTTGAACAAAAACAGGTGCAAACCATCACCCAGACCAAGGATCAAACCATCGAAAATTTGCAGGGCAGCCTGATCCGGCTCGCGGAACAGTCGGAGCAGGTGAAATCCAAACTGGAAGTGCTGCAGCGCCAACAAGCCGAATTGCAAAAATTGGCCGATCCGAACGTAGAGCAAGAGGAGGCCGAGTACGTCCGGCCCCGGGCGGCCGCGCCCTACGGCGTAGGCGGCGTGCATCAGCCGCCGGACGAGAGCAACACCGCGCAGGCCGTAGCTCAAATCGCCTCGTCCTACCGAAAACTGGATGAGCAAATCAATCAACTGACGCTCCAGTTGGGCCAATTGCAGGAGCAGATTGAACAGCAGCGGCAACGGGAGCAGGCGACCCCTTCCATTTGGCCGATCGATTCCACCGTCATCACTTCCGGCTTTGGCCTGCGGCACGATCCGTTCACCGAGCATCCCGATTTCCACAACGGCATCGATATCGGGGCCAAGGCGAGGGAACCGGTATACGCCACCGCGGACGGCGTCATCCAATTCGCGGGGTCCGATGCGCTGCGGGGCAATTATATCGAGATCGACCATTCCTACGGACTGGTCAGCATTTACATGCATTTAAGCAAAATTTTGGTGCGGCGCGGGGAACAGGTTCACAAAGGGGAGCAGATCGGCCTCGCGGGGTCTACGGGAAGAAGCACCGGTCCGCATCTGCATTACGAAATTCACAAGGACGGGAAGGTCATAGATCCCATGGACTACTTGCCATCCAAATGAAAGGGAGATGAAGGATGTTGAACAGGAAAAAAAGCGGGTTGAACGCGGGTAAAACGGACACGTTGATCGGAGAAGACACGCTGATCGAAGGAAATATCCAATCCAGAGCGGGGCTTCGGATTGAAGGGCGCATCATGGGGGACATCGAGTGCGCGGGAGACGTCGTCATCGGGGAAAAAGGCGTGACCCATTCCAACGTTGTCGCCAGAAACGTGGTGAACGCCGGCACGATCAACGGAAGCATCCACGCCAAAGAAATGCTGACGATTACCGAAACAGGCAAGGTATACGGCAGCATCAATGTGGCTTCTGTGATCATTGCCAAAGGCGGGCTGTTTCAGGGAACGAGCCGGATGGAAAACAAACCCGCCGAGAGCGAACGCAAAAAACAGGAAGACGGCAAACCGGCTCTATCCAAAGTAGAAAAAATCTCCTCGGCCAAATAATCGGCAGTGGTGCTCAGGCTTTCGAAAAAGGAATTCCCATGGTGGCGATCAATCGGGATGGTTGAAAGAAATAACAGAGGCGATATTCGGCCGCAACGACAACCTGCGGAGTGAACCGGCGCGACCGGTTGCGACGGCGATTCGTCCGTACGGATCGAACCGTTCGAAGAAGGGCGCCCTGCCTGTGGAGCCAGGGCTGCGAGTGAACACGCTGTCTGCCCGTCCTGCGGATAAAACTTTGCGAATGAGGCGATAGGCTTAATCTTTATCCACCAATTGGCGGTCCATGTACTGCTCCAGTATATTCGTCACCGCGAATACGGTATGGGCCAAATCCGTGTTTTCGAAGGCGTGCCTGCATTCGGCCATATACGACATTTCCTGGGCGTAATGAGCGGTATGGTGTTCCACGATGTCGTTTTCCACCCCCAGCTTTTTCTGTCTGGCAATGATGGTTTCCCGATCGGTATAGATGAAAATTCGGGTTACTTTGTCCTTGTACAATTTTTTCAGCGTCCGGGCGCCTTCCGAGTTCAGGATCAAATAAATAAAATCATTGCGGTCAAACACCACTTCGACGTCCCGGCTCTTGATGCCGTAAAAATTGCCGTCGATTTCCGTGCTCTCAAGAAACTCTCCGTTTTCTCTGGCCGCCAAAAACTCCTCCCTGGAAATAAAATGATAATCTTGTCCGTCCACTTCCGTCGACCGGCTTTCGCGCGTTGTATAGGAAAGCACTTTTTCCAGACCCAGCGTCCTGCCGACCATATCGGCCACTGTTTTTCTTCCCGACCCGTCCGGGCCCGTGAAAACAAAAATCATTTCTTTTTCTTTCATCGTATACATGACATCCGCCTCCGATCATTAAATTTTTTTGAGTTTACTTTCCATTATACACTATTTCGCCTCCTTTTTCTCATCTTTTTATCTGAATTTTTATTTGACGGAAGCTTTAACGAAAAATAGGGATTGCTCCAAAAACAGCTAAGTCCGTTCAATGTAAGCCGGGATCCGGTGCGCAAAAATGCGAGCCGGGAGCGGTGCCCAAAAACGGGCGGAACCGCCTTCCAAATGCGGGCTTCCGGCGCAGGTTTCCCGCGAAAACGCCCAAGCGATGGAAACCGCGCATTGGGGGGTGAATTTTAGTTGCTTCCGAAGTTTTGATCCCAGCCGTCCGTCTGCTCCCTTACGAACCTGACAAACGTTATTTGTGCTCCAACGGCCTATTTTCAATTGTAACGAACTCTAGCGGCGTTATTTGCCTTGGCTGCCCCATTTTTTTGACGATTTCCGGAAAATAACGTTTCTGCGATTCGTTACACCATCCGAGGACGAAAAAAACGGCAAATAACGCCGTTCATGTTCGTTACACCGGCTTATGCCGAAAAAATCACGATGCACGGCCTATTCTCCCGCCCTAACACTCGCTCATCGAAGCAAGCGGCGATTTTCACGGCGACAAGCAACCATTCGGTTTGCAATCGGGTTCATCCATCACAAATAGGGACGGCCCTCCAGGCCGAATGCAAGCCTTTGGAACCGTCCTTTGAAATCGCTCCGTTTTTTGAATGTATCGGCTTCCGGGTTATAAACGGCTAAGCGGGCTTCAAGATCATAAAAACAAACAAAACCGTTCCCAGAACGGCCGCGATAGTGTTCATCGAATGGATTGTACCAATCCAGCTTTGCTGCTCCGCGGGCAGGCCGACCGCCGTTTGATTCGCCGGATCGTTAACCCATTGCGACAATTTTTTCACAGGAGGCGCCATGAATCCAATGACCACGATTTGTATGATGACGTAAAGAATCAGCGATCCGATCAACCACAGTTGCGTGAAGCTTCCGTAATTTCCAATGATCACAAGCGCCAGGCCGCTAAGTACAGCCACGGTGCCACCGATTTTCGGAAAATACTCCAGTTGGCGCGACATATTGGCGGAAAAGCGAAGCTCCTGCACCGTTTGTTTTTTGCGGAACAGCATATGGCCGAAATAAGTCGGGCCAATTCCGATTATCGCCGATAAAACATGAATCAAAATTAACCATTTCAAATTTTTCATGCCCCTCTCAAACTATGATGACTGCATAATATAGCGAACATTGTATCACAGTCGATCGTGTTCGCCAATCCTATTTCTTTTCATGGCAAACGCGATCTGAAAGTGTGGAGCAAAGCCGGCGGATTTGAGCTTGGACATCGGCTTCCGGACCGCTTGGGCACCGCAAGATCGGATATTTTTCGCGACTTGGGGGTTGGTCGGCCCCTTTGGGCTGAAATTACTGCAAAAATGCATCTATTGCGGGCATCGAGTGCCCAAAAAATCAAATTCCTGCAAAAATGCAGGTATTTGATGCGCTCACGCCGGAATGAAGCGAAACACATCGAAATACCTGCATAAACGCAGGAATTGCCCCAAAACGCCTGTCGAAGCCTGCGAATAGATGCACTTTTGCAGGAATTCGTGAATTCCAACCGTCCGTCTCCCCGCTTCTCGCCTTTGGCAGTCCGGCAAAAAGGCGGCCACCGCCATCTCTTCAACCCTCGCCCGGCCCTTGCGCCGCTTTTTTCATCACGCTTCTAGTCACGGCCGCAAATTTATGGCACAATATTAAAATGTGAATGTATAAACGCGTTGATATACCGACCGGATTGGAGCAAACGATGAACGCAACCGAACCCGCTTCCACTTTACAGGCAAGTTCCGCATTCCAAAAGCAGCCCAGCCGCCGCCCGCTGGTTCTGGCCGCCTTGATGCTGGGCATGTTCATGTCGTCGATCGAAGCGACGATCGTGGCCACCGCCATGCCCAGCATCGTCAGCGCCCTGGGCGGCTTTTCCCTGTTCAGTTGGGTCTTCTCGGCCTTCCTGCTGATGCAGGCCATTACGATACCGCTCTACGGCAAATTATCCGATTTGTTTGGAAGAAAGCCGATTTACATTATTGGAGCCTGCATTTTCCTTATCGGCTCGGTGCTTTGCGGCTTCGCCGGAAGCATGACGCTGCTGATCGTTTTTCGCCTGATCCAGGGGCTTGGAGCGGGAGCCGTCCAACCGATCGCCACCACGATTGTCGGCGATATGTACACGCTGGAGGAACGGGGAAAAATCCAGGGATACCTCGCCAGCGTTTGGGGATTTTCGTCCATTATCGGGCCGCTCGCGGGCGGGTTTTTTGTAGAATATATTCACTGGTCGTGGGTGTTCTGGGTGAACATCCCGATCGGCATCGTATCCATCATTATGCTGGCTCTATTTCTGAAGGAACAGGTTGGGAAAAAGAAGCCCAGCATCGACTACACCGGCTCGGGCCTGCTGCTGATATCCATCAGCGCCTTGATGTACCTGCTGATTCGCAGCGGCGTCGCCTGGCCGTGGCTGTCCTCGCCCACGTTTTTGCTGCTGGCGGTTTTCGCGGCAGGCATGGGCGTGTTCATCGTTTGGGAACGGCGGGCGAAAGATCCGGTGATGCCCTTGTATTTGTGGAAGGACCGGCTGATTTCGACCTCCAATCTGGCCTCGCTGGCCACCGGAATGCTCATGATCGGCATTTCCACGTTCCTGCCGACCTATGTTCAGGGCGTGCTTGAGCGTTCCCCCACAACCGCCGGCTTCACCTTGGCGATGATGTCCATCGGCTGGCCGTTGGCGTCCACCATCGGAGGAAAATATCTGGTCACCTTCGGTTTCCGCAAAGTGGCCCTGACCGGGGGAGCGGTGCTGATCGTCGGGACCACTTTGTTCCTGCTGCTAAAGCCGGAATACGGTGTGCTGCTGCCCGGAATCGGCGCTTTCCTGATCGGAGTGGGCATGGGTTTAAGCAACACCAGTTTTATCGTCGGCATCCAGAGCAGTGTGGATTGGAAAACGCGCGGCGTCGCCACGGCTTCCAACATGTTCATGCGCATGCTTGGGACGACGATCGGCGCTTCCTTGCTGGGCAGCGTCCTCAACAGCCGAATGCACGCGCAGTTTCAGGAGCGGCAAGGCGAAGTGGACATGCCGTTGCAAATCAATCTGACCGACCGGCTGCTGCTGCCGGAAGACCGCGCCCAACTGCCAAGCGATGTGGTCAAAATATTGCAGGATTCGCTGACGACCGGCTTGCACAGCGTGTATATCGGCCTGGTCCTGTTCGCCGCCATCGCCTTCCTGCTGATCATCCTCATGCCGAAACCCCAAAACAAACGATAAAAAGCTGTAAAGCCGGATTTCGGCGGACAACCGTGATCGAAAACCGACGTCCAAGCGCGGAACCGCCCGTGTTTCGCGCCACATTTTAAAAACAAAAAAACGCCATAAAAAAACCCCTTTACAGGGGCTGCATCGAATCGATCATTTCCTTCAACACCACCGCGTTGTTATGCCGCTCATCCCTTGCCGCATAAACCAGCGTCACCGTTTCCTCCTCCGCCAGCCGCTTCAAATTCGCAATCTTTTGGCGCCGCTGCTCGTCTTCCTCCAGCTCCTGCCTATACTTTTGGGCAAACGTTTCGAACTTTTCCGGATCATGGCCGAACCATTTCCTCAGTCCCTCGCTCGGCGCCACATCCTTCAACCAGTCATCCAGCATGGCTTTTTCCTTGGACACGCCGCGCGGCCAGATGCGATCGACCAAAATCCGCTGGCCGTCCTCCGCCGCCGCCTCATCGTATATTCGTTTCAGCCTGATTGGATTGGACATCGGCTTTCACCCTTCCTGACTTTCGCTGTACGTGATCACAGTCTCTATTTTTTGCAGACGGATATACTCGTTCTTTTTCAAGTCCAACCGGAAATAAGCGTACAAATACGCTCCCTCGAGATAGGACAGCCCCGGATAACAAACAATTTCCGTGTGGGTAAACGGATTGTCCAAAAGCACTTGCCATTCGCCATCCCGGCGATGCGGCGGAATCGCTCCGAACACTTCCGACTTATATTGTACCATACGATAGAGTTCATCCCATATGTATCTCCAGGAAGGGCTGATCTCGCCCGGGCGGGGGATCATGCGCTCCGCCTTGCGAATCGACCTGCGCATCGGTTCCAGTTGTTCGTCGTCGAACCCCTTGATCCGCTCCTTGAATTCATATAAAAAAGCGCTGAACTGCGCATATCCGGCGCCCTCGATCGAGGCGGCGATCGCCCTTAACTCCGATTCCGTTTCGGCCTCCTCAAATTTCTGAAACAGCGATTTGTCCACCAGCTTCATGCTCTCACCTTTACTCCCGCGTATTGATCAGTCTGTGTCCCGTCGGGCAGACTCCTATTTCTTCTCCTAATTTACCACAAATCCCTCGCCGCTCCAACCCCGTGCCGCGAAAAATCGAAACGATCATATTGCGCATCCGCGGCGCATACACATGAAATAGCCGAATGGCTGTTTCTCGCGCCATGCGGACGTTCATTTTCAAGCAAAGGAGCCGGAGGACATGATTAAAGTCAATCAAGCCACATGGGAGCAAGGTCAGGTTCCGCCGGAATGGGGGCTGTCCGATCTGGAAAGACGGATCCTCGAAAAAATGGCCGCAAGCGGCAAAACGTACGCCTTCGATACGCAACAGCAGCTTCGGTTCGAGCTGACCCTGCGGCAAGAAACCACGATCGCCGCGCGGGCGTTGGGGCAATCGGGCGTCTCTTTTTCCACCTTTAAAAACGCCCGGTGCAACCCGCAATATTGGGAGTTGACGTCCAACGGAGGATTTCTGCTCAAGAAAGGCGTCTCCCCGGCCAGTGCGATCGAGGACATTTACTTGTCCGGCCACAAATATGGCTTCGAATGCGCCACCGCCATCGTCATTATCCTGTACAAGGCGGTGCTGCAATCGATTGACAGGAATGCATTTAACCGCCTTTTCGGCGGGCTGTTTCTGCACAGTTGGCAATTCGACCAAGACCTTGGATTGAAAACGGTGCGCCCCGTCGATTATTTTGCCGGGGATGCCCGCTATTTTGAAAATCCCGATTTTGACCTGAACACCCCGCAATGGCAAGGCGAAAACGTCATCGATCTGGGCGACGGGACATACTTCGGGCACGGCGTTGGCGTCCGAACCGCGGATGAATTCATCGCGACGTTGAACAAGTTTCGCAAACCCGGCGCGATGCGGTCCGCTTTTTTGCTCGATCAGGCAACCCGGCCCGACTATGCTTACCTCTCGCAGTTTGCTTCGGCCCAAAGGGCGCAGACCGACGAAAGGCCGCCGGCGGGTTTGCCTTTTTCGGAACAAATCGCCGCCGCGCCTTTCCGCATCATTTCCTACCGGCTCGGTTCATCCTGCGGCCGCTACATTTACATCACACAAAGCCGATAGGCTCCCACGCCTGTCCCAACGCGCCGACGCCGTCCCCCACCAGCCACTTCTCGACGACCGTGTAGTAGACGGAACGGAAATCGACCTGATATGGAAGATCCCCCCGGTTCAGGCGGGTCAGGCTGGGCCTTTCCCCGTAC
>CAYYCV010000048.1:0-2110 GCA_964470405.1 uncultured Caryophanales bacterium
ATTTGATTTTGATCAACATTTGATTTTGATCAACATTTGATTTTGATCAGTGCTTGATTTTGATCAGCATCCGATTTTGACCAGCACTTGATTTTAACCAATATTCGTTTTCGACTGACATCCGATTGCGGCCAGTACTCTCTTTTGATCAACATTCGACTTCGGCCATCCCACCGCACTACTTTTTTTCCATCCCGCGTAGAAATACCTGCAAAAGTGCATCTATTTTTTTCGTTGATGATGCGGCTGAAGAAATACCTGCAAATGTGCAGTTATTTTGGGATCAACCTGCCGCCGATGCCGATTAGCCCTAAAACACCTGCACTTTTGCAGGTATTTCTCTCCCACGGCCACGATAGACTGGAAATAGATGCACTTTTGCAGGTACTTACATTTGGCGGCACCCAACCAACAGTCTAGTTAAAACAGGCGGAGAAAAAACGTTCCAAACGACGGCGCTAAAAAATTCTACAGAAAAACATGCTGAATGGTTCCGCCCAAGCTTGGCAAAAAGACAACGTGGAGTGGGAGGACCGAAAGTGGCTGGACAAGGTTTGGAAGGGCCAACCGAGGTCCGCTTGAATCAACGATGTTCCGAATGTTCCCTACGCCGTGTTCGAGCCATCGGGAAATTCGCTGGTCAAACCCCGTCACAAGCGGGAATCTACGTGCAACTCCGAAGATACTTGCTTTCTATCACACTACCGGGAACCGTTCGTCACATTTTACCATTAAAATTCCCCCGCAGAATCCTCTACAAAATCTTCTTCAATTCTTTGCGGCTGTGTGCATCCAATCGGGTGATATCGGCGATTTCGCATTGCGTGCCCTCCGGATCGTTCAAGACCATCCTGCCGGGCGCGGGGGTTTTTACATGCTCGTGAATGTTGCGCATCCTCAGACGCAGCGGCCCGTGATCAGTCTGTACATCCCAGATCCACAGCGAAGGGCGCTGTCGGATTTTCTCTACCCGCTCCACCTTCGGCACAAAGTAACGAAGCTTTAATTCCTGCTCTACAGCACGGCGGCTGTCCCGCGCAAACTGCGCGAGGTCCGCCAGCAAGCCCAACTCCTTGCCTTCCCCCGTGCGCAGTGAAAGGAAACGATTCGCATCCGATAAAGGAAAACAGCGGAGAAGCAGCAGTTCCGGGTAAACGGTTCCTTCCACCTCGGCCTGCAATACGCCACCGGCATTTCGGAAGAAGGAAACGGTCGCCGGGTCCAGCACGCGCATTTCCTCCTCCCCCGCGGACGACTCCGATGGCCTACAGGGCCTTCCGCCCTCTTCTCTCGCGGACATCTCCGGCGGCCTGCTGGGCCCTCCGCCCTCCTCACCCGCGGGCGGTTCCGGCGGCCGATGGCGGGGCCGCCCGCCTTCTTCCCGCCGCATGACCGGCTCCTGCTGCGCCTCCAACAAGCGAAAATAAGCGCCTTTTCGCTCCAATAACTGCTCATGCGTGCCGATTTCGGCAATGCGCCCCCGCTCCAGCACGACCAGACGGCCGGCGCTTCTCAGCGTGGACAGCCGGTGGGCGATGGCAAACGTGGTCCGCCCCCGAACCAGACGCGACAACGCTTGCTGAATTTGGCGCTCCGTTTCCGTATCGACCGAAGCCGTCGCCTCGTCCAGAATCAAAATGGCCGGGTCGTGAAGAATCGCCCGCGCGATCGCGATCCGCTGCTTCTCCCCGCCGGAAAGCCGGTGGCCCCTTTCACCCACGCCGGTGTCGTAACCGTCGGGCAGACGGGCGATAAAATCATGGGCGTTGGCGATTTTCGCCGCCCGGATGATTTCCCCGGCGGAAGCGCCCGGCTTGGCGTAAGCGATATTGTCCGCGATCGTGCCGTCGAACAGGAAGGTTTCCTGAAGCACGACGCCGGTCATTCGGCGCAAATCGGCCAGGCGGAAATCCTTGACATCCATGCCGTCGATGCGAATTTTTCCCTCGTCCGGATCGTAGAACCTGCACAACAGATGAATCAGCGTCGATTTGCCTGCGCCGGAATGGCCGACCAAGCCGATCATTTCCCCGGGCTCCACTTGAAAATCAATCCCTTTCAGCACCGGCCGATAAGGCTGATAACCGAACCCAACCCCCTCAAATGAAAC
>CAYYCV010000048.1:2120-27510 GCA_964470405.1 uncultured Caryophanales bacterium
TATCCGCGTCCGTGTCCAAAATTTCAAACACGCGGTCCGCCGCCGCGATCTCCTTGTTGGACCAGCTTAGCGCCTGGCTGAACCACTGCAGCGGCCCGAAAAACATCATCAGGTAGGCGATGAAAGCCATCAGCGTCCCGAGCGAAAGGTCCTCGCGAAGCACCTGCTGCCCGCCGAAATACCAAATCATCAATGCGCCGGAGGAGGAAATCAAGGCATACATCGGAAACAAGCCCTGCCAATACGTATCCATCCGCACTGTCTGCCGCATCAAATCATGGTTCGCTTCCCGATACCGCCGCTTTTCCGCCGCTTCCTGCCCGAAAGCCTTCACCACTCTGAACCCCTGCAGCGCATCGCCCACCAGCATGTTGATCCGATTGACCGCCCTCCATTGGCGATACCACAGGCTCCTTAACCTGGGCCATACCGCGATCGACAGTACAGCCAGCAGGGGCAGCGGCATCAGGGCAAACAGCGTCAGCCGCCAATCCATCCCGAACATGACCGTCAGAATGGCGGCAACCATTAAAACCTGGCTGGCCAGCCAGATCACGCCGTCGGTCAGAAACTGCCGCATCGCTTCCGAATCCTGATTCACTCTGCTGATAAACTGCGTCGTTTGCCGCCTGTCAAAAAAGCTGAGCGACAAGTCCATCAACTTCCGATAGGTTTCGCTGCGGATGTCGCTCATCATCCGCGCGCCGACCCAAACCCCGAGAAGCCCCCTGACCCACTGCATCGCCAAAAGCAACAGACGCGTTCCGGCCAACACAACCACAAGAATCAGCAAGCTTTCGTCGAATTTCAACGGGCGCAGCACATCGTCGATCATCACCTTGGTCAAATAGGGCGGCACCAATTCCAGCAAGGCGGCGAAGATCAGCACAACGGCCGCGGCCGCCATTTTCCAACGATAGGGCCGCGCGTATTGCAACAGCCTTAGCACGATTTTGCCCTTCGGCAAAGAGCAGCGCTCGCAGCGATTGTCAACCGCGCGCACAGGCTTTCCGCAGCGCGGACATTTTCGGGCCGAATCGGCCAACCGCTCCTTCTCCGGAGGCCGGCCCTCGATCAGCCCTTGCACGAGGTGGACAACCTGTTCCATGCGCGCGGCGCGGGCGAGCGTATATCGGGCCAACACGGCCGTATCCGTCCCGACCGCGTCCGCACCCGTCCCGAAAGCGCCGATCACCTGCCCGCTGCCCACGTGGGACATAGCGCGAATCGAGCGCATCTCCGCGATCGGGAACCGCCGCACGACGGCCCCATTCGCCCCCACGATCCGAATCGCGGTCGCGGTGACCGTCAACCACTGTTCCTCCGGTCGGCACTCCTCGTTTAAATCCGCGCAGGCGGCGGCCAACACCTCCTCATCCGCCGAGCGCTCCAACGATTCCGCCCGCCGTTCGGTCATCGCCATTCGTTCTCCCGCGCCTCCCATCGTTCCAATATGGTTTTGATTTTATTTTACTGTATATGGAAATCTAAGTCTATCAAATTTATACAGTGCAGCCCAACCGCAAACAGGCCCCGGTTTGGCCCCGGTTATCTCCCGGCTATTTCCCGGCTATTCCCGATTGCTCTATGTCGTTTTTCTTTCAATGTAATAGAAATACATATGCTGGAACATCACCTTCATGACGGCGAAAAAAGGAACTGCCAAAATCAGCCCGACCACCCCGGCCAATTCTCCGCCAACCAGCAAAGCCAAAATAATCAGCAGCGGGTGCATCTTTAATTTTTTTCCGACAATCTGCGGCGAAATGACGTTCCCCTCCAAATTTTGCACGATCATGTTGACCAGTATTACCAGCAGCACCATTTTCAGCGAAATCGTGCTGGCCATGATCAGAGCCGGCGCCGCCCCGAAGAAAGGGCCGAGATACGGAATGATGTTGAACAATGCCACCGTCCCCGCCAGCAAGAGCGGATACGGCATGCCGATCGCCCAATAGCCGATATAAGCCATCAGCCCGACCACCAGGCACACGATAAATTGACCGCGAACATAGTTGCCGAGCGCATGGTCGATGTCGATCAGCAGCTTGATCGTTTTTTTGCGCTGCGCCTTGGGCACGACGGCCAACGCCGTTTTTTCGATCATCTGGTAATCCTTCAGCATGTAAAAAGCCAAAAACGGGATGATAAAGGCGACGAACACGACATTGAGCGTCGTGCCAATTTTGTTGATGAAGGTGGTGATCATCTCCGAGATCGATTCCTCCACTTTGGCCAACGACTGGTCAATCCCCATTCGAATGCTGTCAGGCAAAAATTTGCTGTCGTTGACATCGTCCATCCAGTTCTGCGCGCGCATCGTCAGATCCGGCAAATGCTCGTTCAATTCCTTCAGTTGCTTCATGAACATCGGCGTCAGATTCATGAATATGACAACGACCATGCCGATAAAAACCGCATAAATCAGCAGCACCGCAATCGTCCGAGGGACCCTGCGATGGTTTAAGAGAGAAACGATGGGGTTGAGCACATAGGAGATGATCATGGCGATCACAAACGGGGCGAACACCGTCTTCAAAAAGCCGTATACGGCGTAGATCATCGGATGGATCAACTGCAGCATGTACAATATAAACAGTCCGAGCAATATGTATACCAAGGTGACAAAAACGCGATTTCCCGTAAATTTATCCATTGGATTTCCCACCTCTGTTCCCAACCTTAGTATATGTACAACCCCCTCGATTTAATCCACCCCAGGGCTATTTTGGGCAAACAAAAATACACCTTTACCGGCAACAAGTCAGCGCTTTGCATGTTCGCTTATCCCGAACGGGTGTATTCAACGGACCCTCTGTATTCAGTTGGCGGGCTGTATTTCAGTTGGCGTGGACCTGGGGAATTTCCTCTTCAAAAAAAAGATCGTCCAGCGAGCTTAACGTCCCGTCTTCTTCGACTTGGAAAACGGACATTTTCTCGCCGTTCACCGTCAATTCGATAAAACAACCCCAGCAATAAAACTGGTGGGAGCCTATTTTACCAATGTCTTTGGAATTGCAATTTGGACACCGCATCATCATTTATCACCCTATTCGTTTGTTGATGTAAAAGGTACGATAATCGAATCTTCCCCTACCGTGAAACGCTCGGGGATGGCCAGCCATTTCCGGCCTTCCTTCAAGTCCGAGATCAAACCGTCCGTCAACTCGCACCTTGTTATTTTATTGCCCAATTCCGCCTCAAAATAAACATCTTCCAGCGAACCCAATTCCTGGCCGTCGCTCGTAATCACCGGCAGGCCCTTAATTTTGCTCGTCCCGTTTAAAAAAGAATGCCATGCGCCCGATTCATCCCATTCCTGCAGCGCATTTCGGTCGGATATCATGACGGCGTCCTCGCCGACCGCCGCGATCCGTTCCGTCAATATGGCCCTGGAGGCCGAAAACAACTGCCTGGGCTCCACCAATATCGCCCGAACGTTGAAATCTCCGTCAACCAGCAAATCCTTGACTTGTCCCAACCTTTTCCCGGACCCCAACTCGATGACCGGAAGTCCGATGACTTGCTTGGCTTTCACTTCGGCGCAGCCCCCCTTCGTTCTTTCATCCATTATGATTCAAAAGCGGGGGAACTATGCATTTTATTTAATTACGTATACGTTTCGCAATAGTTGCAGTTTTTAGGGCCGCAATTGTGACATTTTCTACACAATTTCCCCAACCGAAACTGAAACGGACAGCGGAATTCACCACTTCTTCCGGCAGCTTCATCGCCTTCAGCACATGCGACGGCTCCAGCGAGCCGGAAGAGCAAGCGGCTCCGCCTGACGCGGCCACTCCATCCAGGTCCAGATTCATCAGCAAGGTCTCGGTGTCCGTCCCGGGAAAGCTGACGTTCACAATATGCCCCAACCTTGCCTCCTCCTCGGCGTGACCATTGATCACAAACCCTCCGTCGCCCAGTTCGCCGGCCAACGCGTCGATCATGGATCGGCGAAGCCGCTCCATCTCGCGGCGTCTGTCCGGCACGCGCCCCGCGATCAAATCGACCGCCGCGGCAAAGCCGA
Organism: uncultured Caryophanales bacterium; assembly: GCA_964470405.1. GTDB lineage: Bacteria > Bacillota > Bacilli > Paenibacillales > CAYYCV01 > CAYYCV01. The sequence continues at coordinate 6,148 of CAYYCV010000048.1, forward strand.
CGATGCCGGCCACATTTTCCGTTCCCGCCCTCCTGCCGCGCTCCTGCGACCCGCCGAACAAGGCGGGGGACAAATGTATCCCTTCCGCGACGTACAGAGCGCCCGTCCCCTTGGGGCCGTTGATCTTATGCGCGGAAAAGCTCATCAAATCCACCGGCAGGCCGCGCAGGTTCATCTCGACGAAACCGAGGGCCTGCACCGCATCGACATGGAACACGATGCCTTTGCTGCGGGCCAACTCCCCGATTTGCCTCACAGGCTGAAGCGTTCCCGTCTCGTTGTTGCCGTACATGACGCTGATCAGGCCCGTCTCCGGGCGGATCGCCGCCTCCACATCGGCGGTGCGAATTCTCCCCGTGGAATCCGGCGCGACATAAGTGACGTCATAACCGAACTTCTCCAACTGTTCGCAGGCGCGAAGAACCGCATGATGCTCGATCTGCGATGCGACGATATGCTTTCTCTCCCCGATCTGCGCTCGGGCGGCGCCGAACAGGGCCAGGTTGTCGCTCTCCGTTCCGCCGCTCGTAAACACGAGCTGTCCGGGAGCGCAGCCCAAAAACTGTGAAATCCGTTCACGCGACTCGCCAAGAGCTTGCTTCGCCGTTCTTCCAAACGCATGGATACTGGAAGGGTTGCCGAAATGGCCGTCTAAGAAGGGCATCATCGATTCAAGCACGGAGGGATGCAAAGGAGTGGTAGCGGCGTTGTCCAGGTAAATCAATTCCATTGACGCCACCCGCTAAATATAAAACATGTAGTTATCATGCTTTCCTTCGTCCTGAAATTTGATCAAATCCGCTAACGTGGTGGAATCCAATACTTGAGCGATACTGTCGCGAATGCGCAGCCAAAGATCGCGTTTGGCCGGGTCGTCTTCTTCCGTGAAATCCACCGGGCTGATCGGCCCTTCCAGCACGCGTATCACTTGACCCGACGTGATCGCTTCGGGCAAATCGGCAATCACATAGCCGCCGTACGCGCCTCTGACGCTCTTGACCAAACCTGCGTTTCTCAAAGGTGCGACCAATTGTTCCAAATAATGCTCGGACAATTGATTCTTCTCGGCAATGCTTTTCAAAGAAATGGGACCTTCCCCGTACTTGGAGGCCAGCTCCATCATGATGGTCAAACCGTAACGTCCCTTGGTTGAAATCTTCAAAGTGGCACCTCATTTGCAGCATTTTCAATGAATTTTCCGTAATGTACAGACGAATGATCCGCTAAGAGTGTGGTGAAAAACAGGCGGCTCCGCACTCAGGTCTCCGTTTCCGACCGCAATTGTCCCCGATTTCCGATTCTGCAGTCTTTTATAGGAAGAAATCCACGGACAAAGGCGACCACTTCCGTTTCTCCAATCGATGTCCAATCCCCATACCGCTTTTTTTTCATCACACTTTTAACTGCACCTTTTTATATGTTATCACAGTTTAGCTGCCCGTGTTAACAAATTTGTCGAGAATTTATAGAAGTTTTTTGCTTTTGCTTTATATTGTGTTCCCACTATTTTTATGATAAATACGCATGTGTTACAATAGAGGAACGATTCGATGCCATTCACAGGGCAAAATGGAAAGGGTAATCAGGATGAACGAAAAGCAAAGGCCCGTGCGGGTCGTGGTCGGCATGTCCGGCGGAGTCGATTCCTCGGTCTCGGCCCTGCTGCTGAAACAGCAAGGCTACGAAACGATCGGGATTTTCATGAAAAACTGGGACGACACCGATGAATTCGGGCATTGCACGGCGGAGGAAGACGCGGAGGACGTGCGCAGAGTGTGCGATCAGATCGGCATTCCGTACTACACGGTCAATTTTGAGAAGGAATACGGGGAAAAAGTGTTTGCCTACTTCCTCGACGAATACCGCAAGGGACGCACCCCGAATCCCGACGTCATGTGCAACAGGGAGATCAAATTCGGCGAGTTCCTGCAAAAAGCGCTCCAACTCGGAGCGGAATACATCGCCACGGGGCATTACGCCAGAGTGGATCAAACCAACGGCGAATATCGGCTGCTGCGCGGCGTCGATGCCAACAAGGATCAAACTTATTTTCTCAACGCGCTCAACCAGTACCAACTGTCCAAAACCATCTTCCCGATCGGCCATCTGCGGAAATCGGAGGTTCGGGACATCGCGGCGAAAGCCGGTTTGGCTACGGCCGCCAAGAAAGACAGCACCGGCGTATGCTTCATCGGCGAGAAAAACTTCAAAACGTTTCTCAACGCCTATTTGCCGGCGCAGCCGGGCGAGATGAGGACGCCGGAGGGCGAGTTGAAAGGGCGGCACGACGGCTTGATGTATTATACGCTGGGGCAGCGCCAGGGGCTCGGCATCGGCGGATCGGGATCGGGCGAGCCGTGGTTTGTCGCGGACAAGGATCTGGAGCGCAACATTCTTTACGTCGTGCAGGGCGTCGGGCACCCGGCCCTGTATTCCGCCGGGCTGAATGCGGCGGACGTGCGGTGGATCAGCGGCAGGCCGCCGCGGTTTCCTCTGCGTTGCACGGCCAAATTCCGCTACCGCCAGCCGGATCAGGGCGTGACCGTCACAAGCGGGGCGAACGGAAGCTGCGACATTCGGTTCGACCAGCCGCAAAAAGCGGTCACGCCGGGCCAGTCCGTCGTATTGTACGACGGCGAAGTATGCCTTGGCGGCGGCGTCATCGACAAGGTCTTCAAAAATCCCGACTTTTAGCAGTATGGATGTTGAGCCAATGGTTTTTTGCCCAGCGACTTCTTTCCAAGCGGACTGTTGCGTCGGGAAAATGGCGGACAAGCGCGATCGGAAACCGATGCCGAAACGCGGGGCCGTCTATTTTTCACCACGCTTTGAAGTTTCTGCCCTCTTTTTGTCGGACAGCCAAAGGTGAGAAAACGGGAAGCTCGGCCGGAATACCTGCAAAAGTGCATCTTTTCGCAGGTTGCAGCAGGCATTTTGCGAGAATACCTGCTTTTATGCAGGTATTTCAAAGCATCCCGCTTCATTCTGGAGTGGGAGTGCCGAATACATGTATTTTTGCAGGTATTTGGTCCCTCGGGCGTTTGATGAGCACAAATAGATGCACTTTTGCAGGTATTTCTGGTCCAGGGATGGTTCTTGCCATGGATTCCTTCTGCAAAGGCTGTGAAATGCGGGAATCAGAATGGGAGAATCAGCGGGCAACTGTGATCGGAAACCGCCGCCCAGACGAAAACCGCGTGTTTCCCACCACCCTTTACCTCCGTCCGATTATTCCATCTTCTTCTCCCCGTCTTTCATTTCCCTGCTTTCCTTTTCCTCATTTTCCATTTCCCTGTTTCCTTTTTCCTTGTTTTGCGTGTCCCTGTTTTCCTGTTCCTCGTTTCCCTTTTCCTTGCTTCCTTTTTCCTTGTTTCCCTTTTCCTTGTTTTGCGTATCCCTGTTTTCCCGGTACCTCGCAAAAATTTTCGATTCCAGTCCGCTGTCCTGCGGATGATAGAAGCGGGCGCGAGCAAGCTCGGCGGGCAAATACTGCATCCGACTGTCGGGGTGATCGATCGGATTGACGTATTGTTTGGAGCCGTCCCGAATGTCTTTCGGCACCGGGTAAGCGGTTTGCGACCGGACCGTTTCCAGCGCTTTCGTCAGCCCCTTGTACACCGAGTTCGACTTGGGGCTTTCGCAAACATACACCGTGGCATGCGCCAGAGCGAGGCGCCCCTCCGGCATGCCGACAAATTCAATCGCCTGCTGCGCCGCCACCGCAATCTGCAGCGCGTTCGGATTGGCCATCCCCACATCCTCGCTCGCATGCGCGACGATTCGCCTGACGATATACAGCGGATCCACGCCGCTGTCCAGCAACCGGGCCAGCCAATAAAGCGCCGAATCCGTCTGCGAGCCCCGCAGCGATTTGCCGAACGCCGAAACGATGTCGTAGAAATCGCTGGTGGAAATGCTGTTTACCCTCGAATCGAACGCCTCGCGGACATGCTTCAATTCGATCGTATTGGAATCGTACAGCGCGTACGAGGCCATCTCCAAAGCGTTGAAGGCGCTCCGCACGTCGCCGTTGCAAATATCGACAAGGTACTCCATCGCTTCGTCCGTGATGTCGTACTTGCCCGCCAGCCCCTTCTCGCTGTCCAGCGCCCGCCGGATCATCCTGCGCAAATCCTGATGATCCGGGGCCTTCAAGGTGAACGTGCGGCAGCGGGAAACCAGCGGCGGGATCAGATCATGCATGATCGATTCGGTCGTCAGCCCGATCAGGGTGATCGTCCCGTCCTCCACGGAGGGCAGCAGAGCCATTTGAATGTTGCTTTTCATCGCATGAATCTCGTCGATCATGACCATCGTTTTCTGGCCGTACAGTTTCAGATTGTCCTTGGCCGCGCGAATCGTCTCCCTCAGTTCGGCGATGGTGAGCGAAACCGCGTTGAGGCGCACAAAGTTCGCCTTCGTCGACTGGCTGACAATATAGGCCAAACTGGTTTTTCCGCTGCTCGGCGGCCCCTGCAAAAGCATGCTGGTCATCTTGTCGTTCTCGATAATATGGGTGAGCATTTTCCCCGATCCGAGCAGGTGCGATTGTCCGAAAAATTCATCCAATGTTTGCGGACGCATCCGCTCCGCCAGCGGCTGATGGTCCGTCGACGGGTTCAAATCGAAGATATCCATTGCCATCATCCTTACTTGTTGTTGGGGGTCGAACCGGATCGCGAGCGCAGCCTTACTTGGACGACGGCTGTTTCAGCGCCACGCGGATCGACAGATCCTCAAGCTGCTGCCGATCCACCGTGGACGGCGCGTCGCACAGCAGATCGGTGGCGCTGGCCGTTTTCGGAAACGCGATCGTTTCGCGCAGATTGCTGCGGCCGGTCAACAGCATCACCAGCCGGTCAAAGCCGAGGGCGATCCCGCCGTGGGGCGGCGTTCCGTATTCAAACGCCTCCAGCAGGAAGCCGAACTTTTCGTTCGCTTCCTCCATCGTAAAGCCGAGCGCTTTAAACATCTGTTCCTGCACCGACCGCGAATAAATCCGCATCGATCCGCCGCCCACCTCATAGCCGTTCAGCACCAAATCATACGCCTGGGCGCGGATTTGGCCCGGATCGCTGTCAAAGTAATGCAGGTCTTCCTCTCTCGGCCGCGTAAAAGGGTGATGCTCCGCGACATAGCGCTTCTCCTGCTCATCGTATCCGAGCAGCGGGAAATCGACGACCCAGGCGAATTTATATTGGCTTTCATCGATCAGTCCCAAATCCTTGCCGATTTTCAGGCGCAAATTGCCCAGCACATCCGCAACCACCTTTTTGTTGTCCGCAGAGAACAGCAGCAGGTCGCCTTCCTCGGCGTCCGTGCGCTCGCGGATCGCTTCCAGCACTTCGGGGGAGAAAAACTTCACGATCGGGCCCCGCATTTCCCCTTCCTTCAAGGTGATCCAGGCCAACCCTTTGGCGCCGAAACGGGCTGCAAACGGCCCCAGGTCATCGATCTCCTTGCGGCTCCAATTGCCGCAGCCCTTGGCGTTCAGCGCCTTCACCTGGCCGCCCTTCTCCACCGCCGACGAGAACACCTTGACGCCGCTGTCGGCGGCGATGTCCGACAAATCCACCAATTCCAGGCCGAAGCGAAGATCGGGCTTGTCGGAGCCGTATTTGCCGATCGCATCCGCATAGCTCAGCTTTTGGAACGGCCGCGAAATATCGACGTTCACCGTTTCCTTGAACAATTTGACCATCATCTGCTCCATCATATCCAGCAGTTGTTCCTGCGACAAAAAGGACGTCTCGATATCGACCTGGGTGAATTCGGGCTGCCGGTCCGCGCGCAAATCCTCGTCGCGGAAGCAGCGGGCGATCTGATAGTACCGCTCCAGCCCGCCCACCATCAGCAATTGCTTGAAAATTTGCGGCGATTGCGGCAGCGCGAAAAATTCCCCCGGGTGCACGCGGCTCGGCACCAGGTAATCGCGCGCGCCTTCCGGCGTGCTTTTGGTCAAAATTGGCGTTTCCACATCGATGAATCCCTGCTCGTCGAGGAAATTGCGGATGATTTTTGCCGCTTTGGAGCGAAGCAGCAACGTGCGCTGCATTTCCGGCCGCCGCAGATCCAGATAGCGGTATTTCAGCCGCAGCGATTCGTCCGTATCCAAGCCGTCTTCAATAAAGAAGGGCGGGTTTTTCGCCTGATTCAAAATTTCGATTTCCACGACCCGCACTTCAATTTCGCCCGTGGGAAGATTGGGGTTGTAGGTGTCCGGATCGCGCTCCACCACTTTGCCCTTGACCGCCAGAACGTATTCGTTGCGCGCTTTGTCTCCAATCGCCTGCGCCTCTCCGGAAAAATCCGGGTTGAATACAATCTGCATGATGCCGCTGCGATCCCGCAGGTCGATGAACAGCACGCCGCCCAGGTCGCGCCTGCGCTGCAGCCATCCGTTCAAAACGACGGTCTCCCCCACATGGCTTTTGGTCAATTCCCCGCAATTGTGCGTCTTTAACATCATTTTCATCGTTCTCCTTCACCTGAATTCAGATTTGGTTCAATTTCAATTGTTCCGTCAAACGATCCAACGGAATGAATGCCTGTTCGCCGTTTTGCAGGTCCTTTAACGCGATTTGCCCTTGCGCCAGCTCATCGTCGCCAAGAATGGCGGCATAGCGCGCTCCCAGGCGATCGGCGGATTTCAACTGCGCCTTCATTTTTCGCCCGAGGTAATCCTGTTCGGCGGAGAAGCCGTGCCGCCGCAACTCAAACAGCAGCGCCGCACACCGCTTCCGCGCGTTTTCGCCCAAAGCGACCAAATATACATCGAGCGGCCGCTCCCGCGGAAAGCTCGCTCCCTGCGCTTCCAGCACCAGCAGCACCCTCTCCAGGCCAATCCCGAGGCCGACGCCCGGCCGGTCGTCTCCGCCGATTTCCGCCACCAACCCGTTATAGCGGCCGCCGCCGCCGATCGTGTCAATCGCGCCGATGCCTTGCGCCTTGTACTCAAACGCGGTGTGCGTGTAATAGTCCAGCCCGCGCACCAGGCGCGGATTCACGTCGAACGGGATGCCCATCGCCGTCAAGTCGGCGCGCACCGCTTCAAAATGCGAGCGGCAGGCGTCGTCCAGATGATCGAGCAGCGAAGGGGCGCCTGCAAACAAAGCCTGATCGACCTTGCAGTCCAACACGCGCAGCGGATTTCGCGCCAGCCGGGATCGGCAATCCCTGCACAGCTTATCCTCGATCGGCGCCAGAAACCGCCGCAATTCCTCGCGAAACGCGCCGCGGATTTCCGGCGTCCCGACCGAATTGACGTCCACCCGCACGCCCTGTATGCCGATCTCCCGGTAAAACTCATACCCGAGCGCAATCACCTCGCTGTCGATCGCGGGATCGGTCGAGCCGAACGCCTCCACGCCGAACTGGTGAAACTGGCGGTATCGGCCGGCCTGCGGCTGCTCGTACCGAAACATCGGCCCGATATAAAACAGCTTGCACAGATCGGGATCGCCGTACAGCTTGTTCTCCACGTAAGCGCGCACCACGCCGGCCGTTCCTTCCGGGCGAAGCGTCATGCTGCGCTTGCCCTTGTCGTCAAACGTATACATTTCCTTCTCCACAATATCCGTGGTTGCGCCCACCCCGCGGGCAAAAAGCTCCGTCTGCTCGAAGATCGGCGAACGAATCTCGCTGTAATTGAACCTTCTGCAAATCTCTTTCGCTTTCCCTTCGATAAACTGCCACTTCTCCACGGCGCCGGGCAACACATCCTGCGTGCCCTTCGGTTTTTGAAACAGCATGCCTTCATCCCCTATCCGCGTAAAAAATAAAACCCTCGCTCCCGGCGCAAACTGCCAGGGACGAGGGATCATAAACGAATCACCCGTGGTACCACCCACATTCGGAGCTCTTGGACTCCGCACTTCGTCGGTTAACGCCCGATCACGCAAACGGCTACTTCGCGAAGATTGGCATCTTCGGGTTCCCCGTTTGTTCTCCGGGAGGTCTTTCGTTCGGTTGTCACAAGAAAGCTTGCAGCCGCGGCTTTCCTCTCTGGGTATGCATCACCGAATTACTTTGTCCCATCAACGAATCGTCATACTGTAGAATTACATCGATTGTAATATTCGTGCCGGGCAAAGTCAAGGCCGATCCGAATTCGCCCACATCCGATCCGACAGGCGGCGGGCCGGATGCGGTTTCGCGTTGCTGAACCGATCCTCTCTCTCAAAACAAACACTTTTTAATATTTATCGATAATTATTTATTGCAAAACGATAAATTATAAGTTAAAATCAAAAAAACAAAACTCGGTGAGGTGGATGGGATGGAACGCGCAACAACCTTTTTTTTAAAAATCACTCTTTTTCTCGTCGGAATTCCGGTTCTCGCTTTGTGTGTATGGGGGGTGCCCCAGTTCGGCCATGCGGCGGCGGAGCATTACCCGACTTATTGGCTTTATCCCATTTTGGCGTGCGTGTACTTATCGGCAATTCCGTTTTTCATCGCTTTATATCAGGCTTTCAGGCTTTTAAGCTGCATCGACAAGAACATCGCTTTCTCGGAGCGATCCGTCGGCGCCTTGAAGAATATCAAATACTGCGCCGCCGCCATCAGCATCCTGTATGCGGCCGCCGCGCCGTTCTTAAGCCTCATGGCGGACGCGGACGACGCCCCGGGCCTCATGGCGATCGCGGCGGTCATTATTTTCGCTTCCATTGTGATTGGGGTCTTTGCCGCCGTCCTTCAAAAGCTGTTAAAAAATGCGATCGACATCAAATCCGAAAACGATTTAACGGTCTGAGGTGAATAACATGGCGATTATAATCAATATTGACGTGATGCTGGCAAAAAGGAAAATGAGCGTAACGGAGCTTTCGGAGAAAGTGGGAATCACCATGGCCAACCTTTCCATATTGAAAAACGGGAAGGCGAAAGCCATTCGGTTTTCGACCCTGGAGGCCATTTGCAAAGCATTGGACTGTCAGCCCGGGGATATTTTAGAGTACGTTTCTTCCTGAAAGCCAAGCCTGAAAATGCGGCGAAAAAAGCGGCGCAGAGGCCGGGCACGGGTTGAAGAAACGACAGGGGCCGCCTTGGCCCGCCCCGCCGGGGAAGCGGCAAACGGCGCCCTATTCCGCCCATGCATCAAATGGTGTATCATTAGTAACCATATAAGTAATCCGACGAAAGAGGGGGCCTCCCATGAAAATACTTCACGCTTTAAACGCCGTCTTGATCGGCTTTTATTCCAGCATAAAACGGTTTCCCGTCACGATTGGCTTTTCGACCGCCGCTTCCGTCATCGTGATCATCCTGACCGAAATGGACGGCGCGGCAGCGCAAAATACGACCGATTTGCTAAAGCGGATCGCGATGATCCTGGCGCTCGGCGTGCCGCTCTCCCTTTGCGTCCAACTCGGTTTCGAGCGATGCGGAATCGCAAGCAACCGGACGAAAACGATCGTCCACGTCGCGGGAGCCGCGCTGCTCGTCCTTTATTTTCTCTTCCTGCTTCCGGATTTTCACCCCGTATCGATCATCCGATACGTCGCCTTCAACCTGGCTTTGTATCTGGCCTTTGTCATCCTTCCTTATTTTTATAAAAGGGAGCGCTTTGAGCGCTATGCGATTACGCTGTCCGTGCGCTTTCTGATCACCGGCGTTTATTCCGCCGTGCTGTTTGCGGGCATCGCCATTATTTTGTTCACGATCAACAAGCTCCTGGCTGTCGCGATTCCCGAAACGGCCTATTTCAACGTGTTCGTGCTGATCTCCGGCGTGTTCGCCCCCTGTTTCTTTTTGGCCGGGATTCCCGCCGGAGAGCAGACGTCGGAATCAAACGACTATTCGAAGCCGCTTAAAATTTTGCTGCTGAACATCGTCATTCCGCTGATTATCGCTTACACGGCGATCCTCTATATTTATTTCGCCAAAATCATCGTGACGCTTCAATGGCCGGAAGGCCTGGTCGGTCATTTGGTGCTTTGGTACTCGATCGTAAGCATCGGGGTCGTGCTGTACATCACCCCGCTGCGCGGAGAGAACAAATGGGCCCGAATGTTCATATCCGGATTTCCTAAAATCATCCTGCCGATTCTGGTGATGATGTTCATTTCGATCGGCATCCGGATCGACAGCTACGGCGTCACCGAAAACCGATACTTTGTTGTGGCTGTCGGGCTGTGGGTATGGGGAACCATGATCTATTGGAGCCTTGTGAAAAAGCCGAGAAACATCATGATTTTCCTTGCTCTGGCCTGCATTGCGATCCTGTCCGTCGCGGGTCCCTGGAGCGCTTTCTCGATTTCAAAGTTCAGCCAAAACCAGCGATTTGAACGCATTTTGCTGAAGCACGACATGATCCGGGACAACGCCATCGTCAAACCCGCGGTTGCGATTCCAAACACGGACAAGAAAGAAATCAGCCAAATCATTTCATACTTTTATAAATCGCACCATATCCAGGACCTGCATTTGATCCCGAAGGATTTCAAAACCGGTCAAATGGAGAGCGTCTTCGGCTTTCCCTACGAACCGGGACAGTACGGTCCGGCGGAAAACGAATTTTTCTATTTTAACGCAAGTCCGTCCGACAAGCCGGTGAGCATCAAGGGATACGATTATTTGATCGACCTTCGGGGCTACGAACAGGAAACCGGCTTAAGCGAAAACGACCTGGCAATCCAATACGACAATAAAAATGAAGATGCCCGGATTCGGGTGCTGTATCAGGGAACGAGCATTTACGACAAACCGCTGGCCTCGTTCATCAAACAGCTTTCCGATGCGCACATGGAGACGGACAACAAGGAAATCAAGCCGGAGGAAGCCACCTTCACAGATCAAACGGATCGGATCGAGCTGACGCTGATCGTTGCCAACGTAAACGGGACGAGAAACCGGGATACCGGACAATTGGCCATCAAAGGAATGGACGGATATATCCTCGTAAAAATCAAATGATGCCCCGGCTCCGCGCATGGTATAATGAAACGGAGCGGAGCCGCGGCATCGCCGTCCGGCCAATCTGACCCGGGAGAAAGGACGTTGGAGAATGAGCAGCGAACTGGTGGGGAATTGCACGAAATGCAACGCGAACATTTATTGCAGGGATGGCTTTCTGGACGGGGTCGTGGATGATTCGAAAAACCTGTATTGCCATTCCTGCTTTGCCGAGCAAAGCAAAGACGCGGGGAATGAGGCTCATTCCGACCGCCAGCCTTGAACAAATCGTCAATCCTGAACAAAAAAGAAAGAAACCTACAGCATACGCCGCAGGTTTTTACAAAAATATATTTTAAAAAAAGGGGGTCACCTATTATTATAGGACGGCTATATTAAGGAAAGATGAAGAAAAGATTACATTTATATTACAAAAAATAAAGCGCTTTTATTGCTCCATCGCCTGAAAGTGTTGTGAAAAAAGCGGTGGAGGGATGGGGCAGGGGTTGGAGAAACGACAGTGGTCGCCTTTGTCCGCGGATTTCTCCCTTATTTAGGCGAAACATCGGGAAATCTGCGGACAACAGCGATCGGAAACCCCTGCCCCATCTCGGAGCCGCCCGTTTTTCACCACACTTCTAGGCGCTCGCAAACAATCGCTCCAGCACTTCGATTTTCGCCGAGGTGTGATGGCGGTAATTTTCGTTGTACGCTTTCGGCTCTTTGGGATTGGCATAACGCGATATTTCGCCGCTGACCGGATCGACCCACTTGCTGGCCGCGCCGCAGCCAAGTCCGACGATCGTCTGCATTTCTTCCATGATGATGATGTTGTAGATGCTTTCACGGCCCGGCAAGGCGTAGCCGACGTTTTCCAAATTGCCGAGAATGTTTTTTTGCCGGTACAAATAATAAGGCTCATACCCGTTGCGCCGCGTCCACTCCGACGCCGCCTCCATCATGCGAACGACTTCGTCCCGCCCGGCCACGCGAAATTTCTCCGCATCCCGGAATTTCGTCATTTCAGAGGCGCGTTTAAAGGACAGCGTGTGCACCGTAAGCGACTCCGGCATCAATTTCCCGGTCTCGCTCAACGTATGATGAAACTCGTCCAGCCCTTCGCCGGGCAGCCCGATAATCAAATCCATATTGATATTGTTCATGCCCATCTCCCGCGCCAGCCGGAACTTCTCGATCGTTTCCTCCACGGTGTGGTGGCGGCCGATGGCATTCAGCGTGGCCTGCGTATACGTTTGCGGATTGATGCTGATTCTGTCGATATGCCATTTGTTGAGAACACGCAGCTTCTCCGGCGTGATCGTATCGGGACGGCCGGCTTCCACCGTGATTTCGCGAATGCGTTCCGGATTCGGAAACGACGCATACACCTGCTCATACAGCAGGTCCATTTCCTCCGCCGTAATGCTGGTCGGTGTGCCGCCTCCAAAATAGACCGTGGTGATCCCGATTCCGTTGTCCCTCAACCAACGGCCCATCTCCTGTATTTCATAATGCAAACCGCCCAGAAAGGAATCGACCGAGCCTTGCTTGCCATGAATCGCGTAAGCGGGGAAAGTGCAGTAAGCGCATTTGGTCGGGCAAAAGGGAATGCCGATATAGATGCTCACCTGACCGCGCAAATCATACAGATCGGGTACGGCGCTCAATTGCCGCCCGACGATGCGCTCCATCAAATTCAATTTTTCGTCGCTGACCCGCACGCGCTCGCGAATTTCCCGATGCGCTTCGGCGATCGGCGTATGCCGCCTCCGCTCGCGATGAAGTAGCTTGGTCGGACGGATGCCGGTGAGGATCCCCCACGGCTGAACGATGCCGGTCAAGCCTTCCAATGCGGATAAAACGGCGCGCGTAACCCGCTTCTTCGTCTGATCCAACGTTTCCCCTTCAGCGGTGAAGCTTTTCTCCTTATGCATGTAACGGGGAATAAAGCGTTCCCCGCTTTCGGACGGTCTGTTTTTCCAAAACGCCCCCGCCTCGATCCGAAGTCCGCCCTCTTCCTCGAACGCCGATACTTCGATTTCGATATCCGCCAATTCCGCGATTTCGATATCCGCCGGTTCCGCGCCCCGGTCAACCGCTTCCGTTTCATGGAAGGAGATTTCCGAAACATTAAAAAACAGGCGGATCACATTTTCAACCGATTGCTGAAAAGGCGCCTCCACGCCAACTACCTGAATACGCACAGCACCCATCCCTCTGGAACGTCGTCTTGTTTTCCCAAACCCAGTGTAGCGGACTGCATCGACGCCGTCAATGGCCGTGCCGCGGCAAACCGGCGGCTTGGCCCACGCCGGCGTCGCAAACAGCGGGCTTCAGCGCCGACGCCGCCCGGCCATGGCGGGCTTTTCCGCGCCCGCAAGCGGGGAGTCGGCCATCATCGCGGCCATCTCCATCGACTCCCGCGCATCATTGTTCATGAACCTGTTTACAGCATGAAACAGCAGCCTTTGCTTATCGGAATGTCTCATAACGTGTACTATTTCCCAAAAGCAAAAAAATAACCTTGCAACAGCCCCCGGCACGCTTCGGATCAACGGCTTTCCAAAATGAGCGTCACCGGGCCCCAGTTGACCAGCCCGACATCCATCATCGCGCCGAAAACCCCGGTTTGCACCGCCAATCCCTGCCGCCTCAGCCCGTCATTCAATTTTTCATACAACGGCTCCGCCTGCTCCGGCTTGGCCGCCGCCATGAAATTCGGCCTTCTGCCCTTGCGGCAATCGCCGTACAGTGTAAACTGAGAAACGGACAAAACTTCCCCTCCGGTCTCCAGCAGGGACCGATTCATCTTCCCATCCCCGTCTTCAAAAATGCGCAAATGGGCTATTTTATCCGCCAGATACGCGGCGTCTTCCTCCGAATCCCCATGCGTGACGCCCACCAACAGCACCAATCCTTGCCCGATTCGCGCCGTCACCTTCCCGGATACGGCCACTTCCGCACGGAGGCAACGCTGTACAACCACTCTCACGCCGGTTTCACCTCATTGCATGATTCTCTGCACCGAGTACACATCCTTGACCCGCTTGATCTTGTCCACAACGGACTGCAAATGCTCGATATTGCGAATCAAAATGGTCATATGGATCACCGCCAGCTTGTTTTTGTCGGAGCGGCCCGAAACCGCGGCGATATTCGTTTTGCTTTCCGACACCGCCTGCAGCACTTCGTTCAACAAGCCCCTGCGGTCGTGCCCGGCAATTTCGATCTCCACGCTGTAGTTGGCCTCCAGCGCGCTTTCCCATTCCACTTCAATCACGCGGTCGGCCTCGTCGTCCCCCGACGCCGGAATGTTCGTGCAATCCGACCGGTGCACGGACACGCCCCGGCCGCGGGTGATGTACCCGACGATTTCATCCCCGGGAACCGGGTTGCAGCACCGGGAAAACCGCACCAGCAAATTGTCGACGCCCTTGACGATCACGCCATGCGTCGGCCGGTGCTTCCGTTCGGGAGGCGCTTTGACCTCCTTCACCTCGCCGCCAAGCTGGATCTGATTCGCTTCGTCGTTGGACTGGCGCAGCTTTTCGGTCAGCCGGGTGCAAATCTGGGCAGCGGTAATGCCGCCAAAGCCGACCGCCGACAACATGTCTTCAATATCGTTGAAGTTGAACTTTCTGGCTACGCCAAGCATCCTTTCATCGGTCATCACCTGCACCGGATTGAAGGCCAGCCGCTTCAACTCTTTCTCCACGGCTTCCCTGCCCCGCTCCACGTACTCTTCTCTTCTTTCCTTTTTGAACCATTGCTTGATTTTGCTCTTGGCGTGGGAGGACTGGGCGATCTTGACCCAATCCTGGCTTGGGCCATAGGAATGCTTGGATGTGAGGATTTCAACGATGTCCCCGGTTTTCAGCCGGTGATCCAACGGCACGATTTTGCCGTTCACTTTGGCGCCGATCGTGCGGTTTCCAACCTCGGTGTGAATGCGGTAGGCAAAGTCCAACGGAACCGATCCGGCGGGCAGCTCCATCACTTCGCCTTTCGGCGTAAAGACAAACACCAGATCGGAAAAGAAATCCATCTTCAACGTTTCCATGAATTCCGAAGCATCCTTCGCTTCCTGCTGCAACTCCAGAATTTCGCGGAACCATGACATCTTGTCTTCGAAGCTCCCGCTGGGCACAGCCGTTCCTTCCTTGTACGCCCAGTGGGCGGCGATCCCGTACTCGGAAGTTTGGTGCATCTCCCACGTCCTGATCTGCACCTCCAGCGGCTCTCCATTCGGACCGATCACGGTCGTGTGCAGCGACTGGTACATGTTCGCCTTCGGCATCGCCACGTAATCCTTGAACCGGCCCGGCATCGGTTTCCACAGCGTGTGGATGATGCCGAGCGTGGCATAGCAATCTTTAATGTTGTCGACGATGATGCGAATCGCCAGCAAGTCGTAGATCTGGTTGAATTGCTTGTTCCGCGTCGTCATTTTTTTATAGATGCTGTAAATATGCTTGGGCCGCCCGGAAATATCGGCCGTAATGCCCATTTCGACGACTTTTTCGTCGATTCTGTGAATGACGTCCTGAATATATTGCTCGCGTTCCGCCCGCTTCTTCTGCATCAGATTGACGATCCGATAATATTGCTGCGGATTCAAAAAACGGAGCGCGATATCCTCCATCTCCCACTTGATCGCCGAAATGCCCAGGCGGTGAGCGATCGGGCAAAAGATTTCCAGCGTTTCATCGGCGATGCGCCGCTGGTTCTCCTCCGATTGGAACTTTAACGTCCGCATATTGTGCAGCCGGTCGGCCAATTTGATCAAAATGACGCGAAGATCCTGCGCCATGGCGACGAACATTTTGCGATAATTTTCGTTTTGCTGCTCCTCTTTGGATTTGAACTGGATTTTCTCCAATTTCGTCAGGCCGTCTACAATCATCGCGCAGGTTTTGCCGAAATGCTCCTCGACCGACTCCAGCGAAATGGTCGTATCCTCCACCACATCGTGCAGCAGCGCGGCGATGATCGAGGTGAAATCCATCTGCATGTTGACCAGGATTTCGGCGACAGCCAAAGGATGATGAATGTAGGGTTCTCCGGATTTCCGCAATTGGCCGTGATGGGCTTGTTCCGCAAACTCATAGGCTTTCTGAATCCGCTTCAGATCATTCGGTTTTAAATAAGAAGACGCCTTTTCAAGTAATTGCTCAATGCCCATATCCGTTCCCTCTCCACTAATATTGAATTAATGCGACCGCGTCCAATCCTTTGAGCTTCTCTCTGCCTTTCAGATAAGTCAATTCGATCAGGAACGCCAGCCCGGCCACTTCCCCCCGCAATTGCCTGACCAGCTCCAGGGAGGTCGATATGGTGCCGCCGGTGGCCAGCAAATCGTCGACGATCAAAATTCGCTCGCCGGGCCGGATCGCATCCTTGTGCATCGCCAATTGATCGTGTCCGTATTCCAGGTCGTAACTGGCCTCGATCGTATCGGCGGGCAATTTCCCGCTTTTGCGTATCGGCACAAACCCGACGCCCAAAGCATAGGCCAGCGGAGCGCCAATGACAAACCCCCTGGCTTCCGGCCCGGCCACTTTGTCAATCTTCATATGGCTCACGCGCTGCTTCAATTGATGAATCGCCTCCGCAAACGCCGCGCCGTCCTGCAGCAACGTCGTAATATCCTTATACAGGACGCCGTGCTGGGGAAAATTCTCAATCTCTCGAATATGATCTTTCAGGTTCATCCGTTTTCCTCCATTGCTATGGTTTGGCCTTGCCATTGGGAGATCATCCAGTCGGCCAATTGCCTCGACGTGGAATAGAGCAGCGTCTGCTCCGCCTCCAGGCGGGCTTCCCGTTCCTTGTAGCGCAAAGATGCGGTCAGATCCCGCTTGGCCGGGGCGGGGGCGCACCGATAGAAAGCGCCGTCCTTCTCTCCACCAGCGACAATTCTTCGAACACGTCCAGTATGAAGCGAACCGCGGGCACGGACAAGCCGGTTCGGCGGCTCAGCGATTCCCACACCCGATCCTTGGTGAAATCCGCTTCCTTTTGCAGCAACAGCGATTTGTACACATTCTTGAAGCCCTCCCGGGAAGGCAATGAAGGGGAAGCTTCGGCATCCATGCTTTTTAAAATCGAGTATATTCGCTTCACGCCGGAAGCTTCGCGCAGGAAAAGCCGCACGATATCCAAGCTGTCGGGAAAAGAGTAAAAATAGAGGTTGTCGATCTCGCAAACATCGGCGGGATGGGTCAAAGGATAAAGCTGTTCCACCGTGCCGTCATCGCGGGCCGTCCAGACCGTGCATCCCGCTTCCATCAGGCATTCCGGAAGCAAGCGCCGCTCATCCGGGCGAAAGACCACCACGCCATGGGTTTCCCGGCGTCCCGAAGCCGCCTTCGAAACAAGGCCCGCAATCGCCTCGCCGGGGCCGCCTTTTCCCCTCCAGTCAAAATGCTGCCGATGGGGAACGCATATATCCTGAATGATGAGCTGCGGCTTGCGGACGCCGTTCCATTCGTTAATCGACATTCCCCCGATGATATCCACTTTCGCGGTCGGCGATATGAAATCGTAGAGCGCTCCGTCCCCGAAAGCAATGGCCTCCTTGGTCAAGCTCGCGCGGTCCGGGTTGTCGACCAGCGTCATTTTCAGATGCTGCTGTTCCTTGCCGATCATGCGAATCTCCGCGATGCTCGCCTCGCTGATCATCAGCCGCGGCGACGGATTCCCCATGCCGAAAGGCGACATGACATCCAGCTCCCGGATCGATTCCAGCGTAATCTCATCGAGACCGCATTCCAGATCGGCGGACAGCACCGGCACCCAATCGGCATCGCTCAACCGCTGCTCCGCCAGGCGGTTCAGCCGCGCCTTCAGTTCGGGAAGGCGGTCTTTATGCAGCGTCATCCCCGCCGCGGCGTGATGGCCGCCGTAATGCTCCAAAATGTCCGCGCATTCGGCCAAAGCCCCGACGATATCGAACCCGGCAATCGAGCGGGCGGATCCCTTGGCCATTCCCGTCTCGGCATCGATGCCGAAAACGAGCGTCGGGCGGTAGTACTTCTCCAGGATTCTCGAAGCCGCAATCCCCACTACGCCGACGTTCCAATCCTCATCGGCCAACACGATCACCTTGTCCCGGTCCGCGGACGCCTGCGAACCCATGAGCCGCAGCGCCTGCGCCATGATTCCCTCGACGATTTTCTGGCGCTCCTTGTTCAACCGGTCCAGTTCAAAAGCGAAATGCTCCGCCTCCTGCTCATTGGCGGAGGTGAGCAATTTGACGGCATCCATCGCATTCTCCAAGCGCCCGCTGGCGTTGATTCTCGGCGCCAGCGAGTAGCCGATATGCCCGGAGGTGACATCCTTATGCTCTATCCCCGCGACGCCAAGCAGCGCCTTGATCCCGATCAGGGGATTTTGCCGAATGCGGGCCAACCCTTCTTTGACCAGGATGCGGTTTTCTCCCGTCAACGGCATCAAATCGGCGATCGTTCCGATGGCGGCAAACTGGAACAGCTCGTCGGGAATGTCCCCCAGCAGAGCCTGGGCCAGTTTCAGGGCGACGCCGGCGCCGGCCAAAGATTTGAAGGGGTACGGGCACCCGGGCTTTTTGGGATTGACCAAAGCGCAAGCGTGCGGCAAGCGCTCCGGTGGCTCGTGGTGATCGGTCACAACGACGTCCATGCCCAATGTCGAAGCGTAAGCAACCTCGTCAACGGAGCTGATGCCGGTATCGACCGTGACGATCAGATCGACTCCGTTCCCGGCGGCATGGTCCAGCGCGGCCCGGTTCAAACCGTACCCCTCATTCGCCCGATGGGGGATATAGTAATCGAATTGGGCGTGCAACGCTCCCAGCACGTGAATCATAATCGACGTGCTGCACACGCCGTCCGCGTCGTAATCGCCGTAAATGCGAATTTTCGTCCGCTCTTCCACAGCCTTGCGAATCCGGTCTGCCGCCTCGCGCATCCCATCAAGCAAAAAAGGATCATGAAATCGCTCATGTCCTCCCGATAAAAAAGCAACCGCTTCTTCCTTTCCGGCGATTCCGCGAACGGCTAACATTCTGGCCAGCAAAGGAGAAATCTTCAATTCTTCAACCAATCGATCCACCAGGACCCGATCGTAATCCCGCACATTCCATTTCGCTCTGGATTGAAGCACGATGACCCTCCTTAATGCAACAGATTGGAAAAGTCGTCCTGTTCCGAATCTACATTATTTTTATAGGGATACCCCGGATCATACGGATTCACATGCACCAGCACATCGGACACATGGCTGAAGCGTCCCATTAATTGCTGCTTGACGGATTTGGCGATATCATGCCCTTCCAGCACGGTAATTTTCGGATTCACGCTGATTTTTACATCGACGACGACATAATGTCCATGCTCTCTGGCCCGGAGATCGTCCACTGTAATGACCCCCTTCAACCGTTGCACCGCCTGCATCAATTCCTCCGAATCTTCCTTGTGGAGCACATGATCCAACGTGTTGTGAATCGCCTCCATCCCCAGCCTGTAGCCCATTTTCATCACAAGCAGAGCGACCAGCAATCCCGCGGCCGGATCGAAATAATAAAGCCACGGCATTTGCCAGTAGGAGCCGATGACGGCTCCTCCCACACCGATCAGCGCGGCGAGGGAGGAGTAGACATCGGAACGATGCTCCCAGGCGTTGGCAATCAAAGCCTGGCTCGACAGCTTCTTGCCCAGCCGGTATTTATACTGAAACATCGCTTCCTTCGCCAAGATCGATACGACAATCGCGATTAACGCGTACCAGGCCGGCGCCTGATGGACGCCGTAATACATGTTTTTTATCGAGCTGATGCCGATTTCCACACCGACCACGACCAGCAGGACGGAAACCACAATAGCGGCGATCGACTCCGCTTTGCCGTGGCCGTAAGGGTGGTCTTTGTCAGGCGGCAATTGCGCCGCCTTCAGACCCACCAACACGACAAAGGAACCGGCCACGTCCGAAGCGGAATGCGCCGCATCGGCAATCAGCGCCTTACTTCCCGAAGCAAACCCGACAACGCCTTTCATTAAGGCAAGCGCAACATTGCCGACAATGCCGATCCACGCCGCCGTTTTTGCTTTGATAAAACGCTGTTCGCTCATGAGGCCACCCCTTGAATCTTCATTTATTCCGCTGCGGTTTTGCGATGGCTTACCGCTTGGTTTTTAAACAAAATCCAAATCGGGCTGGCAATGAAAATAGAGGAATACACTCCGCTGATCAAGCCGAAAATCATCGCCAGAGAGAACAGCCGGATCGACTCGCTGCCGAAAATCAGCAGACAGAGCGCCGCCGCCAACACCGTGATGACCGTATTGATCGAGCGGGTCATCGTCTGCCAGATGCTGCGGTTGACCATTTCCGAAATATGCTCGAACGTCTTTAGCTTGGAGAAGCGAAGGTTCTCTCTGATCCGGTCGAAAATAACGATCGTATCGTTGATGGAATAACCGATGATCGTCAGCACGGCGGCAATGAACGGAAGATCGACCTCCAGCCTGAAAATGGAGAACAGGGTGATGACGATAAACGCGTCGTGAATCAAAGCGATGATGGCGGCAATCGCAAATCGCCATTCAAAGCGGATGGCGACATAAATGATAATCCCCACGCACGCAAGCAACACGGCCAGAATCGCTCTGGTCCCCAATTGTTTGGCGATAACCGGATCGACCTTGTTCACCTCCGCATTATCGCTTCCAAACAGGTCCGTCACCTTATGTTCTTCATCGGAATTCAACGATTTATCGAAACGAATGCTGATCCGTTCGTTATTCTCCCCGCCGACCGTCACGTCCGATCCCTTGATGTCGAACCCGGCGTCCTGAATTTTGGCTACGGCTTCATCCTTGACCACGGCATGATCGGTCGTGATGTCGATTCGGGTTCCCGCCTTGAAATCGACCCCGAAATTCAAACTGAACACCAGCAGCGTAACGATGCCGATCACCGTCATCACACTGGAAATGATAAAGAAGACTTTGCGGTTCTTGATCAAGTCAAACGGCATCCGCACCTTGTGCACGGGGTTGGCCTTGCCGTCCGCGCCGATGTCGTCGATCTGCGAGCTTCGCACGCCGTAATAGAGCGGGTTCAAAAACAGATTGCCGCGAATGAGCAAGGACAGTAAAAACCGCGACAGAAAGACGTTCGTCGCAATGCTGACCAGTATGCTGAAGATCAAGATTAAAGCGAAGCCCTGAATGGACCCCATTCCAAAGAAGAACAGCACCGCTCCGGCAATAATCGTGGTCAGATTCGCGTCCATGATCGTGGTGAACGAGCTTTTCGACCCCGCCCTCAGCGAGGACAAAATCGTCTTCCCGCTGCGTATCTCCTCTTTGATCCGTTCATAGGTGATAATATTGGCGTCCACCGCCATCCCGATCCCTAGCACAAAGGCCGCGATACCGGGCAGCGTCAAGGTCGCGTCCATCAAATAAAGGACGGCCAGCACAAGCC
>CAYYCV010000049.1:0-19991 GCA_964470405.1 uncultured Caryophanales bacterium
CCGCGTTTGCCAGCGAGTTCACGACGAACTATCCGGTCATTTTCGCCGGGTCGGTCATATCGATGATTCCCACCGTAATCGTGTATTTGATCTTCCAGCGCCAGTTTATCGAAGGGGTATCGGCCGGTTCACAAAAAGGTTAAAAATTTCCAATTTGTATTGACAAACGTTTTTATTTTATAATACAATATACAATGTTTTAAATCATCAAAATGAACATTTAGGAGCGGATAACGGATGGCTACCATGACAGACTTAACCAAGGAAGAACGCATATTGGAATTGGACTGGGGCAAAATTCAGTGGCTCTGCGGGAAAGAGATCGACCCCGACGCGGAAATGACCTTCGGCATGGTATACATCAATGCGGGAGATAAGAATACAAGGCATTATCATCCAAATTGCGAAGAGATTATTTTTGTGCTGTCCGGCGAATGCGATCATTCGCTCGGGGATGAAATGTTTCATTTAAAGCCCGGCATGATGCTGCGCATTCCGCGCAACGTATGGCACGATGCCACAGTGACCAGTTGGGAGCCTTGCCGGATGATCATCGCCTATTCTTCGGGAGACCGGCAAACCGTCGGAGAGTGAACCACATTAACGCCAAACCAACGCCAAACCAAAAAGGAGCTGCTCGCACATGGGTAAAAAGGCTGTTCTTGTCGGTGCATTGGATACAAAGGGAAGCGAGTTTTTGTTCGTCAAAGAAATCCTTGAACGATCGGGCGTCCAAACTTTCGTGATCGATGTCGGGGTGCTGGACGCCCCGCTGTTCCCCCCCGATATCTCCAGCGGGACGGTGGCTGAAGCGGCCGGCACTACGCTCGAGGAGCTTAGAAGGGAGAACGACCGCGGCAAAGCCGTAACCGCTATGGCGAAAGGCGTCGCGGCCATCGTGGAAGACCTGGTAAACCAGGACGCCATCGGCGGAATTTTTGGCATGGGCGGCACGGCCGGGACCACCGTCGGGGCATCCGCCATGAAGGTCGTCCCGATCGGCATTCCCAAGCTGCTGGTTTCCACCGTCGCCTCCGGCAACACCCGACCCTATGTCGGCGTCAAGGACATCATGATGATGTACTCCGTGGTCGATATCGCCGGTCTAAACCAGCTCTCGCGCCGGATTCTCGGCAATGCCGCCTACGCTTTGGCGGGCATGGTGCAGGGAATCTCGCAGGAACCGGTTCAAACGGAGGAGAAAACCACGCTGGGCATTACCATGTTCGGCGTCACGACGCCTTGCGTGACGAAGGTCCGGGAAGCGCTGGAGGCCAAAGGGTACGACCTGCTGGTTTTCCACGCCACCGGAGCGGGCGGCATGGCCATGGAGGAATTGATCGAAGCCGGCTTCATCAAAGCCGTCGCCGACATCACCACCACGGAGCTGGCCGACGAGTTGGTCGGCGGGATTTTCAGCGCCGGGCCTTCCCGTTTGGAAGCGGCGGGCAAAGCGGGCATTCCCCAGGTCGTCTCCGTGGGCGCGCTGGATATGGTGAACTTCGGCCCGCCGGAGACCGTGCCGGAGCAATTCAAATCGCGCAAGTTCTACCAGCATAACCCGACGACGACTTTGATGCGCACCACGGTCGAGGAAAATCGCGCCTTGGGCCGGATCATGGCCGAGAAGCTGAACCGTTCCGCCTCCCCTGTCGTGGTCATCTTCCCCAAAGGCGGCGTGTCCCTGCTCGACCGCGAATCGCAGGCGTTCGACGGCGTGGAGGAACGGCAAGCCCTGTACGAAGCGCTCAAAGGAAATCTGCGCAAAGACATTCCTTTTATCGAAACCGAAAAGGATATCAACGACGTTTCCGTAGCGGAACGGATCACAAGCGAGCTGCTGAAGCTGATGGCTTAGCCCGGACTTCGGGCCGGGTTCGAACAGGGCTTGGGCCTGGGCCGGGTTCGAACAGGGCTTGGGCCTGGGCCGAGCTCGAACCCCAGCCGGCTCGGGCTCGAACCTGACTTGGCCCAAGCCGGGACCGGACCAAGCTCGGATTCGGCCGGGACTCGGCGAAGGCTCGGGCCAGACCCGGCTCGGGCTCAGCCCAGAGTCGGCTCAGCCGCCCGTTTTACACACATTTTTAGCAAAACGCACGATTCAAAGCGGCATACTCCGTTCTCTTACGAACCTGAGAGCCGTTATTTCCAACTTTGGCGCATGTTTTTAATTTTAACGAACCCCAGAAACGTTATTCACCCCAAATCCGCTTGTTTTTCGCCGATTTGGGGCAAATAACGGTTTTACGATTCGTTACACCGCCCAAAGTCGCAAAAACCGGCGAATAACGTTCCCTGTGTTCGTTAGCGTCTTTTCGCCGGAGAAGACCACAACAACTCCGGCCAGGCTTCAACAAACCAGCCTGACCGCAACTAAAAAAACAAAAACGGGCCGCCATAAAAATGACCCGACAGAAAGGAACATCTACGATGGCGATTCCAAGAAAAGAAATCATCAACCGCTTGCAGCAGCAAATTCAAAACAACCGTCCGATTGTCGGAGCGGGAGCAGGCACGGGCCTGTCCGCCAAATGCGCCGAAGCCGGCGGAGTCGACCTGATCATCATTTACAATTCGGGACGCTACCGCATGGCGGGGCGCGGTTCGCTCGCCGGACTGCTGTCCTACGGCGACGCCAATCAGATCGTGGTCGATATGGGCAGCGAAGTGCTGACGATCGTGAAAGACACTCCCGTTCTTGCGGGCGTATGCGGCACCGACCCCTTCCGATTGATGCCTGTCTACTTGCAGGAATTAAAGCGCCAAGGCTTTTCGGGCGTGCAGAACTTTCCCACAGTCGGCCTGATCGACGGCGTATTCCGGCAAAACCTGGAGGAAACCGGAATGAGCTACGGCCTGGAAGTGGATATGATCCGCGCCGCTCACGAGCTCGATCTGTTTACCTCCCCCTATGTGTTCAACGAAGAAGACGCGGTCAACATGGCCAAAGCCGGCGCGGATTTGCTGGTCGCCCATGTCGGCTTGACCACCAAAGGAAGCATCGGAGCCAAAACCGCCCTGACGTTGGACGAATCGGTGAATCTGGTGCAGCGCATCCATGACGCCGGCAAATCGGTCAACCCCGATGTGATCGTGCTCTGCCATGGCGGGCCGATATCCGAACCCGAAGACGCGCAGTACGTGCTAAGCCGGACCGAAGGCGTCGCAGGCTTTTTCGGAGCTTCCAGCGTGGAGCGCCTGCCTACGGAAAAAGCGATTACGGAGCAAGTGCGCAAATTCAAAGGGATCGGCAACAAGTGATCGAATTCCAATGATCGAATCCAAGCGATCGAATCCAATCGCAACAAGTGATCGAATCCAATCGGAGGCGGAGAACGATGACAGAATGGACCATGCTCAACTCGATGGCCAGCAAGGATTTCACAACATCCCTCGACACGCAGAAAGAATGGGGCATCCACGTGCTTGACTTAAAGGATCATATTTACGGGAAAGCCGTGACCGATTTAACCTCCGAGGAAGCGCGGCAAGCGGCGGAAGAAATCCGAAGCAGAGGATTGTCCGCCTACTGCCTTTCGACCGAGTTGTTTCACGACGATATCGAAAAGGGAGAAGCCCATTTTCGAAGCCACCATCTCGGAAAAATCGAACAAACCATTCAAATTGCCCGCGCTTTGCAGCCCCGGGTGGTTCGCCTGCTCTCCGCCCGCTCCGGCAAGCGGAGCGAGTTCGCGGACAGCGTCGCCTATTTGGCGCAGCATCACCCCTGGCTCATTCCGATGTACCGCGAAGCGATCGACCGGCTGCACGCCGCCGGCTTTCAAACGACCATCGAGAACGAATGCCACGAATGCATCTTTTCCAAGCCGGAAGAAATCCTGTCGTTCTTTCGGGAGCTGGACCGCAGCGACAAGGTGTATTTTACCTACGACGTGCAAAACTTATGGCAAATGGGCACTTTTCCTTCGATGGACGTATACCGCAAGCTGTCCCCCCTCATTGGGTTCTTCCATTTAAAAGGCGGAATCAAGGAGGAAAACGGGAGCGATCTGGAATGGAAATCCAGCCTGCAGGACGCTTCATGGCCGGTGCTCGAGTTGACCCGCCAGGTCATCCGGGACGGCAAAAGCCCGGTCATCTGCCTGAACCCGTCGCACGGCAAAGTCAAACCCGGATACAACTACGAGTTCATTTTCAAAAGGGATTTGGAGTACATCAGAAATCAGTTTTCGGAGGTCCTGTAAATGACGTACCAAAGAGAGTTTGAGCAAAAAATCAACGTCGGCATCGTCGGAGTCGGAAACCACTGTTATCGCAACATCATACCGGCGCTGCACTACTTGCCCGTGACGCTGAAAGCCGTCTGCGACACCAACGCGGATCTGGCCAAAGCGACGGCGGCGCAATTCGGATGCCATTCCTATACCCAAGCATCGGAGATGTACGCCAACGAGAACCTGGATGCCGCCCTGATCTGCGTCTCCGCCAAGCTCCATCCGCAGTTGGCCTGCGAAGCGTTTGAAGCGGGGCTGCACGTCTGGCTGGAAAAGCCCCCGGCCATGCGGGCCTCCGAAGTGGAAGACATGATCCGCGCCAGGAAGGACCGCGTCGCCGTGGTCGGTTTCAAAAAAGCGTTCATGCCCTCCACCGAAAAAGCGATCGAGATCGTCCACTCGGAAAAATACGGCGCCCTCCACTCGATCTTGGCGGTCTATCCCATGAGCCTGCCTCCGAACGGAAAAGAAGTGCTGGAGAGCAAAACGTTCACCAACTGGCTGGCCAACGGCATCCATCCGCTCTCGCTCATGCTGGCCGTCGGCGGCAAAGTGGCCGAAGTCACGGCCTTCGCCGGAAAACACGGCGGGGGAACCTGCCTGCTGGAGTTTGAAAATGGCGTCGTCGGCAACTTCCATTTTGCTTCCGGCCCGCAACCGAGCGAATCCTACGGGATTTTCGGCAAAAGCTGGCACCTGCGGATCGACAACTCCCTGCGGGTTTCGCTGCAAAGGGGCATCCCGTTCGAATACAACCGCACGTTTCAATACATCCCCGAAGGGGAGGATACGGGAGCCGTGGTCTGGGAGCCGCAAAACTGTCTGGCCACCCTGGAAAACAAAGCGCTGTTCACCCAGGGGATGTACGGCGAGCTCAAATATTTTTGCGATTGCGTACTGAACCAACAGCCAGCGGTCAAAGGATCGCTCGAATTCGCGCTGGAAGTCATGAAAGTGTATGAAGCGGCTTTGATTTCCAACGGAGCGGCGATCCGCCTGAATTTATAATAAAGAAATGGCGTGAAAACTATGATTCCAAAGCTGGGAAGAAAAACATTGCGTCACAAAGTATACGAACAGTTGCTGTACTCCATCCTGATCGGCACCCTGCCGGTCGGGTCGCAACTGGATGAGCAGGAGATAGCGGAATGGCTGGGAACGAGCCGCACCCCTTTGAGAGAAGCAATCAATCGTTTAGTGCAAGAAGGACTCATTACCGAAATTCCGTATCGAGGAAATTTCGTCAGGAAATTCACTCCGGAAGAAGTGAAGGATATTTACGAGGTGCGAAAAACGCTGGAAGTGATGGCGATTCGACGAGCCGTACGCTTTATGACGGAAGAGGAAGCCCGCGAAATTTCCGAATTGATCCGGCAGATGGAAAAAGCGCAGGAACAATCGGATATTATGAAATATTCCGAATTGGACGGCCAGTTCCATTCCAAGATCGCCCTGTTCAGCAAAAACCTGGTCCTGGTGCAAATGCTCACTTCCCTGGATTTGCAAATCAAGTTGATCCGCCTCATGGCCAACCGCAAATCTTCCGTTGTGATTCGCTCCCAATTCGAGCGTCTGCAAATTCTCGAAGCCATATCCAAAAGGAATGAAGATTTGGCGGCCGTCTTTATGGAAACGCACATCAGCAATGTCATGAACGATGTCATGTCCATGATTCGGGAGCAAAACGAACGGAAGAAGGATTGATCCCGGATTCGGGATTCGGATTCCAGATCCGGAAACCTCGCGAACATCGCGAAACAGCAACAGAGCGCAAACCAGGTTTGCGCCCGCTGCTGTTTTTTTATTTCCGCTCCATTGGCGTTGGACCTCATGACGATGGAGGCCGCTGCCCGCCGGGGCGGCTTATCTGATTTCCACCGGAGGCATGGCAAAGGTGTCCCCCGTCTCGGCAATCCAGCGCGACAGCCGGGCATGGCAACGCTCCCGCTGCTCCTGGAAAACCGTATCGTAACACAAATTGGCCATCTCGTAAGGATCGTTCCTCGTATCGAACAACAGCCAATCGTGGCCCGGCATGCATACATATTTCCATCCGTCGCGCATCAGCACGCCGCGCCACGCCTGGTTGACCGAATGGGGGTGGTACTTGCGCGGAATTTGCTGCAAATAAGCCGAATCGGGCTCCTGCTCGCGCGCTTCCACCCCCGTCGAGCAATAATTGGAATAATCGTGGCCCACCATCCACTCCG
This sequence comes from uncultured Caryophanales bacterium, assembly GCA_964470405.1. GTDB lineage: Bacteria > Bacillota > Bacilli > Paenibacillales > CAYYCV01 > CAYYCV01. Next base: position 6,446 of record CAYYCV010000049.1, read on the forward strand.
GGGCCTCGATGCCGCAAAGCCCCAACGTGGTGGGCGCGATGTCCACGTGATTCAACACGGCGTCCGTGACGCCTTTTTTCATCGGGGTGCCCCCGTCTTCTTTAAAAATAATAAACGGGATCTTGACCGACTCTTCCCACGGGCTGGACTTGGCCCATTGGCCGTGCGATCCCAGGCAATCCCCGTGATCGGAGAAGAAGACAACATACGTTTCGCGATCGACGTCCCATTCCTTCAACGCCATGCGAAGCTTGCCCAGATTCATGTCCAGATTCTCCACCATGCCGTAGTAGCCCGCCAAATCCAGCGCAGCCTTCTCCCTGATCCAATCCACGTGAGGCACATTCGGCCTGAAGCGGATTTGATCCGGATTGCGGTAATACCGCCCGTCCACCGTCATAGGCGTCGTGTAAGGGCTGTGCGGAGGCTGTACGGACAAAGCGGCGAAGAAAGGCTGATACTCGCCGTCCGGCGACTTCCGGTCTAAATGCGACCGAAGATGATCGATCAGCAAATCCGTCAGGGCATCCGTCTCATAACCGGGAAGCCGGCGCGGCGTCTCGCCGTCCGACCCGTATACATGCACTTCATTCTGGTGGTCGTTGAATTCGTACCCCATCCAGTAATCGAACCCGCCGCGCCGTTCCGGGGCGACATACCGCACCCGGGAATTCGTTCCGTCCAGGTGCCATTTCCCCACCCAGGCGGTATGGTAGCCCGCCTCGCGGAAGGGCTTCGCAATCGTGGGAAGCTTGGGATCGAGGGCGGACGGCGTCTTGATCACCCCCGATTGGTGCGGGTAAAGGGAAGTCAGCAAAGCCCCGCGAAAGGGGCTGCACCAGGGCGACCCCGATACGGCGCAATCGAAGCGCCGGCCCCACCTCGCCAGGTTGTCGATATTCGGGGTCACGGCATTCGGGTCACCGCGGTATCCCAGAGCCTGCGCCCGGAGCTGATCCGCGAACACCCAAATCACATTGGCCCGCCGATTGGGAAATAGTTGCAATTCCGTGCTGGATGAATCCATACCTGTTTCTGCCTCCGTTCTCCGCCTGCGCGCCGTCAGCCTTTCTGCGCGCCGGAAGTGATGCCTTCAATAAACTGACGTTGGAATATCAAGTACAAGATCAATATGGGAATCATCGAGATCACCGCGCCGGCAAAGATGACCGAATAGTTCGACGACTGCTCCGTTTGCAGCGCGCTGATGCCGATGGCGATGGTGAATTTATCCGGATGAATCAACAGGACCAAGGGAATCAGATACTCGTTCCAAAGATCCCGAAACGTAAATATCACGAGCGCGAAAATACCCGGCTTCGCCAAGGGCGCCATCACCTTCAAAAAGATGTTCCACTCCCGCGCCCCGTCCATATACGCCGATTCGCGCAATTCCTTCGGCAGCCCGCGAAACATATTCCGCATCAGGAAAACGGCGAAAGGCATCCCGTTGCCCACGGAAGCGAAAACCACGCCCCACAGCGTATTGACCAACCCCAGCGACTTCAACTGATAAAACAGGGGAATGATAATCGTTTGCGGGGGCAGCGTCATGCCGACGAGAAACGCGTAAAACAACAGATTGTTTCCTTTGAAGGAAATCTGACCGAAGACGTACCCGGCCATGGTCGCAAAGCATACGATCATCACCAGACCGAATACGGTAATAAAGGACGTGTTATAAAAATACTGGTTGAAATGCGCCAATTCCCAGGCATCCACATAGTTCCCGAACGACAGCGAGGACGGCAAAGAGAAAGGATGATTGAAAATATCCGTATTCGATTTGAAGCTTCCGAAAATCGTCCAAATCACGGGGGTGACCAAAAGAATCAGCAATACGAACAACACGATCCACAAAGCAATCTGTGCGTAGGTTTTTTGCGCGGCCATGTCACTCCCCCTTTTCCCGCAAGTAAATAAACGCAACGGTAATCACAATAACAATAATCGAAAGAATCACGCTCGCCGCGGCCCCGTAACCGATCTCGAACATATTGAAGGCCGCTCTGTAGATGTAAGTGGCCACGACTTCACTCTTGTAGAAAGGTCCGCCCTGGGTGGCGACCCACACCATGGCGAAACCTTTCAAAGAGTGCATAATAACCAGGCTGATGACCAGCGTCATCGTATTGCGCAGGGACGGAATGGTAATGTGCCACAGCTTCTGCATGGCTTGCGCTCCGTCCAGTTCCGCCGCTTCATAAAGCGAATAATCGATGCCCTGCAGCCCGGCCAAATACAAAATCATGTAAAACCCGTAGCCAAACCACGTTCCGGCTACGATCAACGCGGGCATGACGGCCACCGGATCGCCCAGCCAATTCAGCGCCCAGCTTTCCAAACCGATCATTTTCAAAAATGCGTTGATCGGCCCCATGAACGGATCATAGATCTTCCCCCAAATCACCGCAACCACCGGCAGGGACAGAATGGCGGGCAAATAAAAGGCCGTCCGGAAAAACGTTTTTCCCCTCTTGACCCGGGTGATCATAATGGACAAGACCAACACCGGAATGATCACCAGAGCGGACTCAATGCACACCCAGTACAAATTGTGGAGCAAGGATTGAATAAAAATCGGATCGTTCAAAATAGCGACATAATGGTCCAGACCAACGAAATTCATCACAGGCGCGTTTCCGTTCCAATCGAAGAAGCTCAAGCGGATCGCTTCTTCGATTGGGAAAACCATAAACAGAACATAGGAAACCAGCGCCGGCAACAAAAACGATAAAATCATGACCGTTTTTTTGATGGAACCACTGTATTTCGAGAAACCGCGAACATTCATCCCACATTCTCCTAGCTGCGAAAAATCGCTTCTGACGACCTGTTGTTTCTTGACGTCCTGTTGTTTCTTGACGTCCTGTTGTTTCTTGACGTCCTGTTATTTCTTAACATCCTGTTATTTACTGCGGTCTTTCTCCGCACCCTTTTCAATATTGCCCATCGCTTCCTGCGGAGTGGCAATCCCGCCGATAACTCCTTGCAGGTTTTGGAAGAATACTTCCTTTGCATGCACGCCGATGAACACGCTCGGGTTGAATCCCGATCCTTCGGAGATCGAATTCATTGCCTCTTCAAGCAGGTCGTTGACCGGAGGATGTTTCAAAGCCGCTTTCGAAGCCAGAATTTCCGTGTTCCTCGGATCGCTGTTATACAGTTGGGCGTATTCCTCCGACAGCAGGAAATCAATCCACTTCACTCCCAGGCTGACATCCTTCACCTTCGCCGGGATAACCCACGCGCCCCCCATGCCTCCGGTCGGATAAGCCGTCTCTCCATCAACGAAAGAGGGCATAACAAACATTCCAACGCTGTCCTCCATATTTTTATCCTTGATGTCTTTAATAAACCAACTGCCGATCACGGTCATGCCCGCCTGTTTGGCCAAAAACCTCGCCTTTGCGTCGTCCGTCGTCTGCGTGGCGTCTTTTTTATCGATATACCCTTTATCCACCCAGTCTCTTAAAGTTTCGGCCACTTTTATAAACTCGGGATCCGTCCATTTCGCCTCTCCCGACATGAGCTTCGTCACCGCTTTATTTCCGGCAATCGCTTCCATCAGGTTTCCATAAAGCCATCCTGCCGCAAATCCGCTTCGTGTCCCCCCCACCAGCGGAGTAATGCCGGCGGCCTTGAGTTTTTCCATGACATTCATAAATTCAGCGCTGGTTTTGGGAACATTTAATCCTAGATTTTGAAAAATATCCTTGTTATAGTATACCTGTATGGCATCAATGTTATTGGGAACGTCGAAAATCAGATCGCCGGGAAGATTGTTATCGAAATTCACAAGAAAATTGTAAGCTGTAGGAGTCAACTTATCCGCCCAGCCGTTCTCCTTATACAGATCGTTTAACGGCATCAGGGAGCTGGACAGCACATCCATGCGGCTCGGACCCGAGCCCGTTTGGATAATGCTTGGAACATCCACGCCGGAATTCAGCATGGTCGTGATTTTTCCGTTTTCCACCTTCGTGTCCGCTTCAACGAGCTTCACCTTGTATCCGGGATTCAGCTTTTCAAACAATTTGACCATCTCTACATTGAAAGCTTTATCCCCTTCGTTTTCCGCGGGCGGCTGCATCACTTCGATCACCTGGGGCTCGGAAGGCTTCGCATTGGTCGGAGATGGCTGTTCATTTTTTGAAGCGCTTTCTTTTTGTTGATTCGTATCTTGCGTTTTTCCCGATTGGGTCGGTGACGAGCAGGCGGTGAGAATTAGTGCAATAGCCAAGAAGATACTGGTAACCGTTTTCATGCTGACTGACATAAAAAATGACCTCCTTCATCGTTGTCCGTTGATGTTTTTGTCTACCTTTACCTTTACCTCTCCCTATCACTCCAGTCCGTTTTCCCGTTCGCGGCCCTCCCGTTGCCATTTTTATTTTTAAAATATTGTACTTTGTATATTATATATTCATAAAAAAAAACTGTCAACTGGTATAGGCTGACGCGGATAGGTTTATTCATTTTCACCCACCACTGATTTTTTGTAGTGGCAAAATGGCTAATCAAGCGCTTCCGTTCCTTACCCATCAAAAACGGCAAATGGGTCGCTTCAATTTGGCCATGACCGAGAGACGCGATCACGAAACCCGGATCAGGAGCATCAAATTGTTTATTTTATTCTAACATCGTCCGGCCCCCTTATCTACTCGGACACTTTTCCTTATTTTGAAAAAACCAGAGCAGCCAAAGGCTTTGAAGACACGGCATCCCCCCTTACAAGGAGGCGATGGATTACTGCACCGGCGTCGGCCTTTTATACGGCACATCCGACACAACCATGTCGCCGGACACAGCGGTAACACGCGCCGAAATGACGGTCATCATCGTTCGCTTGGACGAATTGTTAGGCCAATAAAGAAGACAAACGGTCAAGCGAACAAGGAAATCGAAAAGCACCTTCTGGCATGAAGAAGCCAAAAGGTGCTTTTTTCGACCAGAATAGATCACGGGACAGTGCGCAATGAAGAAGCCGTTGCATCGGAGTCCAAAATCAGGCGCAGCCTGCTTGGAACGAAGGATGGAGGCGATACGGATTCAAACCGCCCCTCAATCATTCGCCGATTTCGCTCATTCATCGACTTCGCTCATACACCGATTTCGCTTTCTAAGATTCAAACGCCTTGCGTCCCTTGCCGGCCGGTCCGGCCCAATAAAGCTGCCCTTCCCCGGTGATGGGCTCCTTCGTCGCGTCCAGCGCGGGATCCACGTACCGGATAAACCATTCCTCCAAACGGGACTTCATCTCGACCGTCACCCCGCTGCGCTCCGGATCGGCGATCAAATTGGTCCGCTCATCCGGGTCGTCCTTGAGGTGGTACAACTCGTTCGGACCATACGGATACCGATGGACATACTTCCACTCCTTCGTGCGAATCATCCGCACAGGGCCGTACTCGTCATGCACGACGACGTACTTCTCGCGGCCCGCCGCTTTCCCGTCCAGCAGTTCCGCGAAGGAGGAGCCCGGAAGGCCGGCGTCATGCTCATACGGCACGCCGGCGAAATCCAGCAGCGTCGGCATGAAATCGTACCCGCTGACCAGTTCGTCGCACACCGCGCCCTGCGGAATGCGGCCGGGCATGGTGGCCAGGAACGGCACCTTGACCGTGGTGTCGAACATGTTTTGCGGGAAGGTGCCGTTGCCCTTGCCCCAGAAGCCGTGCTTGCCGCAGCTAAAGCCGTTGTCGCTCGTAAATACGACGAGCGTGTCCTCGCGCAGCCACAACTGATCGAGCCGGTCCAATATTCTGCCGACATTGGCGTCCATCGCGGTAATCGCCGCGAAATACCCCATCAGGCTGCCGCGCAAGTCATTCTCCACTTCTTTTGCGGCATTTTTGCGAATATTGGGGTGCATCGGTTCCTGCGGGCACGAATCGAAGGCGCAATCCTTATACATGTTCAAATATTCCTCGGGGTGATTCCCGTTCGTCCACGGAAAATGCGGCGCCGTGTAGTGAACGCTCAAATAAAAAGGACGCTCGTCCGACTCGTACTTGTCCAGGAATTCCAAAGCCACGTCGGTAATGCGGTCGGTGATATATTCCTTCTCGGTATACTCCACGCCGCCGCGGATCATGTCCGCGCGATAGTAATGCCCGCCGCCCCGCTTCAACACGCACCAATCGCTGAAGCTTTTTTGCGGCAGAACGCTGTTGCCCAGATGCCACTTCCCGGACAGCCCGCAAACATAGCCGTTGTCCGCCAGAACATCGGTATACGCTCGCTGCCCGGCCAAATACTCGACGGCATCCGGCGCTTCGTTGCCCCTCTTGATCCAGTCCAGCACCCCGTGCTGGGACGGGATGCGGCCGGTCAGCAGCGAAGCGCGCGCCGGCGAACAAACCGGGGAAGCGCAGAAAAAGTTGGTGAAGCGCATCCCTTCGGCCGCTATTCGATCCAGGTTGGGGGTGATGATGTCCGGGTTGCCCGCGCACCTCATCGCCCAGGGTCCCTGGTCATCCGACAAAATGAAAACAACATTCGGAAACGGTGATTTTTTATGTGTTGTCATAGGTTGTTCCTGCTCCTTTCATTTGAATGCCGCGCCTGGGCAGTCCGACGCTACAGGCTGCTCAACGAAAAGCCCCGATAATGCGTATGGCTGCCTTCGGCGTTGGAAAAGCCGATCATCCCGGTCAAATAAGGGGACTCCTCATCGGTGTAATCCAGCAACGGCACGCCGTCCACGGAGACTTGAAATCGATTCCCGACCGCGCGAACGGCTATCCCGACAGGCTGCTCCGGCTGCCAGGCCAGGTCGGCCACCCGCAAAATGCGGTAGCCGTTCTCATTTTTGTACAGCACGAGCTTCCCGCTTGGCGCAAGGCCCACCGCATAAGAACGAATCCCGCCCTGCACCCGGAAATTGATCCGATGATGGCCGCCCAATCGGGGAATCACGGTCGCTTCGAACGCGTAATCGTCCCAATCGAGGCCGCCGGTATAACATTCCGCCGTCTCGCCGTGGTAGCTTCCGCTCAATTCCCCGTCCTCCAGCGTCCATATTCCCCGCAGGCAGGACATTTGGCTCACTTCGATATGCAGATCGGTCCACTCTTCCAGCCGTTCCTTGCTGAAATCGATCTCGTAGTTCGGTTTGCCTTCAAAGTCCATATTGTCGATATAACAGACCAGGCTTTCGATCCGGGTCTTGTCGTTATCGGGAATGAATTCGATGCCCGCCTGCTCCAGGCAAGCGCCGCTCAAGCGAGGGATGGCGAACCGCAACGACGTCCATTCGTCGGGGGCCAGCGCAACCTTGTCGCCATAATAATATTGTCCGGTATTTCCGTCCTTTACATACAAACGCGCTTGCACGCCGAACGCCAGCGTCTTCGGCGCCATCGCCGCGGCGACCACCGTCTGCCCCGGATACAGCACCGGCGAGAAGCTGGGATCGTACCGGCTGTCGTTAAAATCATCAGGCCGATAGTACGTCTGATAATACGCCCGGTAGGCGCTGCCGCCCTGCACCCTGTCGAACAGCACCTTCAGGGCGCGGTTGCCGGAAGCGGCCGCTTCGCTTGTGTTCTCTATCCGCCCGGTCACATGGCGGCCCGCCACGAGCTCGTTCCCCGCATCCAGACGGAACGCGTGGGTGGAACCGGGGTACTCGAAATGGAACCGCGGGCCGCGGCCCCGCACAATCTCGCGCCACTGCTCCGGCGCTTCTTCGCCGGCGATCAGGTAGCCCCAACGGGCGATATAGGACGCGCACCATGGCAGCTCCATGATATTGAGCGAGCCGACGACGCTGGAGCAGCACAGGAAATCGTTGATCGGCTCGCGCCACTTCACGGGAATCCCGTCCAGCCCGTTCCGCGCTCCGATAATCGCCCCCACGTTGGCCACGTTGCAATCGGTATCCCAGCCGCACATGTTGCAAATGTTGATGGAATCGGAGAAGTCGCCGCCGCCGTACAGCAAGGACAGGATGATCACAGCCGAATTCGGGATGATATGGCAATGCCCCGGATACCGATCATATCCGTAATGGGCCTTTACGTATTGAAACGCGTCCCGCCAATGGTCCGGATGGGCTTGATGGAAAGACATGACGTCGCGGGTCACGCGCGCATACTCGCAATCGGCGGGGATGACGGACAGGCCGCTTTCGATGATGCGGCGGATATCCCGCTCGACAAACGCCGTGGCGATGCAGGCGGCAATGAACATGCCGCCGTACTTGCCGTTCCCGTCATGGGAGACGCTCGCGATCTTCTCGGCGTACTCGGCCGCCAGTTGCGGATTGCCGGGGGCAATCATCCCCCAGACGTCGATGAAGATCTGCCCCCCGATCTGCTCGGCCACGGTCAACCCGTTTTGCTCGATGGAGCCGGAACGCGGCGCCATGATCCCGCTTTTCAAATTCATATAGGCGGTATGCTCGGAGGATTTCCCGTACCCGCCCCACCAATAAAACCCGTGTCCGTCCGGGGCGTAATTCAGCCAGGTCAAACCCATCTGCTCGGCCGTGATGTCGCTCGTATGCGTGTAATCCTCCAACGCCCGCAGGAAGAACATCGGGCCGTTCGAGTCGTCGTCCGCCGCAAAATTTTTAAATTGATGCAAATAGTCCGTCACTTCGCCAAAGGTTCGCCCGATGCGCTCATACGTCCAGTTTTCAACATTCCCGCCGTGCCGGACTCCGATAATTTTACCGAGCCAGCTCGCGTATACTCTCTCCACGTAATCGGTCTGCAATGCCATAAACAATTCACCTTCTCATCCTCATGATGGCTTCTGGTTCGGAAATAGGGGATCCGGAAAATTCCGCGTGACGAACGAATAGGTAAACATGTCGTTGGTCTGCTTGATCCATCCGAGAAGCCTCGCTCTCATCTCGTTCAAAATCTCCTTGTACGCGGGATCGGAAACCCGGTTGGTCATCTCGTAAGGATCGGCCCGGAGATCATACAACTCGTCCAGATCATACGGATTGAACACATATTTGTAATCGTCGGTCCTGACCATCCGTTGGGTGTAAGGCCCCCACACATCGCCGTGATACTCGACGTAAACGCTGTCCGTCCATTCCGTGTCCGAACGGCCGTGGAGCAGCGGGGTCAGATCGACGGCGTCGATGCCCTCGGGAGGCGTTCCGCCCGCGGCCCGAATAAAGGTCGGCATCAAATCCATGTTTCTTACGAAATGCGGATTCGTCGACCCCTCCGGCGTCACGCCCGGCCAGCGAATGATGAGCGGAACGCGAACCACCTCGTCGTACATCGTGCCGCCCTTCTCGAAATGCTTATGCGAGCCGAGGCTGTCGGCATGGTCCGCGCTGAATACGACGATGGTGTCCCGCTCCAGACCCGTTTGGCTCAACGCGTCGAACAGGAGGCCGCAGCAATGATCCACGTACGACACGTCGGCGTAATACATGGCCACGACCCGCCTCCACCAATCCCAATCCTTGTCCTGCAAAGCCCATTCCTGATGCTTCCGCAAATGCCCGGCGGGCTTGTTCACGAAGCTTTCGCCGAAATTGGGCCACGGCGGGATGTCCGCCTCTTGATACATGGACGCAAACGGCTCCGGCACCACATTGGCAAAATGAGGCTTTAAAAAATCGATCCTTAAAAAGAACGGGTCCCGTTCTTCCGCATTCCGGCTGTAATCCGTCAAATACGATATCGCGGATTGCGTCAGTTGGTGCGACGGTTCTTCCGACACCTGCGACCTCGTTTTGGCGGAGGTCAACTGCCTGCCGTTCAAAAAGTCGATATAAATCCGCTCGTATCTCTCATTGGAATCCCGCAGCAGGGGAATATGACGATGGAAACCGTAGTCCAGCGGGCTGTGATCCTCGTGGACGTGCCATTTTCCAAAATACTCCAAATGATATTCCAGATCGGCCAAAGCCCGGCTGAATGTCGGCATTTCCGGGTCGAGGCCTCGGGTCGTTCTCGTGTCGATGTGGGTATTGATCAACACCTTGTGATTGTGCGGATACACCCCCGTCATGATGGACGTTCGGGATGGCGAACAAACCGGGCACGTCGTAAATGCCTGATCGAAGCGCATGCCCGTTTCGGCGAAGCGGTCCAGGTTCGGCGTCCGGCATATCGGGTTCCCGTAGCAACCCAACGCATCCGAACGCAATTGATCGGTCATAATCAAGAGGATATTCGGCCTGGAATTTGACATCATTCATCATCTGCCCCTTCATTTGGCATATTTTCAATTTCAGAAATCGGTTTTATTCCGTTTTACCTTGTAAAACAGCATTCTAATAACACTTTAATTATAATATACAATATTATTAGAACCGGTTCCATTTTATTATGTCATAGGCCCAAACATTAGTCAATTCCGTTTCCTTCGGATTACACGGTTTTTACGCTGGATTCGCGGACAATCAACCGGGGCTCCAATTCGATTCGCTTATAGTCGGAATCGTCCGGGGACGATATGCGCTTCAACAGCAGCTCCACGGCCATTCTGCCCATTTGCGCCGCCAGATTGGAAACCGTGCTGACCTTCGGCCGGGTCAAGGTGCACCATCGGATATCATCGATGCCGATCACGGCGATCTCTTCGGGGATGCGCCATCCCCGGTCCGTCAGCGTCTGTATGATGCCGATCGCGATCAGATCATTCGCGGCAAATACGGCGTCGGGTTTTTGCTCCAATCGGCAAAAATACTCCGCCGCTTCGATGCCGTCCTGAATGGTCATGCTCTCCCCGATAAAAACGAGGGAAGGGTCCAGCTTCATAAAATTGGACGCCAGCGATTTCTCGTACGCGGTGTACCGCTCCCCGTGATGGAAGTGCGTCGGGCCGCCGGCATAGGCAATCCTCGTTCGGCCGATGCGGATCAAATGATTCATCGCCAGGTAGCCTTCCGGTCTGGACAGCTTCACCATATCGGCCTCGATGTCGTCCTCGTACGTGCCGATCAGGCAGACGGCGACAGACGCTTTGCTCACGACAGACTTCAATGTTTTGGGATAGCTGATCGAGAGCAGAATGATGCCGTCGATGTGCATATCGTTCGCTTCCTTGATCGCGGCCAATTCCTCGGTCGGGCTGCCGTAATGATTGATCAATACGAGCCGAAACCCGTTTTGCTTGGCGATTTGCTCAGCCGCCCACGCCAGCTCGGGGTAATACGGATTTCGGATGTCGTCAATCGCGAGCGCGATCTGGCGACGAAGCTTGGTTTTCAAACTTCTGGCCAGAATGTTCGGCGTAAAATTAAGCAATTCAATCGCTTTATTCACCTTTTGCCGGGTTGCCGCTTTCACGCCCGCTTCCTGATTGATCACTCTGGACACCGTCGATTTGGCGACCCCCGCCTGCTTTGCCACATCGGCTATGGTCACCGTGCCTTTGGACCGCACCATACATCCTCATCCCTTCACTCAGCGCTCAATACCATCATACCTTTCATTTATGCCAAACTCAACAACTTCCGAAGACGGGGGAGCCTGGCAGTTGCCCTTTATTTCCGAGTTCGATACAATAAAAAAAAGAACGAAAATGAGGCGTAAGAAAGGAAAGTCACGATGATCCCTAAGATAGGTCGAAAAACATTGCGGCAGGAAGTGTACGAACAACTGCTATCCTCCATTATTACGGGCAAACTTCCCATCGGCTCGCAATTGGACGAACAGGAAATTTCCGATTGGCTCGGCATCAGCCGCACCCCGTTAAGGGAGGCGATCAACCGGCTGGTCCAGGAAGGATTGATTACGGAAATCCCCTACCGGGGCAATTTTGTGCGCAAGTTCACGCCTGATGAAGTAAAGGACATTTACGAGGTCAGGAAAGCGCTGGAAGTGATGGCGATACGCCTTGCGGTAAGCCGCATGTCCGCACAGGAGGCCGACGAAATATCCAAATTGGTTTACGCGATGGAAAAGGCGCAGGAGCAAAACGACATTGCCGCTTACTCCGAATTGGACGGTCAATTTCACGCCAAAATCGCCCTGTTTTCCAGAAATCAGGTCCTTGTGCAAATGCTGAATTCCATGGACTTGCAAATCAAGCTCATCCGGCAAATGGCGAACCGGCAAGATGCGATTGTCAATCGGTCGCAGTTCGAACGGCTGCAAATTCTTGAAGCCATTTCCAAACGAAATGGGGACCTGGCGGCCATGTTTATGGAGACGCACATCGACAACGTCATGAAGGACGCGATGTCCCTCCTGCAAGAGTCCGTTCTGCAAGAGCAAAATGAATCAAAGCCGTCCCACGCCTGATTGGAATGAATCAAAGCCGTGCCATGCCTGATTGGCCGGTATAGTGCAACACCACATCTTTCTCTTGCGGCAAATTCTCGAAGCTGTCGACGACGAAGCCCATCCATTCGACCAGATCGCGCAGGGGGACGATAATGGAGCCGTTTTGAACGTCCATCGCCGCCCGCTCGGTAACGGGGGGATGATCGGAACGACGGAAGGTTCCGGTGGCGTCATTCAGATGATATTGAATCGATAGATCGCCAAAATAAATCGCGGCCTGCTGCCGTTGTTCATCCCAATCGACCCTTCCCCCCATCGTTTCGATCAGTTTGCGCACGCCTACGTACAACCGTCCGTCCTTCAGCGCATATTGATCGGGGTCGAATCGGACATCCTTGCCGTTCGTATGGATCACCAGCGGCGAAGCGGCCCCGGCGCGGCCGCCGACAAGCGCCAGCGTCGCCCTGTAGCGTTCAACGCCGTATTCTCTCGCCTGCTTCAGCCCGCCGATGCGGAACGACACCGGCTGCACGTGCGGATCCAGCGGGGCGAATACATATCCTTTTTGCTTGAAAAACCGGATGATCTCCGGCAGCGCCTTGACCGACTCCTCATGCCCGGACCCATCGTGCAGCAGCAAATGAACCTCGTGCGGAAAAGGCCCCTTTTCCACCGTGTCGATGATTTCCCCGGCGGGCACATGGCTGCGATGCGAATCGTTGCTGTCGATATTCCAATCGTATACCCGGTATCCGGCCTGATCCAAATAATAAAAATAAAAAGCGTCAAAATGCCCGTACGTGCCGCCGGGCGCGCGGATCATGTCGGGCCGCATCCCGGCGATGCGATGCAGGATGTCCCCCGTTTTCCGAATCTGATCCCAAAATGACCGGAAGTCCCCATAGAGCTCATTGTAATTGTGGTTATACGTATGATTGCCCAGGCTGTGCCCTTCCCGGACGATTCTTCGAATCAGGTCAGGGCGGCTTTCCGCCTGCTCTCCGAGCACGAAAAAGGAAGCCTGAACGCGTTCTTCCTTTAATATATCCAATACCCGCGAGGTCAAACCGCTCGGGCCGTCGTCAAACGCCAAATAAACGGTCGGCCGGCTCGGAGCGGAATACGATCGCTGCTTCAACACCTTCTCACCGGACATCAACCGCTCGTATACGCCGCCGTCCGCCGCCGAGGCCGGATCGCCGCCCGATCGGCCCGGATCGGCGTCCGGTTTGGCGTCCGCTGCCGTCGTTTTCGTTCCTTCCACCGCCAACGGCTTGGCCTCCGTTTTCGTTCCTTCCACCGCCAACGGCTTGGCCTCCGTTTTCGTTCCTTCCACC
>CAYYCV010000049.1:20091-27454 GCA_964470405.1 uncultured Caryophanales bacterium
GCCAACGGCTTGGCCTCCGCCTTCGTTGCCGCCTTGACCGACGCTGCCGCCATTTTTGCTCTCGCTTTGGCCGCCGTTGTCCCCGCTTTGGCTTCCGCCACGGTCACCAACTCGGTCCCCACCTTCGTTTCTTCCGCAGTCATCGGCTTAGCCTCCGCTTCGGCCGCCGTTGCCTCCGCTTCCGTTGCCGCTTCCGTCGCCGCTTCCGTCGTCGCCCCGGTCATCGCCGCACCCGCTTTGGCTTTCGCGTTAGCCCCCGCGCCCGCCGGCAGCGAAATCACCATCATATTTAATGCAATCAATAAAAATGCAAGTGCGATTTTTCGGTTGACGAATCTTTCTATCCCGCGTCCCATGACGAATGCCTCCATTATTCTATCAATTTTGTTCTGATAGATTATATGGAGGCACTCGGGCCGGTATGACGCTTTATTTTTCGAAGCTTTCCAATGCCACGTTCAACGTATTCACCTGGCTGCCGTCCTTGGCGCTGTACTCAAACAATTCCAGCACAAGCGTACCGTTGACGGGGCGCTGATCCGGCGGGACGGCGATCTCCAGCGTAAAGGCCGACCATTCGGGAGCGCCTTCATCCAGCATGTAGGACTCCTCAAGCAAATAATTGTGGCCGTCCGAAACCGCATAGTGCATCACCGCTTCAAACACGCGGGCCTCCCCGGTCACGGTGTATTGGCCGTCCGAGCCGGTCGCCTGCACATTGCGGAACGCCGCGTTTTCCTTAGGCTCGACAAAAGTGCTGTCGGTTGCCGGATCCGCCTCCTGGGTTACCTCTATTTTTTGGGCCGCGCCCTGCTCGGGGAAAGATTCGGCCACCGCTCCGTCCACCCAATAGCGGACTTTTTGGCCCGCCTTGAACGAATCCACGTCCGATGTTTTCAGCCAAATCGCTCTTCCTTCGTAATGATCGGATAGTTCATTCCACTTTTTTCCTATATCCTCTTCCTTCATATTGTCCAAAATCAGTACCCGCTCCCCCTCAATCTGAGCGATATAGCCTTCTCCAGCCGGCTCATTCGTCCGGCCTTCCTGATCCGCCTGGCCCGACTGGTCCGTCTGGTCCGTCTGGCCTGACTGGTCTGCCTGACCGGTCTGGCCTGTTTGATCCGCCTGATCCGCCGCTTTCGGCTCCGCTTGTGAAACGCACCCTGCGGCGATAAGGACCGCAACCGCCAGCAGGCAAGAAATCTTCATGATAGATTTCATCTGTGCCAACTCCCTCGTTTGATGTTTGGGTTTCTTTATCTGTCTCCCTATACATCAAACGCAAAAGAAACGAAATTGTTGCAGCCCCGCATCTGGAAAAAGAAGCAGGACGCCGCGGCCGCCAATGTGGCCGCATGTTGGGTCACCTGATTTGGGTCACTGGGGTCGCTGATTGGGTCGCGAACAGCACCATGGCACCGATTGCGCGTTGATTGGGAGGCCGACTGACGCTGATTGGGCCACCGATTGAAGTTTGCACCGCACCATGGTATCAATTGCGCAAGTTCGGACGCCGCCCCATCTCAAGTGGGCTAATTTTAACCTTCCGGGTTACAATTACTGCAAAAGTGCATCTATTTTCTCCGTAGACGGTACGGCGGTGGAAATACCTGCAAAAGTGCAGGTATTCTGCACCCAACTCCTCGTTTAGGGCGATCTACTTTGAAATACCTGTATTTTTGCAGGTATTTTCGCTCGGTGCCCGGAATCGGACATAAATAGCTGCACTTTTGCAGGTATTCGCATCAAGCAGCCCCGAAACGCCCACGGCCAATGGCCGGGAATCGCAAAAAATGATATTTTTGCAATCTCCGCATCTCCCGACTCAGCCTGCAATCACGCGCAACCGCATAAGGAATCCCTTTGGGCGGGGGAGCCCATCTTCGAGCGAAAGTTCATCTTCGACGAGAAAATTTACCATCGGTGTGCAAACTCATCTTTGACGTGAAAACTCGCCTTTGACGTGAAAACTCGCCTTTGACGTGAAAACTCACTTTTGGCGTACAAACTCACTTTTCCTGCAAAAGTCACCTTCCATGCGAAGGTTCACCTTCGACGCGAATCGATGCGGAAATTCATCTTCCACGCGAAAGTTCATCTTCGATGCGAAAATTCGTCTTTTGTTTGGTAAAATGAACATGAAGCTTTCGCAAAATCGCGCGGATCGCATACATCATCGGGTCGCATACATCATATTGATTTTCATGGACATATTACGCCTATTGGAGGTAGATTTCCTTGAATCATCCAAACGAAACCCTGTTTTCTCCCCCATCCGTTCAAGCCTTATTCAAGCCTTTTCAACTCGGGCCCCTGGAACTGGACAATCGCATCGTCATGGCCCCGATGACGCGGAAGTTTTCTCCGGCGGGAGTGCCGGGGGACAACGTGGCCGCCTATTACAAACGAAGGGCGGAAAACGGCGTCGGGCTCATCGTCACGGAAGGCACGCTGATCCGCCACCCGGCGGCTCACGACGATCCGAACGTGCCCCGTTTTCACGGCGAAGACGCCCTCCGGGGCTGGGCAAACGTCGCGGCCGCCGTGCATGCAGCCGGCGGCAAAATAATGCCGCAGCTTTGGCACATCGGGATGACGCGCAAAAACGGCCCGGTGCCGTCGGTCGGGCCTTCGGGCATCGATCTGAGCGGGGAGCGGATCAACGCGCCTTTATCGCAATCCGAGATCGATCTGATCATCGGGGCCTACGCTCAGGCCGCCGCGGACGCGAAGCGAATCGGATTCGACGGAGTGGAGCTTCACGGCGCCCACGGTTATCTCATCGACCAGTTTTTCTGGGAGAAAACCAACCGCAGGACGGACCGATACGGCGGGGACATCGCCGCCCGCACCCGCTTCGCTGCGGAGATCGTCGCCGCTTGCCGGCGCGCGGTAGGGCCCGATTTCCCGATCAGCCTGCGGATATCGCAATGGAAATCGGGACAATACGACGCGAAGCTTGCGGCCGACCCGGAGGATCTGCGGCGACTGCTGGCTCCTTTGACGGAAGCCGGCGTCGATATGTTCCACTGCTCCACCCGCCGATTCTGGGAACCCGAATTCAACGGTTCCCAACTAAACCTTGCCGGCTGGGTGAAGAAATTGACAGGCAAACCGACCATCACGGTAGGCTCGGTCGGCCTCGATACCGACTTCCACAGCGCCTTCAAAGGAAAGAGCGCGGAAACAACCGATATGAGCGAACTGTTGGCGCGGCTGGAACGCGGGGAATTCGATCTGGTCGCCATCGGCCGCGGACTGTTGGCGGATGCGGCATGGGCGGCCAAAATTCGAGCCGGGCGCATAGACGAACTGGTCCCGTTCAACACGGACGCGCTCAAAACGTTAATTTAGCGACGTTTGCGAACCGACCACTCCCTAACGCCTTATTTGGGTCCTGGAGGCCTATACTTGATTTTAACGAACCCCGCACACGCTATTCATCCCGATTTTCCTGATTTCTGCCAATTTGGCAAGAATAACGCCTGTCGGATTCGTTAAAAAATATCAACCCGGAAAAACCGGCAAATAGCGTGACATGGGTTCGTTAGCGGCTTTCAGCTAAAGAAAATGCGCGAGTCGCCAATCATGCTAGCCATTCACCCGTTCAGCCATTCAGCCGCGCCGCCACGCCCCTGCTTCGCGCCTATCCTATACCCTGCGTTAGGCGCCGAGCGTCTGACATCCAACATTAGTAAACTTCCTCACTGCCACGCCTGTCACCCTCGTTGACAAGATTCAAAATGAATGTGTATAATTTGCCGTAACAACAGCATAAAAATATATATTTATTGGGTTGTATGTATTTTTATGTTTATTCCTGTGTTTATGTTTATGTTTATGTTTATGTTTATTCCCACAACAAACAACAACTACGATGAACGGCGGGTGAAGCATAATGGAGCTCAAATTAATCAAAGCTGCATGGGGCATGACAGGAAGTTGGGATGAAAAGCTGAGCCGGATTGCAAAAGCCGGGTACAACGGAATAGAAACTCCATTGACTACCGTGGAAGACGACGTCCTTTTTAAAGAATTGCTGGAAAAATATCAACTGGATCTGATCGTACAGGTGTTTTCCGGGAGCAGGCTGAAGCCTTATCCGAGCTCGGCGGAGGAGCACGTCGCTTCGCTGGAATCCCAGGTGGCGCGGGCGGCCAAGCTCGGCCCGATCTTGATCAACGCGCACAGCGCGAAGGATTCCATGCCGTATCGGGATCAGCTTGATTACTTCGCGGCCGCCCTGGAGATGGAAAAACAAATGAATGTCGCGATCGCCCATGAAACGCACCGGGGACGCGCGACGTTCACGCCGTGGAGCACGGCCCGGCTGCTTGAGGATATGCCGGGACTCCGGATTGTGGCCGATTTCAGCCACTGGTGCTGCGTATGCGAGTCGATGCTGCAAGGCCAAGAGGAGCATCTGTCCCTGGCCATCCGGCACACCGTCCATATCCACGGACGCGTCGGCTACGAGCAGGGGCCTCAAGTGCCGGATTTTCGCGCGCCGGAATACGAGTATACCTTGTCGCAGCACGAACAATGGTGGGACGACATATGCGCCTGCCATCAAGCCGCGGGAAGCCCGTATTTGACGTTTACTCCCGAATTCGGCCCGGCCGGGTACATGCATCTGCAGCCTTATACCAAACAGCCGGTGGTCGATTTATGGGACATTTGCTTCGCCATGGGCGAGCGGTTTCGCCATCGCTTCGCTTCCAAATAAACACACGGCAAACAAGGCGATTCCGGCCGATCGGAGCCGTCTCGTTTGCGCAAGTTGTCCAACCGCGCCCCCGCCGGCCAGGTCGGGAAGGCGCTGCGGCAAATGCCATTCGAATCGTGACAAACCAACGTTTACCTTAGCTTGGACCCAGCGGGGCCCATACATCAGCCTGGTTTGGACAGCAATGCGGCTTACGGCCAGTTCGGCACGCAAGCCGCTCCCCGATTCACCGCAATCGGTTTAGAAGTGTGGCGAAAAACAGGCGGCTCCGTGCTGGGGTACAGGTTTCCGATCGCAGTGGCCCACCCATTTCCCGATTTTTAGCCATTGGATTTTCAGCCATTGGATTTTCAGCTATTTGATTTTCAGCCATTTATTCAGAGGAAATCTGCGGACAAAGGCGGCCGCTGTCGTTTCTCCAACCCGCGCCCCACACTCACGCCGCTTTGTTCACCACGCTTTTAAGCGTTTAGCTCCCGGAGAATGGCGTCGGTCCCTTTCATTCTCACGTGAATATTTTTCAACTCGGCCATCCCTCTGTCGTAAATCCCCGATACTGCGTCATGAGCCAAGGCGATGCGGAAATCCCGCTCGCTTGCTTCGTATATGCTCGTTCGAGGGCAGTTCGGAAAGTTGCAGCCGCAGAACAGCAGCGTATCCACCGCCCTCTCCTTTAAAAAAACTTCCAATGGGGTTTGATAAAACGCTCCCCATCGAGGCTTGTACAGAATCCACTCCGCATCGCCAATCGGTTGCACGCCCCCTGCGAGTAAAGCATCGGAATCCAGGGAAATCCCCCCAAATGGAAGCAGATCGGCAACGATTTGTGCGCCCTCCGTTTCCGGAGTCACAATGCGCCTCCCTTGCTCGATCCCCTCTTTTCTGCACAAATCGGCATTGCTCCCGTCGGCCTTATACAGACGAATCACGTGAATGATCGGCAGCCGGGCCTCCCGATAGGCCGCCGCAAGTTTTTTTACATTGGGGATGACCTCCGACGTGCCGGGGATTTCCGCAGGAGCGCCCGGAAGCGCGAAATCGTTCTGCATATCAATGATCGTCAATGCGGAACAACTCCACCTTGGTTCGGTATTATTCATCACGCCATCTCCTATCGGAAATCGGAAAATGGTAAAATATATTTCCAACCAGTAGAACCCGCCCGCTATCCTTGCTTAACAGCCTCCAGCACTTCGGCCACGTGCCCGTCCACCTTCACCTTGCGCCACTCTCTGGCAAGCTTGCCGCTCTCATCGACCAGAAAGGTCGAGCGTTCCACGCCCATGTATGTCCTGCCGTACATCGACTTCTCTTTCCACACGCCGAACTGCTCGCATACCTTTTGCTCCGTGTCGGCCAACAGCAGGAAAGGCAACTCGTGCTTCTCGATAAACTTGCCGTGCGATTTCAGATCATCCGGGCTGATGCCGATCACCTCGGTGTTCAACTCCTTGAACTTTCCGTTATAGTCGCGAAAGTCGCACGATTCCGTCGTGCAACCGGGAGTCATATCTTTCGGATAAAAATAAATCACGACTTTCTTCCCCTTAAAATCGCTCAGGGAGACATCCTTTCCATTGGAAGCGGGCAGCGTAAAATCGGCCACCGTTTGATCCACCTTGACCTGCGACATTCCAAACCCTCCATTCGATTGATCGTTCTCCTTCTATCATAACGGATCGAAGGCAAAAACCCAACATTCCAAGCCGGATCGCAAGCCGCATCGTCATATGAAAAAGTTCGACCCGGACAAAATACACAGAAGGATAATCAACGCCATAACCCACGATCTCGGAATATCATGAGCGACCTTCGAACCGATCCATGTACCCAGAAAAACTGCAATCACAACAATGGCCGTTAAACCATAGTGGATGGAGCCCAGATTGAACAAATGCCCGGTCATTCCCAGCAACGCGAGCGCCGTACTGGTGACAATCCCGGTGCCGACAGCGACTCCCGGAGCCAGTCCAAGCGCAACAACCACGGGAACAAAGATCAGCGCTCCCCCGACCCCGGCCAATGTGGAGGATACCCCGGCCACAAACCCCAGCGTCATTTCCAGGCACAGAAATTTCGGTTGCACGGGGGTTGGATATTCGCGATTTCGCCGTTTCACCGCGCGAGCTTCATACAGTTGGTACAGCAACAACAAACCGATAGCCAGCAAAAATCCGCCAAGAATGTGTTGAGCCGTTCTCTCCGACACGGTATAACTCCATCGAAGCCCCAAATATAAACCGGGCAAGCCGGATACGGTTAATGTGACGAACATCCTCCAATGGATTTGATTTCTACGGTAATAGATCCATGCGCCAATCAAGCCCGAAGGTATGAAAGAAATCAAAGCGATTGCGATCGACTCGGACGGCAATACGCCGGGATAAAGCAGAAGCAGGGGAACCACCAGGAATCCGCTCAAGCTGGTCGCCCCGACCATGAACCCGATAACCAGGCTTCCCACTATAATGAATAAAACCATCGATGACACACTCCACTAATTTTCCAATTTCACCGTCTTGCCAGGAAGAAATCCGCAGACCCAGGCGGCTTCTGCCGCTTCTCCACCCCCTGCCCAAGCCCTGCGCCCCCAAACCGGCACCGCCCCTACCCCCCCCCCCCGCAAATTACGGC
>CAYYCV010000050.1:0-27380 GCA_964470405.1 uncultured Caryophanales bacterium
GGCTTTACCGTGCATGAGCTGGGGAAAAGATTAGGTATCGCCAGCAGCAGCATTCACGCGTTGGTTCACACCATGCTGGAGCGTCAGTATCTATACATGGATCCGTCCCGAAAGCTGAAATTGGGAATCAAGTTTCTGGACTACTTCAATTCATTATCCTTTAACCCCCTTATTTCGCTATCTAAACCGACCATGAAAGAAATGGCAAAAATGTTGAATGAGAATGTGCATCTCGCTGTATTGGAAGGCATTCATTCGGTGTTTATCGCTTATGAGCAAACCACGCACCCTGTGCGTTATTACATCGAGGTGGGCCAATCTTTATTGGCGCATTTAACCGGGGTGGGGAAAATGCTGCTTTCGCAATTTCCAAATGAAAAAATCATAAGCATGTATAAAAATGTGGAATTTGAAAAAGTCACCGGGAATAGTATTGGTTCCATCGACGAGTTGCTGGAAAGATTGAAGATCATTCGTGCGCAAGGCTACAGCATAGACGATGGAGAATCTCTTCAGGGGGCGAAGTGTTTCGCCGCGCCGATCTATAATGGCAGGAATGAAATGATTGCGAGCATAAGCATAAGCGTGCCTTTTGTGCGCAGCGAAGGCGCGCCCGTTAAACGCATGATCGAGTTGATCACCGAAGCGGCCAGAAGGATTTCGGATAATTTTATGTCCCACGAGTGATGCGGTTGAGGATGAATGATGGAATCAGACAACGAAGGAGGATATCTCAATGAAACCCAAAATATATGTTTGCAATCCAGTTCCGCAAAAGGTACGCGAATTTCTTTCCCTCCATTGTGATGTGCGAATGAGAAAGATGGATGAACAAACGAACTTCACCGTATTATGCAAGGATATCGCCGACGTGGAAGGCTTGATTTCATCGGGGGTGGAGCCTCGGATCAACGAAGAATTATTGTGTCATGCTCCCAGATTAAAAGTAGTCAGCAATATGAGCGTCGGTTATGACAATTTCGATATCGAAGCAATGAAAGCCAGAGGCGTTGCAGGAACAAACACACCGGGAGTGCTGGATGATACCGTTGCCGATCTTGTGATCGGATTGATGCTTTCGGCGGCCCGCAGAATACCGGAACTGGATCGATCGGTGAAGGAGGGAAAGTGGCAGGGTAATGACAATGCGTCTTTTTTCGGACAGGATGTCCATCATGCCGTTCTGGGAATGATTGGGTTGGGGCGTATAGGGGAGTCCGTTGTCCGAAGAGCGAAATTCGGGTTCGGGATGGAAATTCTGTACTATAACCGACGCCGGAAGCCGGAAATAGAACGGGAGTTTGCCGCTCAATATGTATCGATGGACGATATTTTTTCCCGTTCGGATTATGTCGTGGTAATGACGCCGCTCACTGCGGAAACGCAGAAAATGATCGGCGCCGCGCAGTTTGCGAGAATGAAGGAGAGCGCCATTTTCATCAACGCCGCGCGCGGCCAGGTGGTTGATGAAGCGGCGCTTGTGGATGCGCTGCGCAGAAGATCGATCTATGCCGCAGGTCTGGATGTTTTCGAACAAGAACCGGTGGATCCGGACAACCCATTGCTGAAACTGCCGAATGCGGTGACGGTTCCGCATATCGGGGCGGCCACGGCAAAAACGCGTGAAGCGATGGCGATGAGGGCGGCGGAGAATGCAGTGGCTGCGTTGCGGGGTGAAATCCCTCCGAACGCGGTGCCGGAACTGAGAAACAATCCATAGTTGCCAGAGGAAATTTCCGGGTTATGCGCGCCTGCGTTTAAAAACCCATGCAAAGCAATAGTCGCCCTTCGCAACACGGCGTGACGGAAGGATTCTTCTCCCCGATTCGAGTACCACTTTGTGAGCCCGGACAAGTCCAACTGATCCGCGATGCCGCCGATCAGATGCGCCAATTGATTCGTCGGTGCCCCATCGCTGAAATACGTTGACACCGGTTCTCCTTGCTCCAAAATTCTGTTCCGTATGACTTGCGCTCTTTCCGTTTGAAATCCCCATCATCGAAATCTTTAAATAATCCAGCTAATTGTATGTATCCGCTCCATATGAATCGGGAATGAAATTCGATATGATACATTTTGAAAGCGTTTTATATGTTGTTTTTCAAACGAAAAGGAGGAGGCAAATTGATGACGATGTTCAAATGTTCCAAACTTGTTTTATCGCTGTTTCTGGCTATTTCTTTATTTGCTGTCTCGCACCCTCAAAAAGCCGAGGCGGATACACTGACTGACTTGACTGCATGGTATACGGCCATGGATGGTTCGAAAGGTTGGGTGGACCTGTTTACCGACGACATCTCCTATTTGCTTGGTCATTCGCAAGTAGATCGACGGCAACGTGGATGAAAAGCAACCCGATGGCCATATGGTATACATGGGGGGAATGGGGGGCAAATGCGGATGGAAGTCATGCTGTGTGGCCGGGAAGCTACGCTGGTCTGAATATCCCCGATATTGTGAAACGGGTGAAGGATGCGGGCGCAACTACTCTTGTTTGGGCGCTTTCCTGGGATTCCTATTATATTGCCGCTCCTATTGCATCCGTCGATGATGTGATGAGCGGCAGAACCTCGACGACGGATTATCTGGGCCAACTGCTGGATGAAGCGCAGGATCAAGGGATCCGGGTCATGTTCTATTATCATCTGGGCCATGGCAATAATCCGAATTTGGATTGGTGGAACAACTTTTGGACCGTTCCCGGTGGAAACGATGCCAGAAAAGAAGCTCCGATGAACAAATGGATTAACATCATCACGGAGATCGGTAACCGGTACGGGAGCAAACTGGCGGGTTGGTATTTCGATGACGGTGTCGTATATTATCCTTCGCCTTTTCGTATGTTGACCGAAGCGGCCAGAGCCGGTAATGCGGACAGAATGGTATCGTTCAATTCATTTACAATGCCCCGATTTACAGACTATGAAGATTTTTATTTTGGGGAAGCGTACGGGAATGCAGGGACGGCTACGAATATCCTGAACGGTCTATTTACTTCCGGCCCTCACAAAGGCGAACAGGCTACTCAGAATTTCCCTACGGAATCGGGCGATTGGGGGGTGCTGAGAAAGCTCGGAGATTATAGTTTAAATACCACCATGTCGGACAGCGACTTCAAGGCCATCGCGCAAAGAGCTTTGGGCAGACATCAATTTATGGCATATAATTTTCGAATGCTGGAGGACGGAACCATGAGTCAAACTTCACTTGACAGATTTACTCAGGCTGCGAATCAAGTGAGCGATCCTTATATGATTAACGACTCGTCCAGCGGAATCAGTTATACAGGCACATCATGGGGGAATGGAAGCAACAGGTATCAGAATCAGGAAGATGACTTGCATTGGACCAGTCATAATGGCGATTATGCTGAATTCACATTTACCGGCACCGGAATCGGATTGTTCAGCGAGAAGGCAAGCGATAGAGGAAACGTGGACATCTATATCGACAACGTCTTTCAGCAAACGGTCGACACCTATAACGCTACGACCATTCCAAGAACGGAAATATATAAAAACCTGAGTTTGAGCAACGGATCGCACACGATCAAAATGGTGAAGCAGTCGGGAAGCTGGATCACGCTGGATGCCTTCCGGGTATACTCCGACACCGTGATTAACGATACCGACACGAATATAGCTTATTCGGCCAACTGGGGTTACGGAACGGGCAGATCCGGATGCTTGAATACGGACCTGCATTACACAAGCGTCAATAACGGCTATGCCGAGTTCACTTTCAAGGGTACCGGCGTCGGCTTTATTACAGAGGTTGGAACGGACAGAGGCGAAGCGGACGTGTACATCGACGGCGTATACAATAGCACGGTGGATAGTTATAGCCCGACTTGGCAGCAGCAGCAAGAATTGTTTACGATAACGGGACTCTTGTACGGCACGCATAAAATCAAGGTTGTCAAAAAGAGCGGCAGTTGGATAGCGGTGGATGGGTTTAAGACGTATAACTAGAAGCGGGGAGTCTCATTTGAACTATCGCCGATTGGGCAAGACCGATATGGATGTATCCATTCTCAGTTTTGGAGCCTCTTCCCTGGGTTCCGTTTTTCGGGACATCAATGAAGCGGACGGCATCCGAACCGTTCATGCAGCCGTAGACGGGGGCATAAACTTCATTGATGTGTCCCCTTATTACGGATTAACGAAAGCCGAGACCGTATTGGGGAAAGCGATTCGTCAAATCAAGCGGGATCGTTTCTTCCTGTCCACGAAAGCGGGCCGTTATGGTGCGGATCGGTTCGATTATTCCTACAACCGGATCATGAGCAGCTTGGACGAAAGCTTGGGTCGATTGCAAACAGATTACGTGGACATACTCTTTCTGCATGATATTGAATTTGTCCCTCTGCATCAAGTCGTGGAAGAAGCATTACCGGCTTTGCACAACCTGAAGAAGCAAGGCAAGACCCGGTTTATTGGAATCACCGGCTTGCCGATGGCGGCGCTTAGAAAAGCAAGCAATGCAATGGATATCGATTGTGTGATGTCATATTGCCATTATGCTTTAAATGACACCGCTTTGATTGAGTTATTGCCGTGGTTGGAGAAGACACACACAGGGATCATCAATGCTTCTCCGCTGTCTATGGGGTTGCTTGGCAATCGGGATTTGCCGTCCTGGCACCCCGCAGATGAAGAAATCCGCAAATACTGTAAACAGGCCGCTTCCTATTGCCAGGAAAATGGTATTAATCTGGCCAAGTTGGCCATTCAATTCTCGGTTTCAAACGAACGTATTTCCTCTACGCTTGTAAGTACGGCTACACCGGATAACATTGTGAAAAATATGGTCTGGGCAGAGGAACCCATCGATCGGGCCGCAGTAGAGAAAGTGTTGGCGATTCTCGCCCCGATCCATAATCATACTTGGCCAAGCGGCTTGCCGGAATACTCCAATTAGCCGATCTTGCGAAGATCGTTTGGCCAAGTCATCGCCTTAGGAGGAAACAATGAAATCGATTGTTTGTGAAAAACCCAACTTATTCACCTTTTCATACAAAAGCGAGAAGCCGGCTGCGAAACAGGGGGAAGCCCTGGTTCGCATTCGTCGTATAGGCATTTGTGGAACAGACTATCATGCGTTTCGGGGAGAGCAAGCTTACTTCCAGTATCCGCGTATACTTGGTCATGAACTGGCGGGAATCGTGGAGGAAGTGAACGCACACAACAGGGATATTCAACCCGGGGATCAAGTATCGGTTGTTCCATATTTGCACTGTGGCACATGTATCGCTTGTCGAAATGGGAAGACGAACTGCTGTACGGAAATGAAGGTTCTTGGCGTCCATGTCGATGGGGGCATGCAAGAATTCATCTCTGTGCCTGTCACGGCGCTGATTAGAACCCCCGCGCTAAGCTTGGACCAATCGGTCATTTTAGAGCCTGTTGCCATCGGGGCGCACGCAGTGCGCAGAGCGGATATCCGATCAGGTGAAACGGTAGCCGTCATTGGGGCCGGTCCGATTGGACTCGGCGTAATGGCGATAGCCAAAGGAAGGGGAGCCAACGTCATTGCACTGGACGTAAATGCAGCGCGTTTGGAATTTTGCCGATCTTGGGCAAAGGTGGACGCTATTGTGAATGTGCGAAATCAGCCTTATGAAACGCTGCTTGATCTGACTAATGGCGATCTGCCTACATCTGTATTGGATGCAACCGGAAATGCGAGGTCGATGATGGAAGCTTTTCGCTACGTGTCGCATGGCGGGAGATTGGTCTATGTGGGGCTGGTGAAATCGGATCTTGTATTCTCTGATCCCGAGTTTCATAAGAAAGAACTGGCCTTGTTCAGCAGCAGGAATGCCACCCAAGAGGATTTCGAGGTCGTCATCCAGGCCGTCCATTCCGGCACAGTCGACGCTTCTCGATTTATTACTCACCGCCGTACGTTCGAGGGCATGATCGGGAGCTTTGAGAGCTGGCTTGACCCCGCAAGCGGCGTTATCAAGGCGATTGTTGAACTGTAATAAAGATATAATTATATCGTATGGAGGTTCTGCATGAGCATTCGACAAGAAGATCAGCAATTATTTGAACTTATGAAAAATGAGCTCTACACGCCGGTTCTTGGCGATATATTGGACGAACTGGGAAGGTATCATCAGTTTCTTCCCCCGGGTATTCAACCGATGAAGGAGCATATGATCGTGGTCGGAAGAGCGATGCCCGCCTTAATGATAGATGTGCACGGCAAGCAAGAGAAGCCCTTCGGTTTATTAACGGAGGCGTTGGATCAATTGCGGCCGGGAGATGTCTACCTGGCAAGCGGCGGGGATATGCGCTGCGCCTATTGGGGGGAAATACTGACTGCCGCTGCCAAATCGCGCCAAGCGGCAGGGGCTGTCATCGATGGCTATCATCGTGACACCCCGATGGTGCTTGATCAAAATTGGCCCGTGTTCTCACGTGGACGATATGCGCAGGACTCCTCGGTTCGAACCAAAGTGATCGACTACCGCTGTCCAATTGAGGTGGGCGGGGTTTGGATCAACCCCGATGATTTGATTTTTGCCGATCAGGATGGGGTTGTCGTGATCCCGAAAGAGCTTGAGGCGGAGGTAATCGAGCGTGCGTTGGAAAAGGCAAGAGGCGAGAAGTTGGTTCGCAGGGAAATTGAGGCCGGACTCTCCGCGACAGACGCTTTTCGGAAATATGGCATTTTGTGATATTGGGGAAAGAAGGAAAAGGAATGAATGAAAAGGATAGTCAAGCATGCTTCCAAATTGACCTCAGGGACAATGTGTGTGTAGCATTGTCAGACCTGGAGCCTGGAACCGTCCACATTCACGGCGCTTCACAGGTGCGCCGCCTCGAAATTGCGGATCGCGTGAAGCGGGGGCACAAGATTGCGAACCGCGCGATCCATGCAACAGAGCCGATCATTAAATATGGCATCGCCGTTGGAACTGCCTTACAGGACATCCCAATCGGCACATGGGTTCATCTTCATAATTGCAAGAGCAATTACGATGAACGTTCCTCGTCATTGGATCTGGAGTCCGGGGCGCCTACGGATACGCATTACGACTAAAAAGCAGTGTCGTCCATCTTTTCCCATCAGGAGTTGTTCCCGAAATACGAGGAGGTTTGAAGATGAATGAAATGGAGACGCCACGCTGGAAAGGCTTCAGTCGCAAGAACGGAACCAAGGGAATTCGCAATAAAATATTGGTGATGTACACGGTAGAATGTGCGTCCTTCGTAGCCAAGGAGGTCGGATTGTTTTACAGAAACTCCGCAGTCGATCTTGATGTTGTAGGATTCGGTGGGTGTACGGACAACGAATATGCGCTGCGCATGTTGATTGCCATGATACGCCATCCCAATGTGGGAGCTGTTCTGACCATAGGGCTTGGCTGCGAATATTTGCAGGCCAAACATTTGGCCGCGATCGCGGTCCAGGAAGGGAAGCCCGCGTTGTCCATGCTGATCCAAGACCATGGCGGTACGTTAAATACGATTGAAGAGGCAAAGGCCGCTGTATGGGAATTGCATGAGCGCCTCATGAGGGAGACCGTGACCGTCGATATGGGTTTAAGCGAGCTGATCGTTGGTGCGGAATGCGGCGGTTCCGACTACACGTCAGGCTTGGCCGGCAATGTCGTAGTGGGGCGCATGTTTGATTTGCTCATTGAAGCGGGGGGCACCGCTATTTTCGAAGAAATCGTCGAGGCAATCGGGCTTAAGGACGTTTTGATTCGTCGCGGCAAGGATGAGAGCGCACGAAAGAAACTGGAAGAGACTTATAACAAAATGCTTGATTACTGCAAGAGTGTACGGCAATACTCGGTATCGCCCGGAAATTTTGCCGGCGGGCTGACGACCATCGAAGAGAAAAGCATGGGGGCTTTTGCCAAGAGCGGATCCAAGCCCATTGAGGGCGTGCTGAAGGTATCGCAAAGGCCGGCGAATCCCGGTCTATGGCTGTTGGATAGTACGCCGGATCCGCACTTTATGGGATTTGGCTACACCAACCCCAATGATAATGAAGGCTTGATGGATTTAGTCTGCAGCGGCGCCCATTTGCTGTTTCTCGTCACGGGAAGGGGAACCGTGGTCGGAAGCGCTATATCTCCCGTTATCAAGATTACCGGGAATGAACAGACATTCCGCAGAATGTCGGATGATCTCGATTTCTGCTCGGGAGCGGCATTAATCGGAGCGAAGTCCATGGACGCTTTGGCCAAGGAACTGATGGAACAGGTTGTCCGGACATGCCGCGGAGAACGGACAAAGGCGGAGAAGTTGAACCATAAAGAATACTTTATTCCGTATAAGTATCAATCTCCGGGAACCAATTGTGGGGGGTAAAGTTGATGAACCATTATACGGACATGTTCGGCCTTCATGGAGAACGAGTGCTCATAACAGGCGGAGCAACCGGTCTGGGGCTGGCAATGAGCCGCTGTTTCCACAATGCGGGAGCGGAAGTGGTCATGGTCGGTTCCGATCGGGGCGATGAGAGGGATAAGCTTGCAAGGGATATGGGAACCGGGGTCTGTTATCTTCCCTTCGATGTGACGGATACTGCCCTGACGGAAGGATTTATTCGGCATATTGAAACGACAATCGGCCCCGTCAGCGTGCTTGTTAACAATGCGGGAAACCATTGCAAAAAACCTGTGGAAGAAATGACGGATGACGATTTTCGGTCGGTCATGGACGTGCATGTCATGGGGGCTTTTTCAATGTGTCGTGCTTTAATTCCGCGAATGAAGCTGCGCGGAAAAGGAAATATCCTCTTTCTGGCGTCCATGACATCGTTTATTGGACAACCGAATGTGATCGCCTATTCCAGCGCAAAATCGGCTTATCTTGGCATGGTTCGAACATTGGCGTCTGAAACTTCCGCCTACGGCATTCGTGTAAACGGAATCGCTCCGGGGTGGATCGAAACGCCGATGCTTCGCAAAGCATTGGATGGCGATGAACCAAGAACGCAAAAAATATTAGGCCGAACGCCAATGAAAAGATTCGGAGAGCCTGAGGATATTGGCTGGGCGGCTGTCTATCTGGCCTCTGAAGCAGCGGGATTTGTCAATGGCACGGTCATTCCGGTGGATGGCGGAGCGCTGATCGGCTTCTAGAAGGAGTGGTTCGTAGATATGAATGAGAAAGTGTACAGCCCTTCCTGGGAATCTTTGAATACAAGGCCCTGCCCTTCGTGGTTTACCGAAGCCAAGTTTGGTATCTTCGTCAGTTGGGGTCCCTATTCCGTTCCGGCCTATAAAAAGGGGCCGGGATACGCCGAATGGATCGGCCATCCGGGGAGAGGATGGATGGAGGACCCGTTTATTCAACAGAGCTTCGGGGAGCATGCAAGCTACGACACATTTGTGGATCAATTCCATGCGGAACTGTACGATCCTTACGATTGGGCGGACTTCATTCGGAAATCCGGGGCCAAATACGTCTTCATGACTGCGAAATATCATGATGGATTTTGTCTGTGGCCCAGCAAATATGCCGTGAATGGCAGAACGGATCAATGGCACGCCGGCAGCAGGGGGCCCAAGAAAGATTTATTGGCGCCGTTCTTCGAAGCGATGCGCGCAAAAGGGTTGATTACAGGGCTGTATTGGTCTTTGCATGAATGGTTTCACCCTTTGTGCGGCGATAATACGGACGATTTTTTTTACTGCAAGGACCCTGAAGAATTTGCCGTTGCACATATGCATCCGCAATTTAAGGAAATGGTGGAAAGATACAGGCCTGATCTCATTTTTGCGGATGGGGATACCATCCATCCGGACAAGTGGAAAACCGCGGAAATGATTGCCTGGTTGTATAATGAGTCATCGGTCAAAGAGAACGTTGTGATTAATGATCGTTTTGGATTCTGGAAGGATGAGAAGTATGGCAGAGGCAAAATCGGAGATTACTATACGACGGAATTCGGATTCGGCAGAATTGGTTCGGATCGTCTGAAGCCATGGGAAGAAAACCGCGGAATCGGGACTTCCTTTGGGTATAACCGAACCGAATCTGTTCATGATTACAAATCCGCTTTCGATCTGATTGCGCTGTTGATCGATACGGTTAGCAAGGGAGGCAATCTCGCATTGAATGTAGGTCCGAGTGCCGACGGGAGAATTCCTGTTATTATGCAGCAGCGGTTGCTGGAAATCGGCCACTGGCTGCAAGTGAATGGGGAGGCGATCTACGGTACGAGTCAGTGGATAAAAGCCAATGAGGATGAAACCGAATCCGGGTTGGTTTCGGTCAATAATTTTGAATTTGACGGAAGCGGCAATCACGAGGAAGAAAAGATTGCCAAACGTATTTGTTACACGGCAAAAGGAAACGTCGTTTATACGATTTGTATCGGCTGGCCAGGCGAGCTGGTAGCGCTCAAAGTGCCCTTTGCAATGGGGGATATTCAAGGGATTTCAATGCTGGGTTATGATGAAGCCGTTCAATGGTCCTGCAGCGATGGCTGGCTGGGTATACATGTGCCGCCGTTAACTATAGACAAGCTTCCTTGCTATCACGCATGGACCTTCAAAATAGTCATCCAATAATAAATGCGCACCCCTTGGCAGACGCTGCTCGAAGAGCGGCATCTGCTTGTTTTTTGCCGTCCGCCAATCTGTAAATCATCCATCTATATTCATGTAACGCATCTATTTTACTGGCATATTTCATGAACTAAAATAAAACCTAAGGCGAATTGAAAACGCTTTATTCCAGACGGAAAGGAGCATTCATATGTAACTGCAACGGCGGGATCGCCAATCCCGGGAAGCTTCCAAGTCTGAAAACCTATGCAAAGCGAAAGGAATGACTGTAATCATGAAAACGAAACTCAAAAAATTACCTGTATGGACCAGCTTCATTGCCGTTTTATTTCTCATCAGCATCATGGCTGCATGCAGCAGCAAACAGGAAAACACAGCATCACCGTCAACAACATCCGAAACAGCGGCCGCTGCGGAGACGAATTCCCCGGAAACCGCGGCGCCAACGGATGAGCATGTGACGTTAAAATTCTGGACGTGGTCGCCTTCGGCCGAAATCTATAAACCGGTTATTGAAAAATATGAGTCAAGCCACCCCAATATCACCATTGAATTAAGTGTGATTGAGAGCTTATCGTATCAACAAAAAATGCCATTGGCCTTGTCGACCGGTGAGGATATTGACGTCATTGGCGTCCAAACAGGCGGCATGCCGCGCAAGATTCAAAATTATTTGCTTCCGTTGGACGGCGTGATGAAAACAACGATTGGCGCCGACTGGCAATCCGAATTTTCCGCGAACAGCATCAAGCAGTTGAATTCGCAAACCGATGGCGAAATTAAATTTCTTTCTCAAGGCTCGGTTGGGTCGATGTTAATGTATTACAACAAGGATCTGCTGGATCAGTTAGGCGTGCCTGCGCCACAAACGTATGATGATATGAAAAACATTGTAAAAGCGATTAAAGACAAGAAATTAAATGTTATACCCGTAGCGTTAAACGGCAAGGACGCATGGACTGTAGACGAGGTTGTATGGACTATCGCAGGTCAGCAATCCGATATCTACAATCGATTTATCTACAACGAAGGGGGGAGATTTGACAGCCCCGAATACGTAAAAGCTTTAGAGGGGTTCCAAAAAATGGTTGATGACGGTGTGATAAGCAAAAAGGATGTGTTTGATCTTGACTATACGGCATCCAAAAATTTGTTTACTTCAGGAAAAGCGGCCCTGTTTATTCAAGGAACCTGGGAAGCGCCGCTAATTATTGAAGCATTCAGAGCGGACAACAAAGTAGCTATTAAAGAAGTTGGCATTCTTCCCATTCCACCTGTTGAAGAAGGGGGGAAAGCGTCAATTCGTTCGTTTATTGATCAGGGATTGGCTATTGTGAAGACGTCCAGGCATCCCGAAGAAGCGGCTGAATTTATTTCGTACTTAACCTTGGGAGAAGGAAACGACAGCTTCAATAATCAATTCCTGTTTGTCAGCAATAAAGCCCATGCTTCCTTCGATTCGTCGATGTTGACATCGCAAACGGCCAAGGAATCCTATCAAACGCTTGTCGATTTGATTGCAAATCCGACGGCTGATCGGAACAACAATTCCAACTTCTCAACGGCAGCCGGAACTGAAATTATTAAGATGATTTTGAGAGGGGTAGCTCCATCCGAAACCGGAAAAGCGATTCAGAAGGAGTTCGATACCGGTAAATATCCTAATTGATCGCGATTGAAATGAAGGATGAAAAGAAAGCTTTCTGCTGTAGCGATGGTGTTTTCGATGCTATAGCAGAGAGCGATTCTTTCGATGATATGGGAAAGTGGTGACGGGCGTTGCAAAGGCCATATGTATCCCGAAACGCGCATGAAAGCATCTCGGCTTCGCTTTTTTTGCTGCCATTGATTATTGTGTTTTGTGTTTTTGTGATTTATAGCTTCTATTTCTTGGTTAAAACAAGCTTTCAATTTGAAGACCTCTCGTTTTCCCATAGCCAATATGTTGGTTGGGAGAATTATTTGCTGGTGCTGACGGATCGCAATTACTTCCATTCGATCTGCAATAACCTGATATTTTCTGCGGCGGCGATTGCCATCAGTGTCTCATTTGGCTTTATGATTACTGTCTTTCTGAGTATGAAGTTTAAAGGATCGAGAATCTTTCATGCGCTTTTTTTTATTCCCTCCATTATGCCTATGGCTTTAATTGCAACGGTGTTTTCAATCATGTTGGAGTATAGGTTCGGAGCCCTGAATGTGTTTCTGAACTGGGCTGGTTTAGGCTCCTTGGCCCAACAGTGGCTTGGCGATCCGACTTGGGCTTATATTTCCGTCATCGGAGTCGGCATTTATTTAATCGGCATCCCGATGATGTATTACAGCGCTGATTTAACCATGCTGAATACGGGCGTGCTTGAAGCCGCTGTCATTGATGGCGCGGGATTTAACCGCATACTATGGCTTATCATTTTTCCATTGCTAAAGAACGCTCATAAAACGGTTGTCCTCTCTTTGTTGCTTGCAAGCTTCCGTGAATTTGAAAGGGTCTTTCTGATGACAGGAGGGGGTCCCGCCAGAACAACGGAAATCTCAAGCGTATATTTGTATGGATTTATCAATTCGGCAGGCGCCAACATAGGATATATGTCGGCTGCTTCCGTGGTGCTGTTGCTGATCGCCTTGGCTATTTCCTTCTTTCAACTGCGATTTTACCTTCCAAGCAAGGCCAAAAGGAGGAAAGTTGCATGAATATCATACTTACAAGTAAAATAGAGAAATATATGATCCAAATTTCTATTTATTTTCTTGCGATCCTTTGGCTTTTTCCGGTCGTCATTGCACTGCGCAACTCTTTGCTGGTCAAAGGCTTCGATAATTACGTTTATTTATTTACGCATGAAATTGGCGGAGTATCGCTTGTATCCACATTTATTAATTCTTCCATCATTGCGGCTGGGGACAGCGCTCTCATTCTGGCGATCAGTACGTTGGCCGCATTTGCTTTTTCCAAAATACATTTCCGGGGGAAAGAAATCCTGTATTCCTTTATTTTAATGTGCTTGGCTATCCCGGGTATTGTGGTCATCATTCCTTTTTTCTATATTTTAAAGCAGCTTCATTTGTATAACACATTGTGGGCCGTTATCCTTGCGGAGGTAGTGCTTACCCTGCCGTTTGCCGTGTTAATGATCAGAAACTTTTTTGATAATCTGCCCGATGAATTAATGGAATCCGCACATATGGATGGAGCCAATAAATATCGAATATTTTCAAACATTTACTTGCCGTTATCCCTGCCGGCGTTGGTCAACCTGGGAGTTTTGTCGATCATGTGGTCCTTTCAAGACTTTTTATTGCCGACGATGTTTTTGACGAACAAATCTTTAACAACCGCAACGCTTGCCGTCAATTCATTCAAGGGGGCATTCGGCGGCTTTAACCCCGAAGATCAGGGGAGATTTTATGCCGCTTTGGTTATGTTGGGATTGCCCGCATTCGTTATTTTTATCTTTGCGCAGAAATTCATCAGAAATGGTGTGACTTCAGGAGCGCTTAAAGAATAATACAGCGATCAATGTCCACAGATAAGGAGGGGGGGATGTTTAAATCACTGAAGTATCAGAATAAAATATTTATTTCACTGGCCTTATTTGTTATCATTGTGATATCGGCGATCAACGCGCTATTTTATACCTATACCGAGTCCATTCTTAACAGGAATATGGTTGCAAACAAGTTGGAAACCATACAAAAGCTGCAGGAGCAATTGGACCGGATGTTAACGGAAATGGACAGGCTGTCCATTTCCGTTAATGCGTCTAATTATATCATGGATAGCCTGAGCCAAATCCCTCCCGATCCCAAGGTTAATTATTTTGATCAGAATCCCAAAATTAATTCGGATATTAAGAATATCCTGCTTTCATTCACATCCTTACAGCCGCTAAAAGGCAGAATCAGCATCATCTCCAGATATAATGATTATTTGGAAGTAAGCAACAAGATGAATAGTCAGAAAGTAACCAAGGATTTTATCCGCAGCATTCCGAGAGTGAAGATGCAGATGGAATCCAGGGAATACAAAATTTATTTGGCGCCGCATCAGGATGACTGGTCTGCAAATGCGGACGAGGTTATTTCCATAGTCAGACCGTTGCGTGACAATTACAATGTATACGGGTTAGTTGAGGTAAGTTACAGCATAAAGGAATTAGAAGATATTTTCCTGTTCAAAAACTCCGCGCAAACAGGAAATTTTCTTATCCTGGATGCCGATCATCAACCCGTTTACGGCAAATTAAATTCAGCGATGACGTTTGAATGGAACGCACTTTCCAACGAGCCGGCGTTAGAGTCGGATTACGGAAGTTTTGAGTTGAAGAATAATCATCGCGATATCATTGCCTTTTTCTCGAAATTGACCTCTATCGATTGGAATCTGATTTCGTTTGAGGATGGAACCGTTTTTAAAAAACCGATTTTGTATTTGCGAAACAGCACGTTGGCGGTTTATGTCATTCTTCTCGGATGCCTGTTATTGGCACTGTATCTTTATGCGGGCAGGGTGACGATGCCTATTCGTGAATTGAAGGATTTCATCGCCAACTTCGATAGCGAAAATTTACGGTTGCTCCCGACCGGGTTGAGGACCCGCAACGAGATTACTTTATTAGGCAAAGCATTTCAAGAATTGCTGGATCAATTGCAAGTATCCATGCAGAAAGCTGAACGAGCGCATGTCAAGGAAGTGATCGCGCAAATGGATGCCTTGCAAGCCCAGGTCAATCCCCACTTTTTGTACAATACATTGACGGTAATAGGCGCATATGGAAAGAAGAAAGGCAACCAGGAAGTTTTGGATATGTGCAATGCTTTAGCGGATATGCTGCGATACACGATGAAATTTGGCGAGAAGTCTAGCAGCGTTTACTTTGAAATAGAGCATATTGAAAACTATCTGAAGCTAATGAACAAACGATATCAAAGTTTTTTTAGTTATGAGATAAACATAAGCCCGCAAATGAATCGAATAGCGATGCCAAAGCTGGTTTTACAGCCGATTATTGAAAATGTATTTCAACATGCGTTCAAAGAGATGGATCCGCCTTGGAGAATTGAAATAAACGGCTATGTGGAAGGCAACGCCTGGTATATAGAAATCATGGACAACGGTAAAGGATTCGATCCGGATAAACTGAATCAATTGCTGGCCGAAATCGATACTATGCGCCGTTCGAACGTTCCTTACCCCATGGGAAGCCATATAAACGAGCCCAATCACGGGAATGGGATCGGGTTGCTTAATGTGATCTCCAGATTGATTTTATTCTATCATCATGATGTGCGGATCAAGTTGTTTAATCGTCCTGAAGGCGGGGCCGTGGTTAGCATCGGAGGTGTGCGGGATGTATAAAGTCATGCTTGTTGAGGACGAGCCCCCTATTTTGTTTATGTTAAAGGATATGATTGATTCCTTGCACTCAGGCTTTCAAGTGAGTGAATTGTCATTTAACGGAAAAGAAGCTTTGCGACAATTGTCGGTGTCACAGCCGGATTTACTTATTACGGACATCCGCATGCCCTTTATTGATGGACTGCAATTAATTAAGGAAGTGAATAAGAACTGGCCGGATTTACCGTGTATCATTTTATCCGGATACAATGATTTTGATTATTTCAGGGAAGCGTTGCATTCCAGTGTGTTTGATTACATTCTAAAGCCCGTTAAAGAAGACGATCTCGTTGAAGTGCTTCAAAAAGCAATCAAGAAATTGGAGAAATCCGCCTTGGTTCGCGAATATGAGTATTTGAGAACCCTTTTGCATCATGGCGAACAACGCGCAGCAGAGGTTGTGGAATTGCCGTATTCCTATTATTATCCGATGATTCTGATGTCGGGAAATTACTCTGAATATATCTTTGAAGGCTTCAATCCCGGAAGCAAGATTATTTCCTTGTTCAATACGGCGTTTTTGACCGGATGCGATAACAGGATTCGAAGCTGTTGGTCATTTGAAGGAATCGCATTAAATGAAAAGCTGCTTGTATTTGCCGTAGACCACGAGCACCAGACGTTCATGCCTTCACTTGCCCGGATGATTCAAGCTCGGATGGAACAAGAATATGCGATTCCTTGCAATATAATGATCGGCAATGGGATGGACGCTTTGGACAAGTTGCGCGAAGCCGTTCGTAAATTACGCTTGGATCTGATCAGGCGTCTCGTCATCGGCAAATCGAATATATTCATGGAGGGGCAGCACGAGCCGCAATCCTTTCTTTTATCGCCTGAGGTTGAAAATCGTTGCAGAATGCTCGTCAAACAGGAAGAGTATAGTAAATTCGAAAAAAACCTCATGCTTTGGTCGATGGAATGGGAGAGCCGACAATACTCGCAGGTTTGGATAGAAGCTTTATTGAATTACATTGTATTGATGTTGCATCATAGTGTGTTTAATACGGACCAGGCCATATCCCTGCAACGGTTTGAAGCGAATGAGCTTATTTCCGATTGCATGAGCATGGAACAAGTTGCGGAAAAATTTTGTTCCTATGTAAAGGAATTATACGATCTTTTCTCCAAACGGGCGGATCAATTTCTCTCCGTACGGGATTTATCGGCCCAGATTGAGCGATACATTGAAGAAAATTATATGTACCCCATTACGAATAAAACCTTTCAAGATCTGTATGGCTACAACAGCACTTATATTTCCAATATGTTCAGTGAGATCAAGGGCATTCCCCCAAGCAAATATATCATGAAGGTCCGTGTACGGAAAGCAATTCAAATGATGAAAGAGCATCCCGCAATGTCGCTTAAGGTTATTTCCGACTTGGTTGGATATGAGGATCCGTTATATTTTAGCAGAGTATTCAAGAATACGACCGGATTCAGCCCCAAAGAGTATAAGGAGAAATTGACAAACGACATTCAAGAGTAGGGGGAGGTGGAAAGCGATTTGAAAACAGGGAGAACTGTCATGTATGTGATTATAGTCAGCATGCTGTTGCCGGGATGCGTGACGTCGATGAACCCTGTTGCTCCAACGGCGAGTTCAAAGCAAACATCCGTTACCTTAACGCTGATGGCCAATCAGGATTGGATCAATAAACCTTATTTGCAAAAATCATGGGAGTTATATCAGATGAAAACGGGGAATCATATTGAGCTTCAATCCGTCCCTATCGATACGGCCGCTACATTAATTGATAAAAGGGTGGCTATGGGAGAAATCGCCGACATTGTGATGTACTTTGGTGGAATTTCATTGAACAAGCTTCATCCGGATGCCAATTTTGTTGATATGAGTCATGAATTTTGGGTGTCTGATATTAAAGAAAGCGCCCTGCCGCAAATAACATTCAATGGAAAAATATATGGACTTCCGCTTTGGGAGGCTTCTGTTGGAGGAATTTTATATAATAAGGAATTGTTCAACAAATGGAACATACCGGTACCTTCAAATCAAACGGAATTTTTTCATGTTTGTGACGCATTGCAATCCCATGGAATCACTCCTGTCTATTTAGCCAGCAAAGATATATGGCCATTAAGCCCTTGGTATGGCGTAGATCCGCTCGTAAGCCAATATCCCGATCTTGTCCATAAGCTGAATACAAACCAGGTCGCATTCGCCGACCTCAAAGAATTTAGAGAATTGGTAGACTGGTACAAATATATGAATGAAAAAGGGTATTTTGGGAAAAACATGCTGAATAATAACTGGGATGGGCAGGCTTCCGCGCTCCATGACGGGAAATATGCGATGGCCATTGCCTGGGATTCTTATTTGTATACGGATCTTGAGGTGAGCTTTCCGGGTGCAGCCGAGAAATTCGGCATCATGCCGCATTTTATTGGCGGTTCGGGCATTAAAGCTTTCGAGGGCTCCAATCCGGCGATGATGTTAGTGAATAAGAATAGCAAGCACGTAAAAGAAGCGATTGAATTTATTCGTTTCTTGGCCAAACCGGAAAATTTGAATGCAAGTTTTAAAGATTTTCAAACCCAGACCTTTTTTGAAAGTGTCACCAGCAACAAACAAACCCTTCAATACACCGAAGCGTCGGATACGATCCGCAAGTTTCTTTATCCTTCGATCTCTCCCTTTATTGTCGGCTTTGCTCAAACTGAAATTTCAAAGGTCATTCTGCAAGCCATGATCGGGACCTTGACGACAGACGAAGCCTTGCGAGAGATGGATAATATACGGATAAAGGAGGCAAAGGCTCAAAACCTGCCCGGCTTTTGAAAGAGCGATACCCAGCCAATCGTGTCGTCCTTCCGGTTGGAACCGCCAAAGACGGTGGCTTTTTCGTTTCTTCGCCGATATGACGTTGACCATTCGGATTGGCATCCCTGGTAATGGGCAACATAACCTGTACGGGGCAGGTTAATCGAAGCGCAGCATGCAGTATGTGGCTGTAGTATGGAGCCGGAACTTGGTTGCCGAAGGCGACGCACCATGCCGTATCGAGCCCGGCCCGACAGCTCAACAGAAAAACAAAAATATCCATAATTAATGAAGGAGGTGATGCCCCATGACAACGTACAGCAAACCCAATAGATTAGCCAACGAAAAGTCGCCATATCTGCTGCAGCACGCGCATAACCCGGTCGACTGGTTTCCTTGGTGCGAAGAAGCTTTTGAAATCGCAAAGCGCGATAATAAGCCGATCTTCCTATCTATTGGGTATAGCTAGTTGAGGGGCTTTTAAGAACTTGCCATTGGTGTCACGTGATGGAGCACGAATCGTTTGAGGATGAGGAAATTGCGGCGCTGTTGAATCGGGATTTTGTTGCGATCAAGGTGGACCGCGAGGAGCGGCCGGATATCGACCATGTGTACATGGCGGTCTGCCAGGCAATCACCGGTCAAGGGGGGTGGCCGCTGACGATCGTCATGACGCCGGAAAAGCAGGCGTTTTTCGCCGGAACCTATTTCCCGAAGCAGCGAAAATTCGGGCGTTTCGGCCTGATGGAGCTGTTGCCGCAGATTGCGGAAAAATGGCGGTCGGAGCAGGGAAAGCTGATCGAGGCCGGAGCGAAGATCGCCGACGAAATCGGAAAAAGGATGAGCGCTCTGCCGCAGGGCGATTTGAAAGAAAGCTTGCCCGACGAAGCGTACGAAATGTATGCGGGCACGTTTGATTCGAGCTATGGCGGATTCGGGAGAGCGCCGAAATTTCCGTCCCCGCACAATTTGTCTTTCCTGCTGCGATACGCTGTGCGAAACAAGCAAAGCGGGGCGCTGGCGATGGTGGAGAAAACGTTGGACGCCATGCATCGGGGCGGAATGTATGACCACGTCGGGTTCGGGTTTGCCCGCTATTCCACGGACGAGCGCTGGCTCGTTCCGCATTTCGAAAAAATGCTTTACGATAACGCGCTTCTGGCGATAGCGTACGTGGAAGCGTTCCAAATGACTGGAAAAGCGCGGTACAGGCGGATCGCCGAGCAGATTTTCACCTACGTGCTGCGCGATATGAGAGATGAGCAAGGCGCGTTTTATTCCGCGGAGGATGCCGATTCGGAAGGGGAGGAAGGCAGGTTCTATGTCTGGACGCCGGAAGAAGTGCGGCATGTGCTGGGCGAGGAATTGGGCGGCTTGTATTGCGAATTGTACGATATAACCGAGCAGGGGAATTTTGAAGGGGAAAATATTCCGAACCTGCTGCACCATACGCTTGAATCGTTCGCCGCGGAGCAAGGCATGTCCGTGGAACAATTGGAAACGCGGATGGAGGAAGCGCGGTCGAAGCTGTTCGCCTACAGGGAGCAGCGAGTTCATCCGCACAAGGATGACAAGATATTGACCTCCTGGAACGGGTTGATGATTGCGGCGCTGGCCAAGGCGGCCAAGGCGCTGCAAAGCGAGCCGTACGCAAGGGCCGCGGAGGCGGCCGCGGAATTCGTCCGGCGGCGTCTCGTTCGCGAGGACGGCAGGCTGCTGGCGCGCTTCCGCGCGGGGGAGGCCGCCTATCCCGGATATGTCGATGACTACGCATTTCTGGTATGGGGATGGATCGAGCTGTACGAAGCTACCTTTCGGACGGATTATCTGGAACAGGCGATCCATTGGAATGACGAAATGATCCGGCTGTTTTGGGACGGGGAAGATGGCGGGCTTTATTTTTACGGTGAGGACGGCGAAACCTTGTTTTCCAGAAACAAGGAAATTTACGACGGCGCGCTGCCGTCCGGCAATTCCGTCGCCGCGCTCAATTTGTTGAAATTGGCGCATTACACCGGCGACAGCACGCTTTCCGGCTATGCGGAAAAGCAGCTCCGCGCCTTTGCCGCTTCGGTGGAGAGGTACCCTGCCGGCCACTCCATGTTTCTCATGGCAGCGCAGCTCGCCTATGGCGGCATCCGGCAAATCGTCATCGCGGGCGCGGCGGAAGACGAGGGCGCGCAGGCGATGATTTGCGCGGCGCGGCAAAGCTTCCTGCCCGATGCGGTGCTGATGTTCCACCCGCAAGGGGAGGGCGAGGGCGCGGCGGAAGTCGGCGCCGTGTTGCCGCTTATTAGGGACAA
Source organism: uncultured Caryophanales bacterium (assembly GCA_964470405.1). Classification (GTDB taxonomy): domain Bacteria; phylum Bacillota; class Bacilli; order Paenibacillales; family CAYYCV01; genus CAYYCV01. Next base: position 21,021 of record CAYYCV010000050.1, read on the forward strand.
GCGGGCGCTTGGGGGGAAGGCGACGGCCTATATTTGCGAAAATTTCAGTTGCCGGGCGCCGATTGTTTCGCTGGAAGAGCTGCGGGAAAAGCTTTAAACGTGCGGTGGCGGTGAAAAAACGTGTGGTGAAAAGTATATGAAAAAACATATGGTGAAAAACGTATGATGGGAAATGACGGAAAAAACATATGATAAAAAACGTGTGGTGAAAAGACATACAGTAAAAAAACATATGATGAAAAACGTGTGGTGAAAAAGCGGCGCAGACGTTGGGTATGGATGGAGTTCACGATCGCGATTATATGCTAATTCCCGATGGCACGGCCCTTGCTCGGCACAAGATGATTTGAATAAATCTCCATCCTGCCGGGTAGCATTGGACGGTTAAGCAGCATCGCGTATTTTCCGCAATCTGGGGATGGGTCGGCCTCTTTGGACTGAAATTGCTGCATGGACCGAAATTCCCGTATGGACTAAAGCCCTGCTTGAGCTAAAATCCTTGCTTGGACTGAAATTACTGCAAAAGTGCATCTATTTATCCGCATTGGATGCCCGAAGACAAAATACCTGCAAAAGTGCAGGTATTCTACGCGCTCATGTTGGAATGAAGCCGAATGCTTTAAAATAACTGTACAAAAGCAGTTATTTCTCCAAAACCTCTGTTGCAGCTTATGAATAGATGCACTTTTGCAGGTATTCAGGAATTTAGGACTCAGGAATCCAGGATTCAGTGATTTAGGATTCAGTGATTTAGGATTTGGGGATTTGGGGAATTCAAGAATTCTGGATTTGGGGAATTCAAGAATTCTGGATTTAGGGAATTCAAGAATTCGGGAATTTAGAAACCTGGGAATTCCCGTGGTTTCCCATTTCCTGCTTTGGTAATCTGGCAAAGGAGATGGGGCGCGAAGCGTGACGGAAAAAGCAGCGGGAGGTTGGACGTGGGCTTCCGATCACGTTTGCTTACTGTTTTCCAACCCCATGTCCATTTTCCAACCTGTGTCCAAACGCAGCGCCGCTTGTTGTTCATCCTATTTTTAAAAGCGGGGCAACATCGGCTTCCAGCACAAAAAACAGCCCAGGCTGTATTGGCTTCGATTGGACTGCCAATGCAACCTGGGCTGCCGCGCTCCGGTTGGATCACGAATACAACCTGGGTTGGCGCTTCGATTGGGACGCGGATACCGCCTGGGCTGCCGCGCTTAACGGGGAGCGTCGGCCGCGCAACGGAAGCCGGTGTTGCCGGTTGAACTGTCCGGTGTGTTGGAGCTTCTTGCGGCCACGCGATAACGATTGCAGTACGATTTGTGGCACAGGTAGGAACCGCCGCGGGTGACCCGCGTTTGCCCGCCGGACGGCCCCTTCGGGTCGACGCGCGGTCCATCGATATGAAAGGTCGGGCTGAACCAGTCGGCGCACCATTCCCAAACGTTGCCGGAGACGTTGTACAGGCCGTAGCCGTTCGGTTGATAGGCCGTCACGGGCGACGTGCCGATATAGCCGTCGCCGGCATGGTTTTTGTTCGGAAATTTCCCCTGCCAGATATTGCACATGTATTGCCCGTCCGGTTTAAGCAAATCCCCCCAAGGGTAACGCTTCTGGACGAGGCCGCCCCGCGCGGCGAATTCCCATTCCGCTTCCGTGGGCAAACGCTTGCCTGCCCAATTGCAGTAGGCCAGCGCGTCATTCCAGGAAACGTGGATGGCGGGATGATCCATCCGTTCGTCGATCGTGGAATCGGGGCCTTCCGGGTGCCGCCAGTCGGCGCCTGCCACGTTCCACCACCACGGGGTTTGCTGCACCACGGCGGTGACGGTTTTGGCCGTTTCCCCGGATACCAGCAGGTGAAAAACGTAGGACCAGCCGAAGCGCTCGGCTTCGGTGGTATAGCCGGTATCGTCGACGAATTGCTTGAATTGCCGGTTGCTGAGCGCGTACGGATCGATATAGAAAGGGCTGACGGTCACCTCGCGAACGGGTCCTTCGCCGTCTTGAGGGAAGCCTTCCTGATCGTCTGTCCCCATCAAAAAAGCGCCGCCTTCGAGGCGAATCATACCCTCCAGCGGATCGGAAGAAGATTTGGCTTTTGCGCGGAATGGCTGCGATTCGGCCGGTTTGGCGGCGTCAGCCTCCGATGCGCCTCGCGCGCTTTCCGGCCTGCATGCCGAACAGCATGCGGGTAAGTTCGAATCCGAATTTGTGTCCATTTCAGTCACCTCATGTTAGTAAAAACGTAGTGATCCTATTATACACGATCAGCCTGCTCCGGTCACGTTTCGGGCGCAACGGAGCGCCGCCCCTGGATTTCTCCTCAGCGCATGACCGGCAAGCCCAACCCTTTCAGCGTGTCGACACCCATTTGCGAACTCGATCGCTGATCAGAGCGTCCGGACTGCGAATACGGGACAATGCGTGCCGTTGCCGGCCCTCGGAATTTCTTTGGGCATCGGCATTTACCCGGTCCCCTGCCCGACGCCGGGTTGGAGGGGGCGGCTGGTTTATTTCATCTCCAGCATGGCGTTCCATATTTCCGGATATTCGTGCCCGAGCCTCCAGGAGGCGACGCCGTGAAGGTCGTATTTGGCCGCGATTTCCAGACGCTTTTTCACCGTTTCCTTGTCTTCGAGCCAGAACACGTACTGATACCCGCCTTCTGTGTACGTGACCTTGTATTGATTGAATCGGTCGTCCCATTCCGCTTTCGTTTTTTGCTGTTTCAGCAGGTCGGGAATGTCTTTCAGCAGCAGGGCGCGATTGTCAAGCAAATGGCCTTTCTGATCCAGCTTCCATAAACGCACGTAAAACGGAATGCCGAGAACCAGCTTGCTTCGCTCGATGCCGTAGGACAGAAATTCCGTGACGCCTTCTTCGGCCCATTGCATTCCCGAGACGGAGCCGGGTTCGTCGCTGCCCGAGTAGTACTGATCGTAGGCCATAATGATGATGTAATCCGCGATGCGGGCCAATTTTTCATGATCGAAGGCGGTTTGATGATTCCAGCGGATGCTGCCCCTCGGCAAATCCACCGAAATTTTCAGTGATTTCAAATGGGCCTGATGGGTCAGCTTTTCCAGAAAAGAGGTGAATGCGTTGCGGTCGGCGGCCCTCAAGCTTTCAAAGTCGATGTTCAGGCCGTCCACTCCGAGCGCCGAAGCGCGCGCGATCAACTCGCTGATGAAACGATCCTGCGCCTTGGCGTCCTGCAAAAACAGGCGGGTCAGGCCGGAATCGAACTGATTGTGCACCAGCGGATGAACGGAAATTCCTTGATCTTTCAGCCATTTCACTGTGGCCGGATCGGACGTGTCTTTCAAATTGCCTTTGGCGTCCGCCAGTTGAAACCAGGTCGGCGAATCGATATCCAGTCCGAGCGTTTGCGCCGCTTGCTTGCGGATGTTCTCGGGGGTGGAGGAGCCGTTCCAGGACCAGAACTGCAACTGTTTGAAGTTATCCCAGATGATCTGGCGATCCTGCGTGACAATCGAGGTGTTGGATCGCCCCGAAGCGTAATTCAGCGCATTTTTAAAAAGGGAGAACGCCGCCGCCTGCCGATTGTTGATATGAACCTGGTAGTATTTCTCGTTATTCCAAATCTGGTTATAGCCTTGCACGATCGATGCATGCTGGACGGACCCGGCAAATGAAATCGCGTCCCTTAAGCCGACAAACTCTTTCAGCAAGGCTTGGTTCTGGTAGACTTTATATTTCTTCATGTTGAAAAAAACCGGCCGCTTGGTTTCGGTATTGACCACTCTGGAATTTTCCAGCGTGAGCGCCTTCAATACGGCTTCTTTCAGAAAGGAGTAGCTCCAGGCGTCGTTCGTTTCTTCGCCCTTGTACACCTGATAGATCGGCGGGCGCTGTTTGCGTTCGTCGATTTCCTGCTGCGTCAAATTATCCCATACCCAGGCGTTGCTGTTCAGATTGATGATGTGGGAATGGGACCATTTCTTGGCCTCCCGCGCCGCTTCTTCCAAACTGGCAAACTGCCAGGTATCCATGGTGTTGTCGCCTTGATAGACGCGAAAATTCGGATAATTGTCCCAAACCCAGCCGACGTCCTGCAAATCTTTGATGCTGGCCTGCGTCAGTTTGCCCGCCGCGCGAACGGCGCTCTGCAAATCTTGAAATTGCCCGTCCGCGACCGCCTGGCCGGCTTGGTAGATTTGATAGCGCGGATAATTATCCCAAAGCCATTCCTTGGTATGTATATTTTCCACGCGCCCGTAGGAGACGGTCTTTGCCAGTTGCAGCGCCTGCGCATAATCCGGGTATTCCATCAAAATCCGATTGCCCTGGTAGACCCGGTATTTGCTGGTCAGATCGGCGGCGTAAGCCGAAAGGGGGAGGATCGGAGCCAGAATCAGAATCGCCGCCAGAGTAACGATGAGTCGATTGAACCACGCTGTCCTATGAAACATAATCTGCCCTCTTTCTATCAATCGTTTATATGTTTAGACGACAAGAAGCGGTTTTTGTTTCTCTCCGGTGCGATATTTGTCGGTTTCGGCAAAATTCTGTGCTGGATATCTCTTTTTCCGAGCGGTTATAATAGTAATCAGCCAGAAGTGTGGCGAAAAACCAGGCGGCCTCGCGCTTGGGCATGAGTTTTCGATCGCCGTTGTCCGCCGATTTCCGGGTTGAACAGCCTGATTCGGAAAAAATCCGCGAACAACGACGACCGTTATCGTTTGCCATTCATGCCCAGACCAGCTCTTGCGCCGTGCGTTTTTCACCGTTCTTCCGGATTTAAACAGGAATCGAGTGAGCGGCGATTTGAAGAGAGAAGCGTATTTATATCACGAAATCAGAGAGCGCATCAAGCGCAGCATTCTGGATGCGCCGGAGCATACGCGGCTTCCGGCCCGCCAGGCGCTGGCGAAACAATACGGCGTCACGACGACCACGATCGAGAAAGCGATATCGGAGTTGGTCGGCATGGGCGTGTTGTATTCCCGCAGAGGCAGCGGCACGTATGTCGCTCCGGCCGGCGCGGAGCCGGCGGGGATGGGCCGGACGGGCCGTACCGGCGGCGTCATGGAGCATGCTGCCGGGGGATGGGCCGAACGGGCCGCGCCGGTGGCGTCATGGGGCGTGCTGTTGCCCGACGTGCTGGACGATTTTTATACCGCTATTGTGCGGGGAGTGGAGGATGTGGCCGAGCGCAGGAACACGAACGTGATCTTGTGCAATACGGACAACGATCCCGCAAAAGAGCGCAAATATGTGGAGCAGTTGATCCGCTCGGAGGTGCAGGGGCTGATCGTCGTTCCGGTCATTCCGATCGGAGAGCAGTCGGCGGAGCATTATCGGCTTCTGCAGGAGAAGGGCATATCGTTCGTGTTCTGCAACCGCGGCGTGGACGGCGTGGCTGCGCCGCGCGTGCTTTACGACAACTACGCCGCGGGGTATTTGGGGGCGCAGCATTTGATCGGGCAAGGCGCGCGCCGGCTCTCGTACATTGCCTCGCCCGTGTATCTTTCGTCCGAGCAAAGGTATCAGGGATTTCTCGGGGCGCTGGGCCACGCCGGTTTGTCTGCCGATGAGGAATTGATCTGCTTGGAAGACAAGCTGGATCAGGAGGAGGCGGGCTATGTTTGCGGCAAAGCGGTCTTGTCCCTGAAGCGGCCGCCGGACGGGGTGGTTTGCTTCAACGATCGGCTGGCTTCCGGATTGTACCAGGCGGCGGACGAGCGGGGGATCGCGATCGGCGACGAACTGGCCGTTATCGGAAACGGCGATACCGCCATTTGCGAGAAATTGCACGTCAGATTAAGCAGCGTCGGTTATCCGAAGTATGAAACCGGGCAGGTCGCGGCCGAATTTTTGGTGCAATGTCTGGAGGGCGCGGGCTTGCGTAAAAATCGGACCACCGTGCTCCGCCCTGAATTGATCGTTCGAGCCAGCACGCGGAAGGGCTGAATGGCAGGCGCAGCGGGAATCGCCTCCTTTGCGCGCCGGCCTCCCAGGCGAAGGAGCTTTTTTAAAAGATTCCGTTCATGCATTCGTTAGAAGTGCAGTGAAAAAATTGGCGTATGGGTTGGGCCTGCACTTGTGTTTGTGCTGAGCGCGGATTGCGGTTGTGCCAAGCACGGATCGCGGGCGGTTTGCGGTTGTGCCGAGCGCAGATTGCGGTTGTGTCGAGCGTAGATTGCAGTTGTGCCGAGCATAGATTGCGGTTGTACTGAGCGCAGATTGCGGTTGTGTCGAGCGTAGATTGCAGTTGTGCCGAGCGCAGATTGCGGTTGTATTGGAGAAATGGCAGGGATCGCCTTTGTCCGCGGATTTATTCTAAGTTGTAATGCCCAATCTGGTAATCAACGGGGGACCTTGATCGCAACATGATGCCTAGCTGCGGAA
>CAYYCV010000051.1:0-3906 GCA_964470405.1 uncultured Caryophanales bacterium
ATATAATAAAAAAATTAGCAATATATTATTGACAATTATGATAACAAAATATAGTATTAGGATACAATCTACAGAGAATGGGGGTTGAAACAATCCGTCAGAAAAGGCAAAGGGGTACCGTATTCCCTCTGTTTTTTGATAACGCTTTCAGTCTGTGAATAAATAGGGAAGGAGAGGCGGTTGCGTACAGGCGGGATTGCGAGGGGTGCCCAATGCAAGAATCGGTAGGCTGCAAGACGCTATGCCGAGCGCAGGAATGCGTCTCATCAATCAACTGCATCGCATGTTGAGTTATCCGGGCATAATTAATAAATTTATCGGAGGTAACCAAATGAATAAAAATTTAATGTATCTTGTTATTTTAGTCATGCTGATAGGAATCATGCCTCCTATATCAGTAAATGCACAGCAAAATTCTTCTGTTCCATCAGGGTTTGTATATACCGATGGGACTAAATTCATGCTTGACGGAAATACGTTCTACTATGCGGGTACAAACAACTACTATCTTAACTTTAAAAGTAAGGCTATGGTTGATGATGTAATAGACGATGCAGCCGCAATGGGGCTTAAGGTGATAAGAACATGGGGCTTCATTGATGTCGGAACAAAGAATGCAGACGAAACCTTCAGCAACAATGTGGACAGTGTTGGTTCTAAGGACGGAGTATACTATCAGTATTGGGATCCGGCAACAAACGCCCCGGCTTACAACACCGGAGACAACGGATTAAAAGTTCTTGACTACGCTATTTACAAAGCATCCCAGAAAGGCATCAAATTACTGATTCCTTTCACCAATAACTGGACGGCTTTCGGCGGTATCCCGCAGTATGTCAAATGGCTCGGATTAAGCCAGCATGACATGTTCTATACGGATGCAAGAGCAAAACAGTTCTATAAAGACTATGTAAATATGCTTCTTAACCGAACCAATTCCTATAGCGGTTTGAAATATAAGGATGATCCGGCGATCTTCTCTTGGGAGCTTGTCAATGAGCCAAGAAACGGAACGGACCAAACCGGAAATACACTGGTAGACTGGGTAACTGAAATGAGCGCCTATGTCAAATCCATCGACCCATATCATATGCTGGCTGTCGGTGACGAAGGATTTTATGATTATGAATATAATACCCCCGGTATAGATGGCACATGGCCCTACCATGGAAGCGAAGGTGTTGACTGGCTCCGTTTGACGGCGATTCCTGATATTGATTATGGAACCGTTCACATTTACTGTGACCAGTGGGGTACAGATGCAGCTTGGGGCAACGAATGGATAAGAAAACATGCAGCAGATGCTGAAACGCTTAACAAGCCGGTTATTCTTGAAGAATTCGGTTGGAAGGATCGTGCTTCAAGGGATCAGACATTCACAGGCTGGTTCGATATCATTGAAGGAAAGACATATCCTGGAACGGAATTAGCCGGAGACAACTACTGGATGCTTGCCGGTATGCAGGACGACGGTACCGTTTACCCCGACTACGACCAATACACCGTATATTGGGATGTGCCGAACAATCCAACGCAAACGACAGCTAATCTTATTAAAAATCATGCTGCAAACATGACGAATAAGAACCTTGCAAGCATGACAAACAGCATCACTCCCTCAACGGCAACCTTTGATAAGGTGGCGGCAAACAGTAACGATATAACGGTCACCGTTCATCCTAAAGAGGGTCCGCTCAGTGCGGTAAAGAACGGTTCAACGACTCTTATGAGCGGCACTGATTATACGGTATCAGGAAATAACGTTACCATAAGCAAGGGCTATCTTGCTAACCTGCCTGTGGGAAGCGCTTTGCTTACGTTTGATATGGCGACAGGATATGACCCTGTTTTAGCCGTTTCTGTTATTGATTCAAGTATTGTAATCGTTGATTCAACCATTACTCCTGCAACGGCTACATTTGATAAAACCAATCCAAGTAATGTAAATATAACCATGACACCCAACGGCAATACACTTACTGCAGTAATGAACTTGTATACGCCACTGGTAGCGGGTACTGATTATACGGTATCGGGTAATAACATTGTGCTTGAACGGAGTTACCTTGCGGCACAGCCAAATGGCACAACAATTCTTACATTTGACTTTAATCAGGGCACGGATCCTTCCATTTCCATTACAATTAAGAAATCCGCTTCATCTACAGGGTTTGTAAAAGCTTCAGGAACAAAATTCGTAGTGGACGGACATCCGTTCTATTTTGCAGGGGCAAACTCCTATGATCTCTTTACCTATGGTGATGGCTCGAGCGTAGCAACACCTAATGATATTGAAACGAAATTCATGTACAAAGACAAAATCGACGCGATCATGACCCAAATGCAGTCAGACGGAATTACAGTTTTAAGGACATGGGGCTTCTCAAATGAAAGCTGGCATGGATTTGAGACGGCTAAGGGCGTATATAGCGAACCGGAATTCATGCTCTTTGACTATATTATGTACTCTGCCAGCCAGCATAATATTAAAGTAATTATTACGCTGGAAAATTACTGGGAAGCCTACGGCGGAATAGACAGAAAGCTCCAGTGGGAAGGTCTTAGCGGTGGAAGCCATACGGCAAGAGCCAAGTATTTTACAAATGAAAACGCAAAAGCGGGCTACAAGGCATATGCAGATCATTTTGCTAACAGGATCAACCATTACACAGGCATAGCATACAAAGATGATCCTACCCTGTTTGCCTGGGACTTGATGAATGAGCCGAGATACCAGGATGCTGCTGTAAATGAAAACTCGACAGGCTTAACATTGAGAGCCTGGGTAGATGAAATGGCAGGATACATCAAGAGCATTGATTCTAACCATATGGTATTTGTAGGAATCGAAGGACATGAGTTAAAATATGGTTTCGGTGGAGATGAAGGTAATCCATTTGTTTATATCCAGCAATCACCATACATTGACTTCACTTCAGCACATCCTTATCCGGATGAGCATTGGGCCAACCTCACGCCTGAACAGCAGGCAACCTTGACAGAAGCATGGATAAACGATGCGCACAATGTGGTAGGAAAGCCATTCGTAGTAACTGAATTCAATACCCATAAAAATAAGGACTTATACTGGCCTGCCGTATTTGGAGTTATTGAACAAAAAGGTGCGGCCGGTGGTCTGATGTGGGAGTACAACAGCAGAGTATTAAGCGACTTTACAGTGATGCATGGAGATCCAATTCTCACCTACTTTAAGGCTCACGCAGACAGAATGGCTGCGAAAAATGTTCCCGAAAACAATGTAACACCAGCAACTGCTACCTTCGACAAGAAGTTGGACGAACAGGCTGATGTTACGTTAACCATGAGCTTGTTGGCAGGAAACACCCTGACAGCGATCAAGAATGGCTCAACAACACTTGTAAACGGAACCAACTATACAATTGCAGGCAATACAATCGTACTGAAGAAGAGCTATCTTGCAACATTGCCATTAGACAACACGACTCTAACGTTTGATGTAAGCTCAGGTTATGATCCGACAGTGGCCATTACTGTGATTGACTCAGGAATATTGAACGCAACAATATCTCCTGCAGCAGCAAGCTTTGATAAGAACGCTTCAAAGCAATCAGATATAACGGTTACATTAACGCCAAATGGAAATACATTTGTAGGAATCAAGAATGGAATGATTGCATTGGTAAGCGGAACGGACTATACTGTATCCGGCAACACGGTAGTCATTAAGAAGAGCTACCTTGCCAACCAGACGGTTGGAACTACAAACCTCAGGGTTGACTTCAATCAAGGAACAGATCCTGTATTGCAGGTTACTGTGTCTGATACCACGGGACAGGAAATCATTGATAATTTTGAAGGTTATAACGGTACGAACGCCAATCTGCAATCGGCATATGTAAGAAACAGCAACGGAAATGCAGTCAC
>CAYYCV010000051.1:4006-27268 GCA_964470405.1 uncultured Caryophanales bacterium
AGGATGCGGCAGGCAATGTATCTGCGGCAAGCAGTGCGCTGAGTGTTACAACGAACGCTACTAGTGCCGCAATAAAGGTGGAAGCGGAAAATGGCATATTGAATGGCATGAATGTTGCTTCGACTACAGCAGGTTACTCCGGTACAGGATATGTGACTGGAATGGATGATACCGGGGATTATTTGCAAGTAACTGTACAAGTAGCAGCAGCCCAAACATATACTCTTACAATAGGCTTTAATTCACCGTACGGCACTAAATATAATACCGTATATGTTAACGGTTCAAGCATTGGTCAGCAGACATTCAACCAGTCAAGCGGTTTTACAACACTCCCCATTACCGGCGTTGCCTTGAATGCGGGGGATAATACAATAAGAATCCAGAAGGATGGGAGTGACTGGGGCTGGATTGATATTGACTACATCCAGGTTCAGTAATCAAATGCAAAAGTAACTGACATAATGAAAATGTGCTTTGCAAATCAGCGATGATCCGGTTTTCATCGATAAAACGGGCCGAATAGCGGCAGACCTGGACTTCCTTGGCCCGTCGCCCGATCCGTTCCAGTTTGCCGACATAGTCTGTGCTCCGTAACGTTTAAAAGTGTGGTGACCAGTTGTTCACCACACTTTTAAATTACAGGATTTAGTCTTTTGAGTCTGGCCCTATGCCGATCTCAATTTCGGCCATGTTCAACCGGCTTTCCATGCGGATTGCATGCCATTGCGATCAGCTTCGCCCCGATCTCGCCATCGAACTTTATCCTGCGCCTGCGTACGGAGTTCCAGACTCTTTTTTTCGCCGCACGTGCTTGCGCCTCCGGCTGTCTGCATAATTTCCCCTGAACCTTCTCAAGCTATATGGGTTGAACCATAGAAGGGGGTCAGAATATGGCGCGGGGCTGGAAACGAGGTAAACGAAACGGCGCTCAACGGGCATGGAAGTCGGGCATGGTCTGGATATTGGCCGTGATGATGCTTGTCGCAGGCTGCGGAAGCGGAATGATCGGCAAGGAACCGATGCGGCCGGCCGATCCGGGCCAACCGCGCGAATTCGCCGTTGATCGGCAGGAAGTGATGCTGCCTCTGGAGACGCATGGCCAGGGCCAATACGTTTCGCTTCACAAATTGACCGAAGCGTTGGGCTTTGAATCGATTTGGGACGCGGAGCGCTCCATGTATTCGTTCGGGGATCATAACCCGGAGTATCAAGTGGAAGCCGATTCGGAAGAAGCGATGAAGGACGGCGACGCCATACGTCTGCACGATCCTCCGATTCTGCTTCGGGGCATGCTGTATTTGCCGGTATCGGCCATTCCCCCGATGTTCGGGCAGGAAATGTCGTTCCGAATGACGCAGGATCAATTGATGATTTTGTCCAATCCATATCTTTCCGTTCAGCGGGACGATGGTTCTATTGCGGATGAGACGCCGCTCGGCGAACTGGATTTTGCGGAAGAACCCGAGGGCTCCGGGGATGGCGCAAACTTCGGGGTTGTCGAGAAGCCGGGGAATACCAAGGATAGCAAGGAAGCCGAAGGCTCCGCCGATCCCGGGGATTCGGAAGGCTCCGCCGATCCTGGGGAGCCGAAGGCTCCGCCGATCCGGGGGAAGCCGAAGGCTCCACCGATCCCGGGGATTCCGAAGGCTCCGCGAACGTCCCCCGCGTAAGTTCTCCCGGTCGGGGAAACTTCAAGGCCAACGCGATCTCGGCCCAAGCGGCGAACATCGACAAATCCGCACTCGTCCGCGCCGCGCAAAAATACAAGGGCGTGAAATACGAGTTTGGCGCCGACCCGTTCCCGGTTTCGGGCAAGTTCGATTGTTCTTCGTTTACGCGGTTTTTATACAAAAAATACGGGGTGTCTCTGCCAAGGACGGCGAGGAGCCAAGCCAAACGCGGACGAACGATCGGCAGGAAGCAGTTGCGGAAAGGCGATTTGCTGTTCTTTTATGTGCCGGGCCGATTTAAAACGAATCAGACTGTGGGGCATGTCGGGATTTACATGGGCGGGATGAAAATGATTCATGCCTCGCCGGAGCCGCGCAACGGGGTTCAGATCAGCGGGATCAACAACGCCTATTGGAAAAAAACGTTTTTGAAAGCAACCCGAATTACCGGTTAAAGGTAGATCATGTCAATTTCGCGCAATTCCGGTTTTTCATGCGCCAGATCGACGAATTGGTCGTCTATCCGAATCAAAGGGTGGAACAGATCGACGGGATTCATCATCACGATGGATCCTATTCTGCCGTCTTTGAGCGACACCCTTTTGCCGACAAAGCATGGGAGCATGTGGCGTATGAAGGTTTGCGTAATTTTCGGATCGAACTGGGTGAAGCTGAGGTTGTGCATCTCTTTCAGCACGACCAGCAGATCCCGTTTTTTCTGGTAGACGCGCGACGAGATCATCGCGCTGTACACGTCGGCAACGGCTACGATTTTGGATAAGGGATGCATCTTCGATCCGTCGATTCCGTTCGGGTATCCGCCCCCGTCTATCCTTTCGTGATGCTCCAGAGCCACCAGCGACAGCGCTTTGTTATGCAGGGACTCCTCGAGGATTTCGTACCCGAACACCGTATGCTTTTTGATCTCCTCGTATTCCTCCGGCGTCAACCGGTCGGGCTTTTGCAAGATGTTGTCGGGGATTTTGCTTTTGCCGATATCGTGGAGAAACCCCGCTTTCCCAGCGACGTACGCGACCTCTTCCGGATGCCCGTTCCATTTGGATATATAATAAGAGAGCATCCCCACTTGAACGGAATGCTGGTAGGTGTAGTCATCCCTGTTGTTCAACGCGATCAGAAGCGAAACGATGTCGGATTCTTTTTTGAATTGCTCGATCAGCGGGTCGAAGTTTTCCTTGATCAGTTGATCGTCTATTTTTCCGTTGGCCCAAACTTGTTCGAATAAGCTCTTGACGCAGGCCACAGCCCGATCGAATTGCGGTTGAATTTCTTCGGTAATCGCCTTCATTTGCGGGCTCGCGTAATAGACAGGGTCTTCCTCGACATGGCGGAAAGCGATATCGACATATTCGATGTTGTGCCGGAACAGCTTTCCGATGTCGTTCTCGCTGATGGTGGCGCCCGCAGACAGCACATGAAGGCCGAAATGATTAAATACGTCGGATATTAATTTGTCGCCGACCATCAGGTTCGTAATATGCGCTTTCAAACAGACACCTCCACCATTCGACAATATTCTTAACGTTATCATATCAGCTACGTCTTATTTTTACAATAACTTCTTGAGCGGAGAACTTCTATGCTCAGCGCCCTATATAGCGGCTGATCAGGCTTTTGGCGCGCACGGGATCGCCGGTTCCCTGGACGATCATACGGCCGTCTGGAAACAGCACGATCCGTTCCTCCCGGCTGACGTGGAATTTGAGCAAAAAGGCGTTTATTTCCGTTTTTCCCAAAATTTCCAGTCGCTTTGCCCATTGTTTCAGATCGAGGGGCGACGGGCCCGCGGGGGTGATCTGAACCGAATCCCTGCCGCACAGCGTTTGAAATATTTCGCTTTCGTCCGCGCGGCGCAGATATTCCAATTTTCCCAGCGCGCACGCGGGGCAATCGGGTCTTCTCGCCCTGCTCAGGTCGAGCGTTTGCCCGGAGTTTCGCCACAAATCAAAATGGACCATGCCGGGCTGGAGCGAGGCGTCGTCCCCCACAAGCATTTTGATCGCTTCGGCCGCTTGAAGGGAAGCGACAATATCCGTGACGGGGCTGATGACGCCCGCCGTGTCGCATGTCTCCACCGTGCCCTGCTTCGGCTCGACGGGATAAACGCAGCGGAAGCAGGGGGTTTTCCCCGGCACGATGTTCATGTACACGCCGCGGGCCCCGACGGCGGCGCCGTGAATCCAGGGGACGCCCAGTTGGATGCAGGCGTCGTTGATCAGGTAGCGCGCGGCGAAATTGTCCGTCCCGTCGAGCACGAGGTCCAGATCGGCCAGCAGCGCTTCGGCATTGGCGGGATTGAAGTCTGCCACGTGCGGTTCGATGCGGACCCGATCGTTAAAGCGCCGCAGGCGGTTCGCCGCCGCGACCGCTTTGGGGATGGACAGCTCCGCATCCTCCTGCTCGAACAGCATCTGTCTTTGCAGGTTGCTGATTTCGACGAAATCGCGGTCGATCAAACGAACGAGGCCGACTCCGCCGCGCACCATATGGTTGGCCAACACGGTTCCGAGCGCGCCCATTCCGATGATCGCCACCCGGGCTTCGCTCAGCTTGTCCTGGCCTTCCGCGCCGATCGGAGTGAACAGAATTTGGCGGGAGTATCTCGGGTCGTCCGAGGCGCGTTCCCGCTTTTGCCGTGGGTCCATCCGCTCATCTCCCTTCATTCGTTTCCAGCGGCGCGACGGGGTTCCAGGGACCTTGCTGATGGCCCTTCCATTCCGATCCGTCCTCCCATATTTCCTTTTTCCAGATCGGGACCGTCTGCTTCAGGCGGTCGATGGCGTATCGGTTGGCCTCGTAGCAGGCGGCTCGATGCGGGGAGGAGGAAGCGATCACGACGCTGGCTTCGCCGACGTCCACCCGCCCGATTCGGTGAGTGACGGCCAGCCTTACGCCGGGCCAACGGCTTTGAATTTCATCGTCGATTTGCCTCATCATCCGCAGCGCCATCGGCTCATAGGCATCGTAATCCAGCAGCACGGTCCGCTTGCCCTGCGTCCATTCGCGGGTCGTGCCGATGAACAGGAGGCTTGCGCCGCAATCGGGATGCAGCACCTTGGCGGCGGTCGCCCCTATATCGATCGGCTCGCGGGTGATCGTGAACCGGTCCGGGTCCGCGCCGCGGCCGGAGGAGGGGGAACGCCGCTCCTCGCCGCCCGAGACGGGCGGAATCAATGCGAGCTCGTCCGCCTCGCACACGGTTTCGTCTTCGGCGGCATAGGCCTGATTTTTGGCGATGAAGCATTGCGCGATCACGTCCGCGGCATGGGGATGCCGCCGAATCAGGATCGCTTTCAAACCGCGCACGTCGAGCGGCGTTTCCGGCGCGTCCAGCCGCAGTTCTTTCGCCTGAAAAAGGTCGCTCAGGCCGGCGAATAAATGTATTTTCAATTGCATCGGGCTCACTCCGTTGACAAGGTTGTTTTTTTTCTAAAGCATACCATAAATGCGCAACTAATGTTATGCTATAAGCATCTAACCATTCACAACCCGATGATGGGGGGGGCGGTATCGTTGAAGATTGATATTCATGATTTTCAGCTTGATTTGCATCAGACGACCGAGGAACGGATGGCGGAAACCGCGCCGCTCCATTTTCCTTTGAGCGAGAGAGTCCCCAAGGCGGAAGGCGAAGCTTTCGATCTGAAAAGCTGGTATCGAACCTGGCGCGAGGGCGTTTTGCAAAATGGAGGATCGGCTGCGGAACAACTGCGCGATCCGTCCCATTTGAAGGTGGAGGCCGCCGATGAATTCCAGGCCGTGATTCCCTGGGCCGATCTGGACCGGGCGGCGCTTTTGTATCGTTTGAACGGGGAGCCGATCCGCAAAGGATATCCGCTCCGGCTGTTCGTGCCCGACGGCCGCAGCAAGTGTTTGAACGTGAAGGGCGTCGTTCGGTTTTATTTTGTATCGGATCGGGACGGGAGCCTGGGAAAGGAAGCGGTATTCGGATTCAGGAATAAATTGAGCGCCGAAGATCTGAAAAAGCGTGTTTAAACCATCTTTTTAAGGAAAGAAGGTTTCATTTTGTCGTCGATGGTTCAAAAATTAATGATCTATCATACGAATGATATCCACAGCTTCTTCGAGCAAATGCCAAAATTGGCATCCGCGCTGGACGCGCTGCGCGGACGCCATTCCCCGGATCATGTGCTGACGATCGATTGCGGAGACCATATGGACCGCATGAGGATGGAAACGGAAGGCAGCGACGGGGAAGTCAACATCGAAGTGATGAACGCGACCGGATACGATGTGGCCATCCTGGGAAACAACGAAGGGCTGACGGTGACGAAGCCGGTGCTGTCCAGGCTTTACCGGGATCGGCCGACGTTCGCCGTGATCGGCAGCAACATGTTTGATTTTGAGGAAGGAACCATACCCGATTGGATGCTGCCGTATCTGGTGATGAACAAGGCGGGTCTGCGGATCGGCATGATCGGCGTGACGGCCGCTTTCACCGATTTTTACGAGCTGCTGGGATGGGATGTGCGCGATCCGTTTCAGACCGTGTCTTCGCTGGTGAAGCAGCTTCGGGCGGATACGGATATGATCATTGTTCTTTCCCATCTGGGCATCAATTACGATAAAAGACTGGCGGATGAGATCGAAGGAATCGATCTTATTCTGGGAGGGCATACGCATCATCTGCTGGAGCACCCGCTGCGAATCAAGGATACCTATCTGTGCGCGACGGGAAAATTCGGCCGCTATCTCGGCGAAGTGGAGGTGGACTTCGATCTTTCCGCGCATCGCGTCGCCTGGGTGGAAGGGCGCTGCATCGACGTCGCCGGATACCCCGATTCGCCGGAAATCGCCGGGCGGATCGAGCGATACCGCGAGCAATGCAGGGTGAAGCTGGGGCGGGCGGTGGCGCATCTCGACGCGCCGCTGTTCAACGAATGGCGCCGGGAGTCGGCGCTGGGCAACCTGCTGGCCGCGGGGATACGCAAGTGGACCGAATCGGAGATCGGGCTGGTCAACGCCGGCCAAATTTTGCGCGGTCTTCCCGCCGGTCCGGTCACCTGGAGCACGCTGCTGGATATTTGTCCTTCTCCGATCAACCCTTGCCGACTCCGCCTCACGGGGGCGGATTTAAGGACGGCGCTGGAGGAGGCTTTGCTGGATGAATTTATCGAGCTGCCCATTCGCGGCTTCGGTTTCCGAGGGGAAATATTGGGAACCCTGTGTCTGGACGGCGTCCGCGTGGAGTTCGACAACGCCCGGCCCAACTATGAGAAGATTACCAGGGTGCAGGTGAATGGAAAGGAATTGGAGCGGGATCGAGAATATCGGGTCGGCACGATCGACATGTTCACTTTCGGCATCGGGTATTTGTCGATCCATAAAGGGAGGGATATTCGATATTATTTGCCGGAATTTATTCGCGACGTGCTGCGGAAGCAGTTGACCGATGCGGAGGAGATCGGGAGAAGCCGCGAACCGCGCTGGATCGGGAACAGATAGAAGCTTGAAAATAGAGGAGTGAGATGATGGGAGACTGGTGGGTTTCCGTGATCATCGGCATGATCGAAGGATTAACGGAATTTTTGCCGGTGTCGTCGACCGGCCACATGATATTGGCCGGCGATTTGATCGGATTTAAGGGAAGCAAGGCCGAGTCGTTTGAAATTGTGATTCAGCTTGGGGCGATACTGGCCGTTGCCGTGCTGTACTGGAGCCGGATTATAAGGCTGTTCAGGCTCGGATTTCAGGCGGTGAAGTCGCCGGGTTCGCTTTCCGGGAATCAGCTTAATTTGCTGCACATTGTGATTGCGATTGTTCCGGCCTTGGCGCTGGCCTACATATTCAGGCATTCCATCAAGCAACTGTTCTCGCCCGAAACCGTGCTGATCGGCCTGGTGCTTGGCGGGATTTTCATGATCATCGCCGAGAAGAAGCAAACGGCGGTCTCTGTCCGGACCATGGACGATTTAACCTACAGGCAGGCTTTTCTGATCGGCCTCGCCCAATGCCTTTCGCTCTGGCCGGGCTTCTCCCGCTCCGGCGCCACGATCGCCGGCGGTATGCTGGCCGGAGCCAATCGGGCCGCATCGGCGGATTTTACGTTCCTGATCGCCATTCCCGTGATGGTGACGGCAACCGGTTATGAATTCATGCAAAATTACCGCTCGATGACCATGGACGATCTTTGGTTTTTTGCCGTCGGCTTCATTGTTTCGTTCATTGTGGCATTGATGGCGGTGGCCACCTTCATCAAGCTTGTGCACAAGCTCAAACTGACTTATTTCTCTTACTACCGCTTTGTTCTGGCCGCCGTGTTTCTGATTTATATGTTAACGACAGACTGGACATAAAACTTGCGAACGAGAGGTTGACGTATGCGTCTAATTCCCATTGATATGTGCGAACCTGGAATGAAGCTGGGGAAGAGCATCTACAACGAAGAAGGCTATGTGCTGCTGGGAGCTCAATTCACACTGACCGAAAGCATTATCAAGCGATTGCGAAAATACGGCATCAACCACGTCTACATCGAGGATCCTCACACGGAAGACATCGAAGTGCCCGACGTGATCAGCGACGAAACCCGAATCCGGGCGCTGGCCGAAATCCGCTCCGCTTTTCGCCAGGCGGTGCTTCAGCCCTCGGCCCAATCGAAAAGCTACTGGCTCGGCAGGGATTTTCGCCAGGTGATGTCCATGGTGCTCGGGGACCTCAGCAATCATCAGCAGGCCATGTCGTTGCTGATGAACATGAGCGTGACCGATAATTATCTGTATCAGCATTCGTTGAACGTCTGCGTCTATGCGACGATTCTGGCCATGGACGATCGCTTGTCCCGCGAAGAGATGATGACCATCGGGATCGGCGCGCTGCTTCACGACATCGGGAAGACCAAGGTGTCTCCCGGCATCCTGAACAAACGGGAGAAATTGACCGAGGGCGAATTCGACGAGATCAAGAAGCATGCGGAATGGGGATACAAGATGCTGAAGGACCAAGCGAACATCCCGCTGCTTTCCGCCCATTGCGCCTATCAGCATCACGAGCGGATGGACGGAAGCGGTTATCCGCGCGGCATCAAGGGAGACGAAATTCATAAGTACGCCAAGCTGCTGGCGATTGTCGATTCGTACGACGCGATGACCACCCACCGCATTTATCGGCCGGCGATGCTTCCCCATCAGGCGCTGGAAATTTTGTTTGCCGGCGCGGGAAGCTTGTACGACATGGATCAGGTGATCCGTTTCCGGGACATGATTCCCCCTTATCCGCTTGGCGTCACCGTCTTTTTGCAGACCGGGGAAACCGGGGTAGTGGTCGATGTCAACACCTCCAATCTGCAGCGGCCGATCATCCGGATTTTGCGCGATGCGGACGGGCACGAACTGAAACAGCCGTATGAAATCGACCTCACCCGTCACCTGACCGTGATGATCGCCGGCGTCAACGGAATTAAAGTGGAAAATTATCTGTAGCTTGATCTGTAGCTTGAATCGAAGCAAACGGCAGGTGTTAGCATGAAACAAACAGCGGAAAAGGAATGGTTTTGGCATTGGGGGAAGGCCATGTACCGCCGCCGCAAAACCGTTCTTGTTCTGTGGCTGGTTGTGTTCGCGGTTTTCGCCTGGTGGGCGCCGAAAGCGCCCGGCATGTTGAACGATAACGGATTCACCCCTTACGGCAGCGAGTCGGAGGCGGGAAAGCGCATCCTCCGGGACGATTTGGGCGCGGCCTCGTCCCTGTTTCATCTGGTATATGAAAGCGACCGGCTCGATTTGACCGCGGATCCGGAGAAGCGGCGGATCATCGACTCCTTGTCCGAATTGCAAAAGCGGCCCGGCGTGGGCTCCATTTCGTTTCATGCCGCGCCGCGGCTGGAGGACGGCCGAAACGTTCAAGCCGTGCTTGTGCCGCTCGATCTGGAAACGGATGAGTCGCTGAAGCAATTTCCGGAAATACGCGGGATGATTCAACCGCCTTCCGGGATGAAGGTATATGTGACCGGAGAGGCCCCCGTTCTGTATGATTTGCAAAATGCCAGCAAGCATGACATCATGCGGGCGGAAATGATCGGGCTGCCGATCGCGCTGGTCGTGCTTTTGCTGATTTTTGGCACGGTTCCGGGCGCTCTCCTACCTCTGATTGCGGGAATCGCCAGCGTGACGGTGACGTTGGGGATGACTTATTTTATCGCCCGCGACGTGTCGCTGTCCAGCTTTCTCCCGAATATGGTGACGATGCTCGGTTTGGCCGTGGGCATCGACTACGCGCTGTTCATGGTCAGCCGTTTCCGCGAGGAATTGAAGGCGGGCCGCGATGTGGAAACCGCCGTGTCCGCGACGTGCCAGACGGCGGGGAAAGCGATCTTTTTCTCCGGCATTGCGGTGTTGATCGGCTTGCTCGGCATGCTGCTGATCGATTTTAACATATTCCGTTCCCTCTGTCTCGGCGGCGTGATGGTGGTGTTCGTTTCGGTGACGGCCGGCAACACGCTGCTGCCGGCTCTGTTGGGGATGTTCGGGCACAAGGTGAACGCTTTGAGGATCATGCCTGCCGCGTGGAGGGACAAAAGGGCGTCGCGCCTTTGGGAGAACGTCGCTTATTTCGTGATGAACAAGCCGCTGCTGCTCGTTCTGGTCATGAGCGCGATTCTGTTCGCGATGATGCTGCCCTTGCTGCAAATGAAGCTCGGCGTTTCCGACGCGGATGTCATCCCGCCGTCCTACGAGTCGCGTTTCGGCTCGGATCTGCT
Organism: uncultured Caryophanales bacterium; assembly: GCA_964470405.1. Taxonomy (GTDB): domain Bacteria; phylum Bacillota; class Bacilli; order Paenibacillales; family CAYYCV01; genus CAYYCV01. Next base: position 14,420 of record CAYYCV010000051.1, read on the forward strand.
GGATCGGACGTACGACCAGCGGGAAATGAGCCCCGTTCAAATCGCGGTGCAATCGGACGAGCCGGTTTGGGACGAGCGCACGGTGCGCCAGGTGCAAAGCTTTACCGCCGAGCTGGGAAAGCTGCCGCAGGTGGAGCGGATCGTCAGCTATGCCGATCTGTTGCCGCCGGAATCGCCTGCGCAAGCTTCGGACCCGCTGGCGCGATCATCGTGGCGGCAGCAGGTTGAAGCCCGGAAGCTGGCGGCGGACCATACGGCGGTCGTGACGGTGATTCCCCGGTCGGATCCCGACAGCAAGGCCGTCTCCCGCCTGGTCGAGCGCATCCGCCAATTGGATGCGGGGGATTTGCGCGTATCGGTCACGGGGGCCGCGGCTTACCGGCTGGATATCGTCAATCGAATCCATTCCCAAATTCCGGCCGTCATCCTGTTTGTCGTGGGGGCGACGTATTTGGTGCTCCTGTTTGCTTTCCGGTCGGTGGTTCTGCCGCTGAAAGCGGTATTGATGAACATGATGAGCCTGGGCGCCAGCCTGGGCGCGGTGGTGAGCGTGTTTCAGTTCGGCCGCGGGGCCGAACTGTTTCAAGTCACGTCCACCGGGTACGTCAATGCGATTTTGCCGATGATTGTTTTCTGCGTGGTGTTCGGCATTTCCATGGATTACGAGGTGTTTCTGATCTCGCGCATCATGGAGGAGTACGAGGCCGGCGGCGACAATCAGGCAAGCACCGCGGCGGGATTGAAAAGAACGGGCGGCTTGATTACGGGAGCGGCTTCCATTCTGGTGGTGGTGGTCGGCACGTTTATTTTTACCGACCTTGAAATTATGAAGGCGCTGGGGTTGGGGCTGGCGTTGGCCGTATTTCTGGATGCCACGCTTATACGGATCATCATTGTTCCGGCATTGATGAAGTTGATGGGCCGCGTCAATTGGTGGGCGCCGGCCTGGCTGAAGCCTTTGCGCCGCCCGCAGCCGTAGCGGCCTGGAACGCGGTTGCGGCGCTCCGCCACGGCGCTTTCCGGCCCGTTGGCGATCGTCGGGCGCGCCCGCCCGTCCGGATTGACCCGATCATTGGAAAATCGGGATATACTATGACAAGGTGTGTTGAACAATGCAAAGCCCTCTCTATGAAACGAAGCTGCCGCCCTTATCGGCGGCATACGATCCGTGGGACCCGATCCGCTCCCTGACAAAGTACGGAAAGCACGTGTTGACCAGCGTGGAAATGACCGTTTCCAACCTGTGCAATATGCGGTGCGAGCATTGCGCCGTCGGCGATTCGCTGCAGTTGGCGGAAGGGCGAAAAATCCCCCTTGATCTGATCCTGCGCCGCCTCGATGAAGTCGAGCACCTGGAGACGATCAGCATCACCGGCGGGGAGCCCGCATACAGCGAGCAGACGGTCAAGGAATATATCGTGCCGCTGTTGAAATACGCGCGGTCGCGCGGCGTTCGCTCCCAGATCAATTCCAACGCGACCTTCGAATACGCACGCTATGAAATGATGGCGCCTTATCTGGACGTGCTCCACATTTCGTTCAATTATACGAGCGCCGACGACTACTATCGGATCGGCTTTGCCCGGGCTGGCCATCGCGTGAGCCGCGGCACGGCCTATCGGCTGTATGAGCGCATGATCGACAACGCGGCGCGCCTGAGCAAGGAAGGCTTGTTTGTTTCGGCGGAGTCGATGATCAACTACCGGACGCATGAACATATCGCGGCCATTCACGGGCTGATCGCCGAGATGGGCTGCCGCCGGCATGAGGTGCATCCGATGTACCCCAGTTCTTTCGCTTCCCATCTGCCGCTTTTGTCGCTCGATCAAATTCGCCAGGCGATTCACCGCCTGTTGGACGGCCGAAACCCGCAATTGTGGCTGCTGTTCGGCACGCTTCCCTTTTATCGTTGCAGCGGCGTGCCGGAGGACCAGAAGCTCCTCCGGCGATTGATCGGGGAGGAGAACGTGACGATCCGCAACGACCCGGACGGGCGCAATCGCCTGAACGTCAGCCTGTTCAACGGGGATGTGCATGTCACGGACTTTTCCGACGTGGCGGCGCTCGGGAACATTGCGCGCGACCGGTTCGAGGATGTGTTTGACGCGTGGACGCGCCATCCGCTGCAGCAAAAGGTCAATTGCGCCTGCATCGCCGCGAACTGCTGCGGGCCGAATTTGCTGGTGGCGGATGCCTATTATCCGGATGTGGATTTCCATTCGAGAAAAGCGGTGTTTTAGTGAATATTTTGTTCCATTTGTTGTTGGTGATGCTTTTGGTGCTGTTGAACGGCTTTTTTGTGGCGGCGGAGTTCGCCCTGGTGAAGGTGCGCCGAACGCGTCTGGACCAGCTTGTCAACGAAGGGAACCGCAAGGCGAAATACGCCCAAAAAATCAACAGGGATCTGGATGCGTACCTTTCCGCGACCCAGTTGGGCATTACGCTGGCCTCGCTCGGGTTGGGCTGGGTTGGAGAACCGGCGGTGTCCCATTTGATCGTCGAGCCGCTGTTGGGATGGATGGGCGTGGCGGACAAGGTGGTTTCCGCCGCCGTTTCGTTCGCTGTCGCCTTCGCGGCGATTACGTTTCTGCATATCACGCTGGGCGAGCTTGCGCCTAAAACGCTGGCGATTCAAAAGTCGGAACAGGTGTCGCTGCAGCTTTCGGCGCCGTTGATTTTATTTTACAAGCTGTTCAAACCGGCGATCGCTTTGCTGAATGGAACGGCAAACCGCATGCTTCGCTGGATCGGCGTGGAGCCCGCGTCCGAACACGAATCGGTGCATACGGAGGAAGAAATCCGCATCTTGATGAATCAGAGCGTGAAAAGCGGCCACATCGATCAGGATGAAATGGCGCTGTTCGACAACGTGTTTGAATTCTCCGATCGCCTGGCCCGTGAAGTGATGTTGCCGCGGACGGATATGGACTGCCTGTTTACGGAATTGTCCCTGGCCGACAATTTGGGCATTGTGCGCGAGACGAGGCATACCCGGTATCCGCTGGCGGTGGAGGACAAGGACGATATCGTCGGATTTGTCCACATCGCCGACCTGCTGGCGGTCGATCCCGGCGGGCGGCATGACTTGCGGGATTTGGCCCGCCCCATTTTGTCCGTGCCCGAATCGATGGAGGTCGGCAAGGTGCTGAAACGGATGCAGAAAAAGCATTCGCAGCTCGCGATTGTCATCGACGAATATGGGGGAACGGCCGGGCTGCTGACGATCGAGGACATCGTCGAGGAAATTGTCGGTGAAATCCACGATGAGTTCGATGACGAAAGGCCCAGCATGGAGGTGAAGGGCCAGGTGTACTCGGTGGACGGGCGGCTGCGGCTGGAGGAGATCAACGAGTATTTTCATTTGGCGATTGAGGACGAGGAAGTGGATTCCATCGGAGGCTGGCTGTTTGCGCAATTGGAAGGCATATTGGAAAAAGGCAAGGCGGTCGAAGCGGAAGGCTATGTTTTCGAAATCGCCGAAATCCGGCGGCTGCGGATTGTCCGAGTGCTGATTTATCCGACCGGCAGCCGAAATAAAACAGACAGCGAATAAGCCTGGAATAGGCTCCCGCCCAGTACCCGTACTGGGCTTTTGTCATATGATAGTAAAAATCGAATCACATCGCGTATACGCGTATAGAGGAGGATAGACCATGACCGCACCTTTTCGCTATTATCGCCCTTATATCAGCCCTTGCGATCCTTGCCCGCCCATCGAGGTGAAAAGATACTCCACTCCCCCGAATTTGTTCATTTGCTTCCAACCGCCGAATTTCCCGCAGTTTTCGCCGCGCGAGGCTTTGGCGCACGGCACTTTATGGCCGCCGTTGCTGAGTCCGTATCCCGGGGATGAACACGATGGTGTGCACAAATGAGTAGCATGATCCGCGCATGCGCAGGAAAGGAGCTATTGCATGAATAAAGCGCAGCATTCGCAGTCGGAAGGTCTGCTTTTGGAACTGCAGGCCGTCGACTTTGTATTGGTGGAGTTGAATTTGTATCTGGATACGCACCCGAACGATGCCCAGGCGCTCCAGCAGTTCAATCATTACACGCAGATCCGGGCGGATCTCGCCCGCCGCTACGAGGCGGTCTGCGGCCCGCTGCTCAACTTCGGGCACAGCGCATCGGGATTTCCGTGGCAGTGGATCAACACGCCTTGGCCATGGCAGATGTGAAGTCATATTGGATGGACGGGAGGGAGAACCATGTGGATTTATGAAAAAAAATTGCAGTACCCGGTCAGGGTCGGCAAATGCGACCCTCGCATGGCCAAATTTCTGACGGAGCAGTATGGGGGAGCGGATGGGGAACTGGCTGCCGCGCTGCGCTATCTGAACCAAAGATATACGATTCCGGATCGGGTGATCGGCCTGTTGAACGATATAGGCACGGAGGAATTTGCCCATTTGGAAATGATCGCTACCATGGTGTATAAACAAACAGATGCTTAATTGCAACGAATGTGATATACTCCTCTTAAGGAATAATAATCCATGAGGGGATGAAATATCATGGCGATTAAGAAGGTTGCAATTTATTGCAGAAAAAGCCGCGAAGCTGATGATAAGACAACTGCATCTATAGATGGACAAGCTAATTCTCTGATAGAACTATGTGAAAAGCGCGGGTATGTGTATGATCTGTACAGTGAGACAGGATCATCCCAAGAATGGGATCGTCCAGAGTTTCAGAAACTTCTGTCCAAAATCAAGCATTATGAATACGATGCCATTGTTTGCACTGAACAATCTCGCTTAACTCGGAACACGAAACATTACGAGGAAGTCAAAGAAATCATGATTAAGTCGGGTTGTGTTCTTGTTACTCCAACATCGATGACGGACTATACCAATGAAGATCAAATGTTCAGCGGCGACATTATTGCTCTAATTGAAAAGCGAGAATGGCAAACCACTAGAAAGCGTCTTATGAGGGGTTCTAGGGAATCGGCAAAGAAAGGCAATTGGATGGGAAAGAAAGTTCCTCTAGGCTATCGATACAATCGTGACACCAAGAACCTTGAGATTGTCCCAGAGGATGCAGAGATCATCGTGCGCATGTTCAATGAGTATGTATCAGGAAAGTCTACAACAACTATAGCATACGACTTCACCAATGCAGGGATTACTAACATGCAATGGAGTTCATCTTCAGTGGCACGAATGATTTCAAACGTTGTTTATGCTGGACACTCTTCCTACGGACGCACCAAGCAGTACAAACAAGATGGTAAGCGTGTAACAGAACGGACTTCAACGGAAGATCAAATCTTGATTCAGGATGCCCATGAGCCAATCGTACCGCAAGATTTGTTTGATATGGCACAGAGAATCAGAAACGAGCGAAACTCCCGACCTGCTGCTTTGAAAATTGGGAAACATATATTTTCTGGTCTAATACGCTGTGGGGTCTGTGGTAGTATCCATTCGTTTCAAACCGCTCATGGTAGGAAGAGAATTACAAGTTGTAGGACACGGACATACAAAGATGATGGAACATATACCACATGCACGAATGGTGGGGCATACGTTGATGATTTTAGAACCCTCTTCCATGAATACTTTGCCCAATATGTCGATCAGCTTGAACAATACATTCATCTCATGGCTGATGATGAGGTACAGAATTTTGATGAGGAAGTCAAGCGTAGAGAAAAGCAGATTGAGAAGGTAAACAAGGATATTAAACGAGTGCAGCAAGGCTTCGTTATGGAAATCTTCACACCAGATGAGGCTCGAAAGCAAATTGCATCTTTTAAGGAACAGATCGCATCACTTGAAGGACAGATCGAAGAAATGAAAGCAGAGAACAATATGTCAGAACACGATAAAGCTTCTGCACGACTTGAAAACATGAGACGCTTTCTAACTCATGGCGACAACATTCCAGAAAATGAAGCGAATGATATTTTACGTGAATTTATTGATACGATCATCTACACTAAGGACGGAAATGAGATTAATTTGAAAATAATTATGAAAGAATGAGAAGGTTTTTGGTTAATTACCAGTGACCATTGCTCTGCTATATAACAATTAAGTTCTGTTTAACTGTGTGGCTGAGTTTCTTGTTAAGTTAACGGGCAGTTATCTTGAGGAGAACCTTATCATACCTAAGGCGAAATTTTCCTGCGCAGCGTCAGGCAAAATTCGCTTTATAGTTACTATGGGGACAAAATCAAGACCACAGAATTTCGCAGCTGTCCGACTACTTCGGAGCGCGTTTGTTTCGATACGCGGAAAGATAAGATTATGCTAAAATGATTAGTGGGAGGTGCGACGTAATGCAGGAAATAGCAGAAACGAGCGATACATCATTGCCGGATGTCATGGAAGAGGACATCCATACACAAATGCCGCATATCCTCGAAATCCTGTTGCTTGACAGGACAACCTCGTCTACCAAACGCGCACAAAATATCATCTGGGCGAATGACAACTATAAAAAGTATGGCACGGAAGCGTATGCGGCTACAGCTCAGATACGCCCGGAACTTATCACAGGCAGACATGGCAAGTTGATCATGCCGCGAGCTCTGAAGACCGCTGAACTGCAAAAGAATCGCACAAAAACAAAAGCCGAGGTATTCACCCCGACCTGGATAGTGAAAATTCAAAATGATGCCGTTGACGCCGACTATAAAACCGACGACTTGGAAACATACACCCGCCGCAAATGGCTGGAGATAACCTGCGGAGAAGCCCCGTATATGGCAACACGCTATGATATGGGAACCGGCGTGGTAATACCACTTGCGGAGCGACAAGGCTTCATTGACCGCAAACTCGCGCGGATCAACGCCGAGGTGATCGACAAAGCTGAGTGGCAGCGATTAGTCGAGTTGGCGTACAAGACAAGCTATGGATTCGAGTGGAATGGAGATTCACTTCTCCTCGCCCGCGAGAACTTACTATACACATACCGCGACTACTACATAGATAAATGGGGTGAACCTCCTACTTACGGGCTGTTTGAGGTTATCGCTACAATCATCAGCTATAACGTATTCCAGATGGACGGGCTTACCCACACTATTCCGTTGTCCGGAACAAAGGAACGGGTTCAGGAATATCAGTTGACGCTGTTCGATATGGGAGAATCCGAAAAAGAGGAATGGATAATCGTCCCCGGCAAGCGTGTCAGAATAATGAACTGGGACACCAATAAAATGGAATTTTTTGATAAGGGGGTAAAAAAGGGATGAACGAAAACACAATCATCAAAACAACAAAAACAGTCTATCCTCAAATTTACGCTTATGTTCTTCCTGAATATAAGCCGAACGAGGGCTGGGTTAAAATCGGCTATACCGAACGCAGAAGCGTAGACGAGCGTATCCGGCAGCAGACACACACAGCGGGTATTGCTTATTCAAAGCTTTGGTCTGAACCTGCAAAATTTCATGGCTCAGACGAGTGGTTCTTCGATAAACAACTTCACGACTATCTGCGTAGATTCAAGCGAATAGAACAACGTCCCAATACGGAGTGGTTCTATTACAATGGTACTCCCGAACAGGCTCACGCTGATTTCGATGAGTTCCGACAAAAGAAACACAACCAAGTCGGGAGGGAGATCGAATATAAACTTCGTGCCGAACAGGAAGCGGCTGTTCAGATGACGCTTGACTACGCCGCGACGCACGCGGGCGGCGAGTTCCTTTGGAATGCAAAGCCACGTTTCGGCAAAACGCTCACGACGTATGACCTTGCCCGCCGTATGGGAGCACAGAATGTCTTGATTGTCACGAATCGCCCGGCAATCGCTAACTCGTGGTTTGACGATTTTGACACCTATATCGCTTGGAAGACGAATTACCGTTTTGTTTCCACGTCCGATACACTGAAGGAACGTCCAGTGTTTACCCGTGATCAATTCCTTTCCGAAAACATCGAAAAGCCTGAAGGCGACCACGCGGGCTGTATCGCCTTCATCTCGCTGCAAGATCTGAAAGGCGCGATCAGTTTCGGCGGCTACCATGACAAACTGAAATGGGTCAAGGGTCTGACGTGGGACTTGCTCGTCATAGACGAAGCACACGAAGGCGTCGATACATTCAAGACGGATGTCGCCTTTACCAACATCGCTCGCCAATTCACTCTGCACCTCTCCGGCACTCCGTTCAAAGCGGTTGCGAGTGGCAAGTTTGCCAAGGAGCAGATTTACAACTGGACCTACGCCGACGAGCAGGATGCTAAAGCGACATGGTCGGAAGAGAACGAGGAAAACAATCCCTACGAGGGACTGCCGCGTTTGAATCTGTTTTCCTACCAAATGAGCCAGATGATCACCGATGAGGTAAACAAGGGCGCGAAGATCGACGGCAAAAATATCGACTTTGCCTTTGATTTGAATGAGTTTTTCGCCACGGGCGATAACGGTAAGTTCATTCACGAAGCCGAGGTTCGGAAGTGGCTTGACACTTTAACGCGTAACGAGAAATACCCGTTCTCGACGCCCGAATTGAGAGCGGAACTGCAACATACCTTCTGGCTGTTGAATCGCGTGGCAAGCGCAAAGGCTTTGGAGAAACTACTCCGCGACCACCCTGTGTTTGAGCGTTACGAGGTTATCTTAGCTGCCGGGGACGGCAGAACCGACGAGGACGACCCCGTCGCAACACAGAAATCGCTTGACCGGGTCAGAGCGGCAATCAAAGCCCACGACAGGACGATCACGCTTTCAGTCGGACAATTGACCACGGGCGTGACCGTTCCTGAATGGACTGCCGTGATGATGCTCTCCAACCTGAAATCGCCGAGTCTTTATATGCAAGCGGCATTCCGCGCGCAAAATGCATGGAACTATGATATTGATGGCGAGAAGCACCGCAAGCAGAACGCCTATGTCTTTGACTTCGCACCTGAGCGGACGCTCATCATCTACGACGAGTTTGCCAACAACCTGAACAGCACCGCGGCGGGCGGAGGCGGCACAACGACCGACCGCGAAGAAAATATTCGTAAACTGCTGAATTTCTTCCCCGTAATCGCTGAGGACGATGAAGGCAAGATGATCGAACTGGACGTAAGACAGGTTCTGACGATTCCGAAGACCATCAAGGCTCAGGAAGTCGTCAAGCGTGGCTTTATGTCTAATCTGCTATTCCAGAACATCTCCGGCATCTTCGCCTCCACCGAGGCACGTGAGATTCTGGAACAGCTTAACCCCGTTGCGCCGGGCAGGGTCGTACCCACTCAAACCAGCAGTACGATTGACACGAATGATGTGAAAGTGAACGATGACGGCAACGTGGTTGTTGACCCCGTCCTTGTCGTGGCATTGACGGGTGCGCGTTTCGGTGATAAGGTCTATGCAGATGTGACGGCGGTCGCCGAACAAGCAGTTGAACAGCCTTCATCATCGCTGACAAGCGCCGTAGCGACAGCCTTCACCAACGGTATCTTGGATACTGTGAAAGAAATCGCCAAGGAGAGTTCCGTAACCGCGGCCCAAGCTGAGCTGATCGTGAAGCAGAACGCCAACGTCCTCGCCCGGGAAGTAGAGATGGTCAAAAAGCAAGCTGAAATCCGTGGAGCCGAGGCGACAGCCATATATTTTAAGGAAAAAGAGGCGGCAACCGCCTCAAATGATACTCATGCTGTAGTTGAAGCCAAGGCGCGGTATGAAGCTGCAAAAAAGGAAATCGCCGAAACCTTGCAACAAGACCTCACCGGTAAGGTTGCGGAGAAGACAAAGGAACTGACGCAGAAATCTACCGAGGAAATCCTTCAAAAAGCCGAGGAGAAAAAGAAAACCACCGTTGAAGACGACATCCGCGCCCGTTTGCGCGGGTTTGCCCGTACGATTCCGTCGTTCCTTATGGCATACGGCGAGCCGACCACGACCCTCGCCAACTTTGACGGCAACATCACCGACAGCGTGTTCAAAGAGGTTACAGGTATCACGCTTGACCAATTCCGCGCTTTACGTGACACATACCACTTCTTTGATGCGGTTGTCTTTGATGAATCAGTTCAGGAGTTCCTGCACAAGAAGGAAGAACTGGCGAACTACTTCGACGATAGCCAGACGGAGGACATCTTCGACTATATCCCACCGCAGAAAACCAATCAGATCTACACGCCCAAGAAGGTCGTGAAGATGATGATCGACAAGTTGGAGGAGGAGAACCCCGACATCTTTGCCGACAAGGGCAAGACCTTTGCGGACTTGTACGTGAAGTCAGGGCTATACTTAGCTGAGATCGTCAAGCGGCTATACATCGGGCTTGAAAGCGCAATCCCTGACAAGGCCGTGCGGTTGAAGCACATTCTGGAGCGTCAGGTCTACGGCTTCGCGCCGAGCGAGATAATCTACCGCATAGCGCGCAACTTCGTATTCGGCGGCTTCCCAGACATTGACAACTCGCATCTTGAGTGCCGCGACTTGACCGAGACAGCGAAATCAGGAGGAACGATTGGAATGAAATTTGATTGCGTGGTGGGCAATCCGCCATATCAGGATGAATCAGTTGGCGGCAGCACTAGCAACGACCCAATATATAATCATTTTTATGAATTGGCAGAGCGAATCTCTCCGCAGTATTGCCTGATTTCCCCTGCACGTTTTTTGTCGAGGGCGGGCTACACTCCTAAAACCTGGAATGATAAAATGCTCAATGATGAACACCTCAAAGTAGTATTTTATGAGCAAAAATCAGGAAATGTATTTCCTAATACGGATATAAAGGGCGGGGTCGTTGTTCTTCTTCGTGATAAGAATAAAGTGTTTGGCAAAATAGGTACTTTCATAAGTTATGAGGAATTAAACTCTATACTGGTTAAGGTAGAAAGCAAGACGACCGAATCGGTTGATTCTGTGATTACAGGACGTGGAATATACCGTTTAACCGACGCGGCGATTTCTAAGTTTCCTCAAATAGCTGACATACAATCAAGAGGACACACCAATGATATCGGCACAAATGCTTTCAAAATCTTGGGTAGTCTGTTGTTCACTGAGGAAAAACCTACAGATGGAGAACAGTATACTCAAGTGCTCGGATTGCTAAACAATGAGCGTGTTTATCGCTGGATACGGCAAGAATATCTTAACACCCCTTATGGGTTTGATAAATGGAAAGTTGTTTTGCCGAATGCGAATGGATCAGGTGCAATCGGTGAAGTTTTATCGACACCACTTGTGGGGGCGCCACTTGTGGGATTCACTGAAACTTTTATATCTATTGGAGCCTTTGATAATGAATCCGAAGCGTCAAGTTGCTTAAAATATATAAAGTCAAAGTTTGCCAGAACAATGCTCGGCGTTCTAAAGGTAACGCAGCATAATCCGCGCGATAAATGGGCAAAAGTGCCCCTGCAAGACTTCACACCGCAGAGTGACATCGACTGGACGCAGTCCATTCCCGACATCGACCGCCAACTTTACGCCAAATATGGCTTGGACGAGAGAGAGATTGCGTTTATCGAGAACAAGATCAAGCCAATGGAATAAGGTCTTCCATAATGGTTGAGATTCAGATGCTTGTTGTTTAGTAGCTATCTGTAAGGGATTCGGATCGACTCAAAATGGAGACTGGCGTTCCGCAATTTGCGCGAAATCAGCGCAAGTGACGTCGTAAGTTATCCTGCTGGTGCCGGACAAGACAAGGAGTCAAACCTAGAAGAGGGAAGGAGTAATTCCCTCTTCTCTACCATTAGAGTTATAATGGGTGGTAGGGGATAGCGGACATTTTGGTTACTCCTTGCTTGAGTTTTGGTCGGGATCGGCGGAATTGTAGCATATCTGAGAGGTCAGAAAAAGCGATCAAAGTCGTCGTCAGTCAGGTGCGTGGCGTTTTCATCCCGTTTCTCGTGCGCCGATATTTTATAATAAGGAGACGGTCAAAAAACTATGGCTCAACTTGCGGAGATTACAAAAATACAGGAAATATCAGACTTATTCCCTGTTGAAGAAATACTTGAGTTTTAAGGATAGTTTGTCGTGTATGAAAAATAGGCGATGGTGTAGATGAGCAAGTCTACACATCACCTTTTTCTTTGCCACTAAATTTATACCCCTTGATAATTTCGGAACGATGGTTCAATATGATCCGGATTATTCAATTCGTAATCTAGTATAAATGATATTCATGCATACCACCCTTTCTAACATTTATTCATTCCTTAATAGGCTTCCATTCCGAGTCTAAATTCCAAATCAGCGATGGATTCATGATAAAATTCACAAGCTCCTTTTGCGTCTTATCTAGCATATATCCCCACTCTAGTAGTTTATCTGTTTCATTTTTCTCAGCGTATTCCTTATTAAAGTTTTCAATTATTCTGTCTGAATAAACATCTTCATCAGCACCTTGAGCGCGTTGCATATGAATATATTTATATTTCTCGAATAACAGCTTTTTGAACTCGTTCTCATTTACGACTCTACCACCAAACAATAAAAGCTTTTTATCTCCAAACAATTTGGAGTATAGAGAACGAATATCATCCGTAGCCTCCGCTTCTATTTCATCAGCAGCTTTAATGAACTGCTTGATATATTCATCACCAATATACAAATATAAATCACCGTTATCGGGATCATCTTTCTCCAAAGTTAAGTCAGCGGCTTTATAGGCCATAAACAGATTTTCCATGATTGTCTTAACTTCTAATCGTGCACTTAACGGTTCTCGTTTCACATTCAAACCAACTAAGTCATCTAGGCTAATATCTAGATAATGCGAGATTTTAATTAGCGTGCTTAATTTAGGATCAACTTTTTTACCCTTTGTAACAAAATCTCTCGACATATCGATTTTCTCCGCAAACTTCTCGGCAGACATATCGTAAGCGTCAAATAAGTGAGTGTATGGAAACTCCGCTGAGTTTTTGAGACAAT
>CAYYCV010000052.1:0-27226 GCA_964470405.1 uncultured Caryophanales bacterium
TTAGCTCAGTTGGTTAGAGCGGTCGGCTCATAACCGATTGGTCGGGGGTTCGAGTCCCTCAGGGCCCACCAAGTAGAAGTTTTGCAATTTTCCTTATTATTTTACGCAGTGGCCGGATTTATGCAGAAAAGTCGTTTTGAATGTTGCGGTAAGCAGCACGCATGGGCTTGTAGCTCAGTTGGTAGAGCAGTTGACTCTTAATCATCTGGTCGTGGGTTCGAGCCCCACCGAGCCCATTTATACCCTATTATCCGTCGGCTAAGAGCCGGCTTTTTTTGTTATGTGCGAATAGAGCGTGAAAACGAAAAATGAAGAGAATGTGAGATAAAGGGAAATAGCTCGCGTGATTTGCCCTTTTTTTGTTGTTTTTAAGCTCGTTTCATATGTTGCACTAGGGAAACATTTGTGGTTTAATCAAACTAAGGTGGTGAGGAGAAACATGATTCAAGACACATTGACCATGAAGAAATCAAAGCTGTCGGAATATATATCGGCCGTTCGTCATTTCTCATTTCGCAAGGCGTTTCCGTTCATGGGGCCGGCTTTTCTGGTAAGCGTCGGTTATATTGATCCGGGAAATTGGGCGACCAATATCGAGGGGGGCGCCTCGTTCGGCTACATGCTTTTGTGGGTGTTGTTGCTGAGCAATTTGATGGCTATTTTGCTGCAAATTCTCGCAGCCAAGCTGGGGGTGGCCACGGGAAAATCGCTTTCGGAAAATTGCCGGGCGAATTTCTCCAAGCCGGTGTCGATCGGCCTGTGGATCACGGCGGAGGCGGCGGCGATGGCCACGTATTTGGCCGAGTTTTTGTGGGCGCCGCTGGGGATCTATATCCTGCTTGGCATTCCTCTGTTCCCCGCGGCGTTGATCGCCGGAGGGCTAGTGTTTTTGATCATGGCCTTGCATGGATTCGGCTATCGCAAAGTGGAAATTTTAATTTTCGGATTTGTGCTGATCGTCGCCGTAGTGTACGTGGCCGAACTTTTCCTGGCGCGGCCGGATTGGCTCCAGGTCGGGTTTCATACCGTGGTGCCGCAGATCGGATCGGACAGCATCCTGGTGGCGATCGGCATGCTGGGGGCCACGGTGATGCCGCACAATATTTTCCTTCATTCCTCTGTGGTCAAGCATCGTTTAAGACCGGGGGACGCCAAGCACAATCATAGAGTATATCGATATTCCGTGCTGGATTCGGTCGTCGCGCTGAATATGGCCTGGTTCATCAATTCCGCGATGATCATTATGGCCGCCGCCGTCTTTTTCAACAAGGGCATCGGCGTCAGCTCGATCGAGGAGGCGTATGCCACGTTGACGCCGCTGCTTGGCGGATTCGCCGCCTTCGCTTTCGCGATTGCGCTGCTGTCGGCCGGGTTGTCCTCGTCGGTCACCGGTACGATGGCCGGGCAATATATCATAGAAGGGTTCCTGAATATCCGCTTCCCAATCTGGGTAAGGAGAATCATCACGATGATTCCCGCCCTGATTATTATCGGAATGGGGATCAATACATTGAAGGCGTTGATCATCAGCCAGGTGGTGCTGAGCTTGCAATTGCCGTTTACCATTATCCCGTTGATCCTGTTTACGAAGAGCAAGAAGCTGATGGGACGCTATGCCAACAAGCCGCTGACGAACGTTCTCGTATGCGTGGTGGCGGCGCTGATCATCGGTTTGAACGGTCTGTTGATTTATCAGGTGTTCGGTGGGCAATTTTAAATTCGATAGAGTCGGGCCGATGGGGCCCGGCTTCGTCTTGTGAGTGCCGAAATTTTTGCATTGGGATATCGGAAATTCAAGGAGGTTGTTTCATGTCTGCGGCGTTTCAAATGATGCGGGGAGCGGATCGCGTAATCCGGGGCGATTTATTCGCCTGCCGGGCTTCATCCCGCGGCACGCTGGTCATCTGCCACGGGTTTAAAGGATTTAAGGATTGGGGCATGTTCCCTTACTTGGGGGAGCGGTTTTCGGAAGACTATGACGTCGTCACGTTTAACTTTTCGCACAATGGGGTGGGAGAGGATGTGCTGCAATTCGGCGAATTGGAGAAGTTCGCCCGCGAGACGTACTCCCGCGATCTGGAAGATCTTCAAGCGGTGATCGGAGCGATTCGCGATGAAACGCTGCCCACAGGGCGGAAGCCGGATCGTTCCGCGCCGGTTTTCCTGCTGGGGCACAGCCGGGGCGCCGCGGTCGGGCTAATCTATACGCTGGATCATCCGTCGGATGTTTCGGCCATGGTCGCATGGAACGGTACGGTAAACCCTCCGGGCGTGTACGGCGAGCCGATGCTGGCGGAGATGAAGCGGAATGGCAGGGCATGGATCAAAAATGCCAGGACGGGCCAAGATATGCCGCTTGACAGGGAGATCGCCGAGGACTTGGAACGGCATCGGGAGCGATTCGATATTTTGGGCCGGATTCGTTCGGCCAACGTGCCGATCGCGCTGATTCAGGGCACGGACGATTACGAGGGGCTGGTGCAAGGCTCGGCCCGCTTGGTCCGGAACCGCCCGGATGTGCCCTGGATTCGCATTGAAGGCGGGAATCATACGTTTGGGGCGGTGCACCCGTTCCAGGGCGAAACCGAGCCGCTGCGCCGGGCTGTGGATGAGACGAGGGACTGGCTGCGGCAGCATTGGAAGTCCCGGGCCGAAAAAGTTAATGGTTGATGATAATAAAAACGGGTTTGGCCAAGACCATCATTCTTATCACCTTTCTTTTTCCAAAATAAAAAGAGTAGCTTTCGCTACCCAACGGTAAAATATGCTATAATTAACAAAGCAATAGAATAGGCTTTAAAAGGGCGGTCGGCTACCTCCTTGAAGGGAGGGATGCCCATGAGCGTGTATCAGGCCTTAACGCTAATGATTTCATTTGCAGTTTTGGTTATCATGATATTATCGTTCCATAAACGCAAATAGACCGCCCCCGGAAAAGGTTAACGGTCCATTTTGCATTTCCGATTTTAAAGCCTACCGCCCTTAAAAGTGGCTTTGCTACACTGGAAGTCATGTAGCCGCATGGCTTCCTTTGTTTTTATTATAACACGAAATCGTTACCTATAGATAACGATTTATAAATTTTTATTTTTAAAGTTCAAAATTTCCCCACTCGAATACGTTCATCGGCCCGATGCTCCTCATATCGCCAAGTCGATCATAGGGTCCCGTCACCAATATTGCGTCCCTCTTGCGTACCGGTGGGCGTGCCTTACTTTCTGTATGTGCTGTTCATCAACTTCTGAACGAACTTCCGAATGAGCATTGACTTTCCAAGCAACTCTTGGTATCATATCACTTGTCGCTAATGATTACAGTCACGCGACCTGTTAGCTCAGTTGGGAGAGCGCTATCTTGACAGGGTAGAGGTCACTGGTTCGAACCCAGTACAGGTCATAGCCGGAAAAGCCCGAGAATCCTCGATTCTACGGGCTTTTTTTCATAGCTGTACATTTTTATAATTCCCCTTGAAATGCATTTGGGGGCGAATTGGGGACAGAATTTTAAAAAGGGTGATTCTTATGAATAACATCATTATTCCTGTGGTGATATTGGTGTGTTTGGTTGCTATTATTTGGTTTGTCGTAAAATTATTCAAAAAGAAATGACCGGATGAATGAAATACCCTAAAGAGCCGAATACGGCTATGCCGTCCAAACGCGAACTACTTTTTTTTCTCCGGGCGACAGAATGCCTGTATATGTGTTTTGGGCCATTTGAGCCTCGCCCTCGTCGGCGGTAAGGGGCACTCCGTTGCACGTCATTTGAGCCACAGTAGTTTGATGCGGCAGCAAAAACTTCAGTTCGATGGTGATGCTGTAATCGTTATGATTGTGTACGGTGATTTCGCTTTTTCCGCCATCTCGTGCATAGCCAAGGTCGAACAGACTGCGCCCGATCCTGCAATTCGTCCAAGTAAAACGGCTTGTCGGGCTGAAAGGCCGAAAGCTTAACAATCGGGCGGGAGCGTCATATTGGATTCCCAGAATATCCGAGACGAACATGCCGGCGAAAACTCCGGATGCCCAAGCGCATTTTCCGCAATGATTGTGCCTGACGACGCGGCCGTATTTCTCGCCGTTCAAATAGGGCCACCACCATAACGAGCCGTCGATATCCGTCAATTTGCGAATCTCGGTCAAATATCCATAGGCTCCGCTCATCGTATCGGAGTCTGTAATGTTGGCTATGCCGGTCATGTAGCCGGGAAAAGTCGCGGACGAAAGGCGGCCCCACTGAATCCCTTTCGATTCCGGATTATAGGTCGGATTGTGCTCGCTCATGGCAAAACGATTGTAATTTTTGTATGCCGGGTCGTCCGGTTCCAGATAGCCATACAGGGGCATTAATGTCGTGTCGGATTCCTCTCCGTCGTGCATCATCAGGTTAATTTCGTCATGGTCGATCAGATCGGCAATATATTTCAGCCCAAATTGGGTGTCACGCTCTTGATATCGCTTGACGGACAACCGGGTTTTACGTTGAGCGTCGGCGGTCGTTCCTTCCACATATTGTTGGCCGAAAGGGCCGTCTATTTTGTTGTACGCATCCAAAGACGTTTTGATTTCATCGGCAATCCGTCCGTATTCCTTGGCCAAATCTACTTCGCCGTAAACGTCCGATAAAATGCGCGAATAAGATTGGAATGCATACCATGCAAGCACGTTCGAGCCCGTATGAAAGTCCCCCAGCGAATAGGCATCGGAAATCCACATCGAGGGAAAGAGCCGCGGCTCTTTAGAGCTTCTGGAAGCGAGAAGCTGTTGCAGGATGTCCTTGATCCGGGAATGAATATCCTTATGCTCCAGAAAGAAACGTTTGTCCCCCGTGCTGGAGTAGTATAATCCCGCCATCACGATGGGCGTCAGCGTATTTCCCAGCGAGAAGTCGACCCCGCCCGCATACTTGGACCCCTTCGGGCGCAAGCCGAACGCAAGAAACCACAGGATGCCTTCGCGGAAAAGATCGGGCTCGCATCTGAATAGAGGCAGGAACGAATAGTACATATCCTTCATCCAGATTTCCCGGGTGGTCGGGTAAGTTCCCCAATTGGAGCCTGCAATGTTTCCCGCCCCGTCCATGCCGATCGACCCGATGCATTGATAAACGGAGCGCCGATAAAATTCGGCAACGAAGGGATCGTCGGGCATTTCCAGTTCGCCCACCATATTTCTGAAATAAGTCCGGGTTTCATTGAACCAGTGCAAAGAGCCGAACCGGTTAATCTGTTCCGGCACGGGCTCCCCGGGAGCATAAAGGACGGCAGGCACCCACAAATGCTGCCCGGGGGCCAAATCGAACGAGATGTCCCGGGATGCGATTTGAATTTCCGCGACGTGGACGCATACATCCGGCGAGCCTGAAAAGTCGGGTGCAATCACATGGCCGCGAACGGTCCGATCCGAGTCGTTGCGCAAATATAATCCATAAACGACGCCCTTGAGCCGTCGGCTCCCGTCGGCGGAAACGGGGGTAAACGTGAGCAGCGTCAGGCTCATGCCGTTCCATTGAAATTCAGTGACGGGAAAAATATGATCGAGCAAGGAGGTTTTCCAATCGCACCGCGCCTCGTTCAGATCGATCCATTCTTGCTCCATGTTGATTCGGAATGAGAACGGTCCCGCCGTTGAAAAATCTTTAAACACCCAGACGCCGGGGATGTGATCGGCATAGTAGCTGCTTCTATAGATGGTCAACTGCTGAAGGACTCCATTCATGCCCACATTCGCCAACACTTTGTTGTTGGATAGATCGAAGGTCAATTTCTCGTCGGGAAGTCGATCGCTAAAAAAACTCGTCGGGTCGCCGGAATCGAACTGCCCGTTCCGATGCGAAACCCAAAAATGTTGGCTCCTCGGCAGCGACAAAGCTTCCTGAATCGTTTTGATTTCATGGTTCATCCAAAGGCCCTCCTTTTCGCGCGACACGTATGGGTTTTATGATTTAGGCTTTGATGCCGGTCATGGCGATGCCTTCAATGAAGTATTTTTGCCCCAGGAAGAAGACGGCGATGACAGGCGCAAGTACGACGGTGGAGGCAGCCATCATTAAATGCCATTGGGCATTGTACATGCCCTGGAATTGTTGCAATCCCAAGGCGACCGTTTTCTTGGACTCGCTGTTGAGGTAAACCAGGGGTCCGAGAAAATCGTTCCAGGTATGCAGGAAGGAGAACAATCCGACCACGATTAAAGCCGGTTTCGTCAAAGGCAAGATGATCTCAAGAAAAATTTTCAAATAGCCCGCCCCGTCGATCCGCGCCGCTTCGTCCAGGTCACGGGGGATCGTCAGGTAAAATTGCCGAAGCAAGAAGACGTAGAAAGCGCCCGATACAAATCCTCCAAACCAGGCCGGCACAATTAGCGGCACAAACGAGTTGGTCAAGTTCAACGCGCTCCATCCAACGAATGTGGGGATTAATGTAACCGCAAAGGGCAGCATCATGCTGGAAAGCAGGATGCCAAACACCAGGTCGCGGCCGCGCCATTGCAAGCGCGCAAAGCTATAGGCGCTGATGGAACTGGTGATCACGACCCCCGAGACCGTCAAGATCACAATGATAACGGTGTTGATGAAATATCTCCCGAATGGAAGGATCGTGAGCGCCTCGACGTAATTGTGAAATCGGAAAGGCTCGGGAATCCATATGGGCGGCATCACGAAAATTTGCGCGATGTCCATTAACGAACTGCGAACCATCCAATACAAGGGGATTAAACTAAAGGCGGTCCCGATCAACAGCAGCAGATAGACGAGGATTTTGTTGGACACCTTTCGTTTCATTTTCCATCCGCCCCTTCGTAGTAAACCCAGTATTTCGATGTCTTGAAGATCAGGAAGGTAAACAGCATGATAATGAGAAACAGGACCCAGGCAATGGCGTTTGCGCTTCCCATTCGCGAGAATTGGAATGCCTCTCTGTACAAGTAGAAGACGTAAAACAAACTTGCATTATTGGGCCCGCCGTTGGTCATAATGTAAGCTTGGGCAAAGATTTGAAATCCGTTGATCATCCCCATGATCAGGTTGAAGAAAATGACCGGGGTCATTAAAGGGATGGTCACATGCCTCAGCCTGCTGAGGCTTTTTCCGCCGTCCACTTTGATGGCTTCATAGAGCGATTTCGGAATATCCTGAAGGCCTGCCAGGAAAATCACCATGGTCCCGCCCATCGTCCACAGGTTCATCAAAACCAGCGAAGGAATCACGGTCGCCTCCGAGAAGATCCACATGCTGGGGGGCAGTCCGATCCTTCTCAACAGCTCGTTGGCCAATCCCAAATCCGGATTCAGAATCCACAGCCAAATGATGGATATGGCCACAATGGGAATAATGGACGGCAAATAAAAGATCGTGCGGAAAACGCCCATTCCTTTGACGTTCCGATTTAACAACAACGCCAGGAAAAAAGTGTAGAGCAGCCCGGTCGGCACGCTTAAAACCACGTAATAAAGCGTAACGGCAAGCGATTTATAGAAATAAGGGTCCTTTCCGCTAAACATCGAAATGTAGTTGGAGAACCCGACGAAGGATGACTTGCTAAATCCCGAAAAATCCGTAAAGCTCATGTAGAAGCTCGCGGACATGGGGCCCAGAACGAAGAACGCAAACCCCAAGATGGCGGGCGACGCGAACAACCATCCCGCCAGGTCCTTTCTTACCCGAGGATTCATTCGGCTGAATTCCTTTCCATTTAATTTTTAGCAGCTCTGCGGTGGGCAGAGCTGCTAATAAAAACAATCGGATGGTTTAGTCCAAATACGTTCCAGCCACCAGGGGTTTGACGCGCTCTTCGATTTCGGTCATGGCCTGCTCTGCGGTTTTGCCTCCCAACCAGACCTGGTCGAGCGCCGCGGAAACCAGTGCATTGATTTCGGCAAAATTTTTCACGTTGTTTCTCGCTGCCGGAACCGCGTTTTCATACGTCGAACGCATGACCGCATCCTGGAATCCATCCGGTCGGGCAGGCAAGTCTTCGCTTGCCCATTTTTCAATCAATTGGGGATCTTCATACCAGGCTTTCAGTTGAGGCATCCAGAGGCTCTGGTGCATATCGATCATAATCTCGGGATTGGTGAGCCATTTGTAGAACAGCAACGCTTCCTCCAAATGCTCTGTGCTTTTGAAGATAACCAGCGTCCCGCCATAGAAGAACGTTTTATAGTCGTCGAAAACCGGAAGCACGCCTACGCCCCATTCAAAGCCCGAGTTCGAGAGATCAAGCTGGTTGAAGCTGCCGTCGACCACCATGGCCACCTTTTTGGATTGCAGCGCGGTGGCCGGCGCGGGCAAGCTGCTGGATTGCACAGGGGATGGATGAACGTGATGCACGTTAATCAAATCCGCAATTTTTTGCAGCGCTTCGGTGGCTTCCGGCTTGGAAAGGCCGAATTCGGTTCCGTTGTTTACCAGGTAATCCCCTCCGTTGGAAAGCACCATCGGCATATACGAAGCCCAGTTCAAGGAGAATTTGACGCCGAATTGTTGAATGTTTTTAGGGTCGAAATCGGGCTGCGTCGCGTCTTTTCCATTTCTGTCAATGGTTAATTTCTTTGCGACTTCAACGAATTCGTCCCATGTCCAGGCATCTTCCACTTTGGTTGGAGGCAAGGGCACGTTTGCGGCTTTCAGCAATTCCGTATTGTACATGAGGCTCGTTGTGACCGCGGATTGGAACGGGCCGACGCTTTTATCCTTGTCCCAGTTCCACCAGGCGTAATCCAGGTAATCTCCGACCTTCGTTTCGGAATCCTCCGCCAGCAGCTCATAGAAGTTATGAATGAGCCCGTCTTCGCCCATCTTCAGGTTCCATTCCTGCGAATAGCTTAAATCCGGGGCTTCTCCTCCGGCGATCATCGCATTCAATTTCGTGAGAAATTCGTTTTGAGGGATATGCATCGATTCGATGGTAATCCCGGTATGCGCTTTTTCGAAGGAAGCGATGGCGTCTTCAACCGCCTTTTTCTCCATGGGGCTTCCCCAAAATGTGAATTTCAGCTTTACAGGCTTTTTCTCTTGCGACAGATTGGATGTTTTGTTCGATTCCGAATTCTGTTCGTTCTTGCTGCTCTCGCCACATCCTACCAGGAACACGGATAATGCGAGAATCACCGTCAACCATTTTAATAACGTTTTCAAAAACAGGACCCCTCTCCATATAATAAATTGCGGCTTTACGTCTTATATTATATGGGCTGAAAGGCACGAAAGAAATTGTATAGATTTTGGATAATAGGACTATTTCACTTGGATATCAATGAAGAGTCGGGCGTCCAGGGAATCGTTAGAAGAATGGTCGTTCCTCGTTGAGGCTCGGAATGAATCTGCACGCCGAATTCGTCGCCATACAACAGCTTGATGCGCTTGTCCACGTTGTTGATGCCGAAGGAATGCCGATTGTCATGGCGAATACCGCTTATTTGATCCGGTGTCATTCCGCAGCCGTTGTCCTCTACGCTGAAAAATACGGTGCTCTCTTGCAGCCATCCGTAAATTTCAATTTTTCCGCCGTGCCCCATGTTTGCAAATCCATGCTTTATCGCATTCTCCACGAATGGCTGAAAGATGAGTTTGGGAACCTTATAGTTCATCAGGATCGGGTTGATGTGGAAATGCACCTCGAATTTATGCTCGAATCGGTTGTTCATGATCGAAATATACTGATCCAGCCATTCGAGATCCTGCTTCAACATCGTTGTTTCTTCCCGAAGGTCGATGGTATAGTGAAGCATTTTGGACAGGCTGATCAACATATGGCTGAGCTTTTCCTTCTCGCCGTGCAAAGACAGCCAGTGCATGGTGTTGATCGTGTTATGGAGAAAATGGGGGTTTAATTGAATGTTCAACACCATAATTTCCGTCTCTTTTTCCCTGATTTTCACCAGATAGTTTTCCTCGATCAACTGTTTGATTCGATCGTTCATATCATTGAATTTGTTGATCAAATGTCCGAACTCATCGTCCCGTTGATCCGTTATTTTAACGTTGAAGTTGCCGTGGCTGACTTTGCTGATCGCTCGCAGCAATTGGTTCAGCGGGTTCGTGATTTTGGCCGAAAACAGATAGGCGAACAGGAAAGAGAGGAGGCACAAAATCAGCGTCAAATTAAACATGGACACCTTCATCGTCGAGAGAATATTGTTCATCAAGGAAGCGTTGGGGATCAGGATGACGGAAGTCCACCCGGTGATCTGCGATCGATCGAAAACGACGATCTTCTTGCTGCCTTGAATGTCGATATACCGCGTGCCGCTTGTATCGGCGCCAATCTCGCCATACCAAGGTCCGACTTTGTTGTTTTTAAGCTGGTCATTGTCCGAATGCGAGATAATGGAGCCTTGCGGATCGACGATGAGAAAGGAGGACTCTTCGATGGGAATGCTGTGCTCGAAAATCGCCCGGTACGTATTTTTGTTAAAAAAGAGAACCAAAATAGGGCGCTCCTTTTCGGGCGGCAGTTTGCGAATGACGCCGTTGCTCACGCAAGACAGATTTATTTTTCGCACCGCGGCGAATAAGGGGCCGTTTTGGGATTCCCGGACAGGGGCCCATTGCAGTTTTCCCTCTCCTTCGTTAGCCAGGCGGATCAGTTGGCTGTCCATCGAATGGACCGGCAAACCGGAATTGGCATTCTGCCCGAATCGATAATAGCTGGTGTACATTTGCGCCGAATCGATATCGGGATAAACGGACAAATAGTTGTTCATGATTTGGGTGATCTTTCGATCCGCAAGTAAAAGCTGGTAATCGTCATTGAAATCGTTGTCATTGAAAATTTGAAACAGATCGCAATCCGCGATCATATGGAGCGTGCTTTCTTCCACCTTCGATAATTTCTCATCCATAATCACATTGTTCAGGCTCACAATTTCCAAAACGTTCTTTCGCGCGATATCCAAAACCGTATCTTTGCTGGTGAAGTAATAAATCACGCTCAGGACAATGACCGAAATGGAAATCAGAACGATGTAGGAGATCATGATTTTCTTTCTGAATTTCAATGATATTCCTCCAAACGGTGAATACCATGGTTTTTGCGGAATTCTTCGGGTGTTGCGCCGAGCTCCCTTTTAAAGAGTCTGATAAAGTATCCGGCATCGCGATATCCTATTTGCGCGGCGATGTCGTAAACGCGCGTGTCGGTTTGTATTAACAATTGTTTGGCCTTCTGCAGCCTGACCTGCAAAATAAAATCGGAAACGTTGGTTCCCGTGTAATTTTTGAAGAAACTGCTGAAATAGGACGGGCTGAAATAGAACAACCGGGCCAGTTTCTCCAAAGAGATATCCTCCATATAATGGCTGTCGATATATTCCCTGCATTTTTCGATGATCAATATATTTTTGCTGTTTTTTCTGTAGTTCAAAAATTGAATCGTGTTCTCGGCAAATTCATCGATTTTACGTTTCAAGTCCTCCAAATGTCGGGCGTTTTCCATCATGATGCCGATATCTTCCTTCAATTCGTTGCATTTCTCGTCGGACAAGTGCTCGTTGATTTTCTTGATTTGGTCCACCAAAATATGCTTCAAGTGCTCCTTTAACCGCTCGGGCGGCGGATACTTGTCCGCGGTCAAATGCTCCATTAATTCCCCGATGACGAGGCGGGATTTCTCCAGGTCCATTTTTAAAATCGATTCGTGCAGCAGCGCTTCTTCCTTGGAGGATTCGGCGATCGTGTCCGTCATTTGGCCGGAAAGATCCGGGTAAAATACCCATGTGCTCTCCTTGGTGTAAAATTGGTATTCCAAAGCTTTTTCCGCTTGTTGAAATGCGTCGTGGACTTGCAGGGAAAGGTTGGAACAGACCCCGCTTGCCCCCGAGGCCCATTCGATCCGGGCGTGTTTTTCGATGCGGGTCAATACGTCTTCAAGCAACGGCAATCCATGTGCCGCATGCGGATTCTCATCCATCCACCAAATGGTCGCTATTGTATTTTTTCTTTCCGTCAAGGGAAAAGAGAGCGAGGATGCGAGGTGTTGTTGGATCCAATCTTTCAAGTGCGCTGCCTCTTCATCCGCAAAAGCCCCGCTCGTCTCGGATAAAAGCAACACGCCGGATGCGCCGGAGGGAAGCAAATTGTGGATTTCCTCAAGCTCCGCCGGGCTTGTCTCACCTTTGAGCCATTTGTTTAACAGGTAATTCGTATAAACGGGCAGAGCGAAATCCAGTTTTCGCTTTCTTTTGATGGAAATCTCCAATTTTTGCATGATTTCCGCTATTTCCCGTTGTTCCACGGGCTTTAGAAGGTAATCGAATGCGCCGAGCTTCAGCGCTTTTTTGGCATAGTCAAAATAGCCATAAGCCGTTAAAATAACCACCTTCACGTCTTTGGCGTACTGGTTTAAGCTGCCGATCAACTGCAGGCCATCCATATTCGGCATCTGAATATCCGTAATCATGATATCAATATTGTGCGTATGGATCATCTGCATCGCGGCCATCCCGTCCCCGGCTTCATACAGGGAATAATCGGGATTCATGCTGCGAATCATTTCAACAATGCCCTTACGGTGTCTCGATTCATCATCCACTACTAAAATTTTATACATCTGAACCCTCCTTGATGCCGCAGCTTCTATTCTCAGAAGCTTTCATTCCAGTTGTTCAGTTGATAAAACCGAGGGATTTTTGACGGATTCTCACAACAGTATATCACATGCGAGTGGACGGGTGTGAAATCGTCGCCCGCTGGGGGATTTGCTAAAACGATCCGATCGATGCTATTTTACACCTAAAGCGTCGCTTTGGCGATATGGAAATGATGGGTCTGTCGTTTCGCGCTGCCGGGGATATTGACTTTCCAAATGTACGTTTGATATAATCAAATCAAACATATGTTCTTGTTTTGTGATGGATAAAACGAACGCTCGTGGTTGGGGAGGCGGACAACATGCTTGAAAAGCACGTTGGAAAAATGGTTGAAATCGTCTATGTGGATCGAAACGGCCGCATCACACAGCGCCGCATTCACATCCGTTCGGTTCGGCGCGGCCTCGTCCGGGCGTTCTGCGCAACGTCTCATGCACCGCGCATTTTCCGCGCGGACAACATACTGGCGGTCATGCCGGTGAAAAATCGCGCCGTCTGACGTCTGACGGTCGTGGGAAGGAGTGAAAGCGTGAATTTTAATATAGAGGAAGCAATTCAGATTTTGGAACGCACGCCGCAGGCGTTGGAGTGTTTGTTGTCCGGATTGTCGGACGGATGGCTGCGGTGCAATGAAGGCGAAGGAACCTGGAACGCCGCGGAAGTGGTGGAGCACCTGATTGAGGGGGAGAAAAACAATTGGATCCCCCGGTTGGAATGGATTCTTCGGGAGGGGGAAAGCAAGCCGTTTCCGCCTTTCGATCGTTATTCCCACTTCAACCGGAACGACGAGCGATCGATGGAGCAAAAGCTGCTCGAATTTAAAACGATAAGAATGCGGAATTTAACCGGACTTAGGGCTTTGGCCAAAGCTGAATTCCCGTTTGAACGAACGGGTTCGCACCCTGAATTCGGCGCGGTCAAGATAAGGGAATTGCTTTCCGCGTGGGTTGTGCATGATTTGACGCATATGGCTCAAATTGTGCGGGTGATGGCCAAGAGGTACGGAGCGGACGTAGGACCTTGGAAACAATACTTGGGCATCTTGAACAGGCTGTGATAAAATAATGGATGAATGAGACTGTTGCGGAGGAGAGTTATAATTTGAGAATCGTGCGCATGTTGTTGGCCATTATTTGTTTCATTCTTGCTTTGCTTTTTCTCGCTGTATTTATGGTAGGTTCTACGGATGATGGCAGCAGGATCATCGGCATTGTATTCACTTTGATATTTGTCGTTGCGGGCCTGTTGGTGAAGCCGGAGCCGTTGGATAAAACCGGCATGAAGCAAAGGGCCAAACAATGGGGCGCGATCGTTTCCGACACGGCTCTCCATGCAGGGGGATTGCCGATTATCATGAAATCCATCTGCTTGATCGCATTTGCAGGCAAACAGTTTATAATTGAAGGCGGCGGCGCGTTTTTTATTCTGGAGTTGCCGCAGATTGTAAGGGCTGAGCTGCAGGCGGCCCAACAGACCGTTTATTCCCTGGACGGGAGATTGATGACCCGGCCCGTTTACTATTTGGTGATCCATTATACAGGCTAGGCAAACCAGTCCGCTTCCATGAGCTTTGACGCCGGATCAAAGCCGACGTGGGCGATGAAGACGCTGCTGAGCGAGTTGCAAAAAGCGGCAATGCAAAACGCGCCTCAGGCAGCCGGTTTGTAAGCGGGACCGGCATCCTGCGGGAAAGCGCGAAACCGGGTTTTGATCCGGTCTTAATCCTCCCAAACATCGTCCATCCTCTTTTTGATTTGATCCTCTCGCCGGGCCGTAGCCCGGGCATCCGTTTGCCATTTGCCGTTGCGGAAACGGACCACGTCGCCGGCTTTCACCTCCGGATCCATTTGCGAACGGGGGATGTCTTTGGTTTGCCCTTCTATCTCGATGACGACGTAGTCCCCTTCCAACCTGTCGATGATTCCCTTCAAGGGCCATGCCTCCCATTCAGATTATTCGCACGCGATGCCGTCCCCATCCCGGTCGAGCCGGCGGCTGTATCCGGGATCGTTCGCGTATAATGGCGCATCGCCCGCCGCTCTTGCGTCCGTGCAGTTCTCATAATAGGCGTTCGGCTTCGCCGGCACCCGTTCGGCGGTGCGGGGAACGTTGCGTCCGTCGGTGAGAACGCTGATTTTGCGGCCATCGGTTGTGAAAATAATATTTCCCTGCAGATCGTTTCGGTATAATTCGACGTTTTTTAACCGGTTTAACACTTCCGGGGCCGGATGGCCGTAATTGTTTTTGCCCGTCTGGATCACGGCGAATTGGGGATCGACCGCATCGAGGAAAGCTTGGCTGGTCGATGATGTCGAGCCGTGATGGCCGACCAGCAATACGTTGGATTTCAAGTCAATCCCGGCGGCGAGCAAATCCTTTTCGCTTTTCCACTCGGCGTCGCCCGTCAATAAAAAGGATATTTTTCCGAAGGTAAGACGAATCACCGCGCTCATATCGTTTGTATCGCTGTACGTGTTCAACGGGGCAATCATTTCCGCCCTCACGGTGTCTTCCCACGTTAAAGCGATCCCGGCTTTGGCTGTCGATACCTTCAGGCCTTTGTTCCCGACGGCGGACAGCACGTCCTCGAATGTTTGGGTATTCGCCTGAACCCTGGGCATATACACTTTGCCGATATCGAAATGATCGATCACCGCGTCCAGGCCGCCAATATGATCCGCATCCGGATGAGTGCCGATGAGCAGATCGATCCTTGTGATGTGCCGGTCCCGGATGTACTGCACGATTCGCTTTTCCATGCTGTTGTTCCCGGCGTCGATCAGCATGGTCTTGCCCGTCGGACCGATGAGGAGCTGGGAAGCGCCTTGTCCGACATCGATGAAATGCACCGCGAGTTGGCCTTCGGAATGGCCGGCGTCGCGGGGCGGCAGACATCCCGCGACGAGAAGAAAAACGCAGGCCGCCGAAAGGATGCCTGCGGCGAATCTGCGCGCTTTCAGCGCAATGGGGGTTGGAGCGTGTCGCATGGCCGGACCTCCCGATCGTTTCATATGATGTGCCGGGCATGGGGGCCATGGCTTATGAAATTTGTCGATCTTCCGGTCCGTGGCGGCCTTGGGAATGGCGGTATAATTCTTCGTAAACGCCTTTTTGCTCCAGCAGTTGGCGATGCGTTCCCGATTCGACAATCTCGCCCTGGCTCATCACGATAATCCGATCCGCGTGCATGATGGTGGATAATCGGTGGGCGATCACCAGCGTCGTTCGGCCGGTGGACACGACGTCCAGCGCGGATTGCACCATCTGCTCGGTATGGGAATCCAGATTCGCGGTCGCCTCGTCCAAAATCAGAATTTTGGGTTGGAATACGACGATTCGCGCGAACGAGATCAACTGCCGCTCGCCGGCCGATAATCCGCTTCCCCGTTCGGACAGGCGGGTTTCGTATCCGTCTTTCAGCCGCTGAATCAACGGGTGGGCTCCGACCAGCTTGCAAGCCCGAACCACCTCTTCATTGGAGATGGTTTCGTCGAACAAGCGCACATTGTCCATGATCGTGCCCGAATACAAGTAAGGCTCCTGCTGCACAACCCCGATCATCCGGTGCAAAGTGGCCTGGGGAATATGGCGAACGTCGATGTCGTCGATTTGTATGCTGCCTTGGGTCACGTCGTAAAACCGGGTCAATAAATTCATCAAGGAGCTTTTGCCCGCGCCTGTCGTGCCGACAATGCCGATCATCTCCCCCGGTCGAATGTGCAAATCGAGGCGGGAAATGACCTCGATGCCTTCCACGTAGGAAAACTGAATCGAATTGTAGTCGATTTGCCCCCGTACGACGGACAAATCGATATCGCGCCGAACGTCGGGGGAAGGGTCCTGAATTTCGGGTGCGGTGGAAAAAATGCGCCATAGGCGATCCATGGAAACGGTCGTCGATTGCATGGTGTTCCACTGCTGCGTGATCTGGTTGATCGGTTGAAAAAATTGCCGGATATAGCTGATAAACGCGTAAAGAACGCCGAATTCCACCGTTTTGTCAAAGACGGCCATCCCGCCGATCCAGGCCAGAAAAGCCACGGACAGGTTCCCCAATATGTCGAATGACCGGTTGAACAAAACATTGGTGCGAACCTCGCGCAGATTGGCTTTCAAATATTTCATATTCCGGCTGGCGAAATGCTCGGTTTGCTCCTTTTCTTGATGAAACGCCTGAATCAAACTCATTCCCGCCAGATTTTCGGCCAAAAACGCAATGAGCCGGGACAACTGCGTCCGGGCCTGCTGGTACGCCTTTCGCAGGAAGGAGCGGAAGATGATCGCGATCAGGGCGATCACGGGGAGCAGAATCATGCTGTACCAAGCCAGGGTGACATCCAGGTGAAACATTAAAACGACGATGAGGATCAAAGTCATGCCGTCCCGCACCAGGCTGAGGAACACCTGCGTGAAAAATTGGCTGATGGTTTCGGTATCGCTGGATTCATGGGTGACCAGGCTGCCGATCGGATGCCGATCAAAGAAAGACATCGATTGCTTGGAGATATGGTCGAACAAATCTTTGCGGATTCGCGCGACGATCCCTTGCCCGACGATCTGCAGCAAATTGTTTTGCAGATAGGTGAACAGCAGGCTGGTGGCGGCTAGCCCCAAATAAATGGCGCCGAGGATCAGCAGCAGGCCCATATCGAATTTTTCGTTCAGCAAATCGTCGTCGATCGCGATCTTCACCAGATACGGCTGCAACAAATCGGCCGATATGGCGAATAGCGTGCAGATGAAAATAAGCAGAAAAGCCAGCCGGTGCGGTTTGGCGTAAGCCACGATTCCCCAAAAGGCGGTCCGGCTTTTTGCCCGCGGACTGTCGGGCGAAGGGGAGGGCCCCGTTTGGGTCCGCTTGTCCCGGTCGTTGTCAGGCATGGCGCGTTCCCTCCTCCTGAATCGCATGAATGGAAGCGTAGACTCCATTGGCGGCAAGCAGTTGATGATGCGTCCCGCGCTGCACGATCTCTCCGTCGTCCAGCACGATGATCTCGTCCGCGTGTTTTACGGCGCTGATGCGGTGGGCGATAATGATCGTCGTTTTTTCCTCGCGGGCCGCCCGTATATTTTCAATGATTTTGGTCTCCGTTAACGCGTCGACCGCGCTCACGCTGTCGTCCAGTATCATGATCGGCGCGTTTTTGATCATGCCGCGCGCCAGGCTGGTCCGCTGCCGCTGACCGCCGGACAAGGTCACGCCGCGCTCGCCGAGCCGGGTTTCAAATTGCTTGGGCAGGCTCATGATATTCCGGTAAATTTTCGCCTGCCGGGCGGCCTCCTCCACTTGCTCCAGGGCGGCATTCCGATTGAAGAAGGCGATGTTGTCCTGAATGGTCGTGCTGAACAAAAAGCCGTCTTGCGGCACGTAAGCGATTTGCTTGCGCAGGCTTTCCAGCGTAATTTCGCGGACGTCCTGCCCGTCGATCCGAATCGTTCCCGGCGGCGGATCGTAAATCCGCAGCAGCAGCTTCACCAAGGTGGTTTTTCCGCTGCCGGTTCTCCCCACGATCCCCAAGGTTTTGCCCGGCTCTATCGCAATATTCAGATTTTTCAGCACGGGCTGATCCCGGTTCGGATAAGTGAACGATAAATTTCGTATGCTGATGCCCGACGCTTCCGACCGCAGCGGCAAAGCGTGTTCGATCTCGCGAATATCCGCCGCCTCGCCCAACAGCGTATTGATGCGCTCCAGGGAAGCGCGCGACCGCTGCATCATGTTGATCACGTTGCCGATTTGTTGCAGGGGATTGACGATCATGCGAAGATACAGCGTCAAAGCGACAAAGTTGCCCAGCGTAATGTAATGGTGGATCGTCAAATAGCCGCCGAACACCACGGTCACGATCAGCGATAAAGCCCCGAGAAAGGGCAGCAAAGCTTGAAAGAAAGAGGACAGGCGCACCAATCGCACCTGGTTGTCGCGAATTTGATCGACGGTTTGGCCGAAGCGTCCGGAGGCCATGCTTTCCACGGCAAACGTTTTGGTCACCCGAATTCCGCCAAATTGCTCTTCCGCCGACTCTGTCATGGCCGCCAGCGCTTCCTGCACCTTCATGGACCTGTCCCGAATTTTCGGCCCGAAGTATATGACGATAAAGGGGATGAACAGCAGCGGAAGAATGCTGCAAACGATCAAATACAGGGGAATGGAACTGACCAGCATCATCGCAACGGCCGATACGATCAATACCAGAGCGGTGGTCGTTTGGTTGACCCCTCGGGACAACGATTCCCGGATGGAGGTGACGTCGTTCATGACGTGGCTCAGCAGATTCCCGATGCCATGCCTGGAGAAATAATGCTCGCTCAAAGAGGAGAAATGCTTGAATAAGCGGTGGCGGGTATAAAATTCAAACCGTCGTCCCAACTGCATGTTGATGTATTGCCCGATGCCGAACAAAACCCCGTAAATGACGCCGATCGCCAGCAGGATTAAGCTGTAATTGACGATGACCTCCGGAGTGATATCCCCCTTCTTCAAGTCGTCGGTAAAGTCTCCGAGCACCTTGGGGAAGAAGGTCTGGACAATGTTTGCAATCACAATAAAGAGAATAGCGGCAGCATAATAGGGCAGATTCAGTTTGATGTAATCTCTAAGCAATTTCTGACCGCTCAATCTTTAACCACTTCCCATCCGTCTCAAGTTCGCAGCGCCACCTCTCCTATTTTACTGCTATGAGCTTTATTCCATCAAGTAGAGATTGCCCCGGCTTCCGAAAATAGTACCCGCTTATTTTGTGTTTTGCAAAATAGGGTCGAATATAGTAAGATGTACATGGGTAATTATAACTATTGTCCATTTTTCGCCGTACTTTTAAAAGCCTATTCCGAATATATGCTTCCATGGAACCTTCACCTACGATAATGGCAAACCTTTCGAAAGAGAGGGACGCAAAGCTATGGGCCTACGGGACTTTTGTTCTATGGCCGCCAGGCTTCCGAATTAGGCGATTTTTGACATTATCCTAATCGGATGATGTCTTTTTTTGTGCATGGCTCGATGACGTGTCTATCGAAAAAAACGAACAGAATAAGAGTCAATTGAGAGGTGTTTACACTGACGAAACAAATGACTGAACGTGAATTGTCACTTCTGATTAAACAATTGAATCTTGATCAAATCGAGGATGCGGATTCCGTTCATAATATAGCGCGCGAGGGGAAAGAAAACGTTACGGCGCCATCCAAACGGCACGGTTGGATACGGGTGTCGGGGAATGCGATTGCGATACGAGACCCGGCGGACGGCGGGAAATTCCCCGTCATTCGCGCCGCGGCGCCGGTCAGGCTGAAAATCAACGGAGCCGTAGCGGACAAGGCGTGTCCGGTGTCTTCCGCCGATCTGATCCATTGGGAGATCGACGAATCGCCGCTGTTTGAAATTCATGTGTCGGAGGATAAGCTGCACGCCTACTTTCAGTTGAATTCGAAAGAGCGGTACGCCTGGCGGCTTGTCGACTGCGAGCCCGCTCCGGAAGTCGTGATCGCGGCCGAGGAAGATAAGAATATCGTGTTGGAAACCGTCCATTTAGAGGATGTTGTGAACCAGATTGAGCAAATGTCGATTAAATCCAATCTTGATTTTGCCTCGATTCAACAAGAGCTAGTTCATCCGACCTATAAACCTCTGATCATCGCGCAAGGGAAAGCGCCAACGGCAGGAAAAGACGCGCAATTGGAAATTTATTTCTCACCGCATGTCGAAAATCAATTTTTTGAGGTAAGCGGCGCGGTCGATTTGAGAAACCACTTGAACATCCCTTCCGTCAAGAGGGGGGACGTGATTGCAAAGAAGAGCCCTTTGGTTGACGGCATTCCCGGATACGATGTGAACGGCAACGTGATCATACCCGCGCCGCCCAAGGACATCATGATCCATGTGAAGCCGAATATCGAGCTGAGGCCGGGCGGAGAACTCATTGCCTTGAGGGAAGGCAGGCCGAGAATTACCAGCGGCAAAATCAAGACCGTCGATATTTCAACGTCTTACATTGTTCCCGGGGACGTGGATATCGAGACAGGGAACATTATTTTTTCCGGCGATGTGATCATTTACGGCAATGTGACGGACCACATGATTATCGAATCGCTGGGAAACGTGTATGTTTACGGTTGCGTCTACAACTCGACCATCACCGCGACAGGCAGCATCTATGTGAAGGAAAACGTGATAGGGGGTAAGCTGTATTCCGGATATTTCGGGGTCATGTTCAATCGGTTGTATCACACTTCAAAATCTTTAAGTGAAGAAGTCGGAAAGCTGCTCACCGCGGCCAAAATGCTCGAACGGGCGTTGGAATCCAGAAAGCAGACGGTTCGATTCGGACAAATCGTCCTGTTGTTAATGGAGAACAAGTTCAAAGACCTGTCGGCCGGCCTGAAAGACCTGATGTATGTCATAGCGAATATTCAGCATTTGAAGAAGGACGAATACCGCAAGTTGAAGGAAATTTCCGAGGTGCTCCTCCATCCGGCGAAGCTGCTGGAAACGGCGTCGTACAGCTTGCTCCAAAGCTTTCAATCCATGCTTCAGGACACGCATCAGGAAGTGGAGCGCATGCAGGAGGATCAAGTGCGGATCAGCATCAATCATTGCCACAACAGCCAACTGAAATCCAATGGAGACATCGTGATTTAT
This sequence comes from uncultured Caryophanales bacterium, assembly GCA_964470405.1. GTDB lineage: Bacteria > Bacillota > Bacilli > Paenibacillales > CAYYCV01 > CAYYCV01. Next base: position 21,232 of record CAYYCV010000052.1, read on the forward strand.
CGCGACGGGGTGATTTTAAGCGACTTGTATTCCGCCAGAGATATTATATTCAAACGGGAGCTTTCGGTTTGCAGGGGCTCGCAGTTGGATGCCGGAGACAGCATTTCCGCCAAAATGGTCGGCGGGCAAACGGGCGCGAATACGATACTGAAAGCAAAAAGGCGAGTGAGTGTCCAGAAAATGTTCTCGGGGCGAGTTTGCGTGGGAAAATACTGTGTCGATATTTTTGACGCGGTCGAAAATAAAACCTTCGACGCCCGTAATATTAAAGGTGGTGAATGGTAATGAAAGAAGATCCGTTGTTTCAATATGTCGGCCTTCGCTTGAACCGAAACGTTTATAACCGGTTCGGGGTGCTGATCGTCCCCCGTTTGACCATTCTCTCTCGAAAAGAAATCGAATTGCTGATCCAGCAGGAAATCAAATTGGGCGAGGATGACGTGGAGCATGTTTCCGTGATGTGCCTTGTCGATGCGGCGGTCGAAGAAATCAAATCGGCGTTTGAAAAAGTGCGGAAAGCGAATCGAATTCCATTGGAGCGCGTTCGCGACAAACTGATCCCCATCATCCACGAAATGAGCCGGCATCCGGATTTGAAAAGCATTTTAAACCATTTGCATCAGCATGACGAATACACGTACCGGCACAGCATAGGGGTCGCGCTGATCTCCAGAATCATTGGCCGGGCGAGGAGAATGCCTCCCCAGGAATTGACGGAGTTAACCGTTGCGGGTTTTTTGCACGATATCGGGAAGGTGAAAATCCCGAACGAAATTCTCAACAAGCCGGGAAAATTAACGCAGGATGAGTTCAACCGCATCAAAAGCCACACGATATACGGCTTCGACATTATCCGAAATTCGGAGGGGATTACCCATCGGCAGGCGCTTGTGGCGCTTCAGCATCACGAGCGCGAAGACGGAAGCGGGTATCCGTACGGGTTAATGGGCCAGGATATCGACCTGCACAGCAAAATCGTGGCGGTGGCCGACGTGTTTCATGCGATGATCTCCAAACGGGTCTATAAAGATTCCGTGCCCTTCTATAAAGTGCTGCATGAAATGTCGCAGTATGCGTACGGTACGCTGGAGCCGACGATCACGCTTTGCTTCCTGAGGCGCATCATGGATATGTTGATCGGCAACCGCGTGGCCTTGTCCAATGGGTGCGAGGGGAATATCGTCATGATTCGGCCTGACGACCCCGTGCGCCCGTTGGTGGAGGTAAACGGGGAATTTATCGATTTGAGCAAAGACCAGACGATTTATCTGGATCGCATTGTTTGACGTCTCGCGGCAATGCTGCGTGGGACGGCGGGGCGGTTGACAAAGCGCTGCCCCGAAAGCGGGTGGCGCCGGCTTTCGGGGCAGCTTTTAGTTAGGCGGTACGGCTTGCATTCGGCGCTACTGCGCAGACCAAAGCGCTGGCACGTTGGATGGCTCCCAACCGATTTGGGACGTGTGCGGTTGGACGCATCGATATGTCGCGTTGTTGTAGGAGACCAGGTCCCCTATTTGATAGGCGACGCCCGGAGCCCAGGCCGGCGTCGTCGGCGTGCCCGAGCCGGCGTCGGTCGTCGCGTTCGCCGCGTTGCTGGCGTCCGACAGGTTGCCCGCCGCGTCGAGCGCTTTCGCCGTGAACGTATAGGCGGTATCCGCCGTCAGGCCGTCCACCGTGTAATTCAGCGTGGAGCCGGAAACGGTCGTGACCAGGGTGGAACCGCGGTAAATCTGGTAACCGGTCACGCCGACGTTGTCGGTGGCCGCACCCCACATCAGCGAGACGCTGGAGGAGGAGGTGCTCATCACGTGCAGGTTTTGCGGCGCTGTGGGAGCTTGCGTATCGGCGGGGGTCCCGCCGCCACCGCAATCGCTGATGTACTTCCAATCTCCCCATTGCCCGCTTTGATCCGGTTGCTGCCCTTGGCTCCACCATTTCGCTTCGTATATTTTTCCGTTGTAGGATACGCGCTGGCCTCCGTTATATGCCGTGGAGGCGTCCCAGGGCGCATATTGCGAGCACGGGTCGGTGCTCTCCGGATCCGTTGTGGCGTTTACGGCGTTGCTGGCATCCGACAGGTTGCCCGCCGCGTCGAGCGCTTTCGCCGTAAACGTATAGGCGGTGTCGGCCGTCAGGCCGGTCACGATGTAGTCGAATGTCGTGCCCGACAGGCTTGCCACCAGGGTGGAGCCGCGATAGATCCGATAGCCGGTCACGCCGACGTTATCGGTGGCCGGGCTCCACATCAGCGACACGCTGGAGGACGTGGTGTCCATCACGTGCAGATTTCCCGGCGCCGAAGGCGCCTCGGTGTCCGTGCTGCCGGAAGCGGTCACGGTGTTGACGGCGTTGCTGGCGTCCGACACGTTCCCCGCGGAATCCAGCGCCTTCACCGTAAACGTGTACGGAGTGTTCGGCGTCAACCCCGTCGCGGTATAGCTTAATATCGACCCGGATACTTCGGCGATTTGGCTTGTCCCGCTGAATATCCGGTAGCCGGATACGCCGATGTTGTCGCTCGAGGCATCCCATGACAAAGAGACCGTAAAGGACGTTGTGGCGGTCACATCCAGGTTGGATGGCGCGGTCGGCGGTTGGGTGTCATGGGTCCCGCTGTCGCCGAAATCGGCGTCAATCACGTGATAGAAGGCGTTGCCGGTGTCGGCGATTTCCCAGACGCCCAAAATCACCTGATAGCCGGTTCGGCTCGGCACGTTGCATGTATGGGATACGTCGAATGGTGGCTGGGTGCTGTGGCCGTCGATGCGGCAAAACGGATTGGTTTCAAAATCCGCGCGCGTCAGCGGGCTGTTGGGATCCCAATCCTGTTTGGTGATGTAATATTTCCACTCTTTCGTGGAATGCGCCGCGGTGAAGTGCCATGAGAAGGTGTTGCTGCCGCTGGTCATATTGACTTTGGTCCAGCGGGTTGCAGTTTGCGCGTCAAGCTCCGGAAATTTGTTGTCGGCGCTGGCGATATGCCCGTCCGCCGGTCCGGAAGCCGGATAGTTTCCTGTCGCCTCCGTGCTTTGCGGTTCGTAAATGATGAGGCCGCAGTTCGTATTTTCGCCCAAAGAGCACAAATATGCGCGGGATCCGGGCGATTCAATGTAGCCGTGGGCGGAAGCGCTTCCGGCAATAAACATCAGACTGATTGCGAGCAAAAACATCATGCCGCCGACCAGAAGCAAAGGGTGTACTCTCAACGATTCTTTGCACGTCATTGCTATCCCTCCAAATTTTTTTCTCGATTCACTCCGAATCGGAACTAAAATTAAAGCGCTTTCTATCACCTCCGCGTCAGTCCCCTTTTAAAAGCCGGACAAATATTAAAGCGTATATCAATTTAATCATGAAATGGGGGAGATAGACAGGGCGAAATTAATTGGAAAAAGGGATAAATATCCTGTCAAAGGTCAGTCCGTCCGCTCATCCGAAAGGAGTGGTAAGATGGAGAATTGGAAAGCAACAATGGCAGATCGGCGATCGCAACGATGGGGAAAAGCGATGATGGAAGGAAGCAGTAACGAGATGAAAGGAAGCGATGCCGAAATGAAAGAAAGCAATAACGAGACTGAAAGGAAGCGCTGGCGGGATGAAAGGAAGCAATGACCAGATGGAAGAAAGTAGTAACAAGAGGAAAGGAAGCAATGACGAGGTGAAAGGGAGCGCTGGCGGATAAAACCGATGATTGATTGAAGCCTACGTCATCTTTTTGCTTGCTGAAGCCGGGAAAACGGGAGACTGCTGCTGGAATACCTGCAAAAGTGCATCTATTCGTGGGTCGCAACGGGCATTTTAAGAAAATACCTGCTTTTGTACAGTTATTTCGAAGCATGCTCCTTCATTCTGGCGTGAGGGCGCAAAATACATGTATTTTTGCAGGTATTCGATCTCCCGGGTATCCGACACGTTCAAAAAGATGCACTTTTGCAGGTATTTCAGTTCAGGGAGGCAACCTAAATTTTTGCATCTCAAATTTCCGCCATTCGTCGAGAATCTGGCCATACGTTTATCGCTTTATTTGGGATAATGGGGCAATCGAGCGGGGAAGGCAAGTCCCTGTCGGGCGCACCGTGCTCTGTTTTGAGTTTGTGAAAACAGGATCGTTGAGCGGAACAGGCCGCCTTTAAAATGGCTTTCCCTTCCCGGGGAAAATCGAAAAAGTCATGTATACCTTTGAAGAATGAGGGCGATATGATACTATAAATGAAGCAAGATTACATGATTGTGTCTGGAGGATGAACATGGATTTAATGCAGGAGTTGTCCGAATCTAAAATTGTTGCCATTATCAGAGGATTGCAGCGGAGCGATTCCGAGCCTGCCGTTCAAGCGCTGGCCGAGGGCGGCATTCGCTTTGTCGAGGTGACGCTGAATACCGACGGGGCGCTGGAAACCATCGAGCGCAGCCGGAAAAAATATGACGACACGCTGCGCATTGGCGCAGGCACCGTGCTGGATCTGGAAATGGCGCAACAGGCCGTTGCCGCGGGAGCCCAGTATTTGATTTCGCCCAATCTGGACGAGCAGGTCGTGGAGTACGGGGTGAAGCAGGGCGTCGAGGTATGGCCCGGGGTCATGACGCCGACGGAAATGGTTCGGGCGTTTAAAGCCGGCGCGAAGGCGGTTAAAATATTCCCCGCCGCGTCGCTTGGCGTCCGCTATTTAAAGGAATTGAAAGGCCCGCTCGGCCACATTCCGATGGTTGCCACCGGCGGGATCGGGCTGCAGAATATTCGGGAATTTTTGGATGCGGGCGTGCATGCCGTCGGCGTGGGCGGGAATCTGGTCAACCTGCAATTGATCAAGGAACAACGCTTCGAAGAATTGAAGAATCTGGCCCGGCAATTCGCGTCGGCCGTCAAGTAGACATCCGTTTTCCCGAATCCGGCAGGCAACTGATAAAACGGCGCTTCTCTGGATAACATAATCCTGAAAATAACCCGGGCGATTGAAAAGTTTGCTTTCTGCGCCTGAACAAGGAGATGTTGTCATGAAAGAGAAATGGTTTCGACGTTGCTTGTTTTTGGGATTGGGATTTTCTTTGATCCTGCCCGGCCTGGCCGCTGCAACCCCGGCTGCTCCGCCCTCGCCGAGTTCGGAAGTGCGGCCTTCGGCGACCGACCATCACCATATGGCCCATTGCATTCAAAACGTCGCATTGACCGAGCCGCAAAAAAAGGAGCTGCAACAGATTTACGCGCGGTTAAACAGCGTCAACAAAGAATTGATCGACGCTTACACCCGCATGGGCGTGTTGGCCAAGGAGCAGCAGGCGCGCAAGCTGAAAAGGATGGAGGCGTTCATGCAAAATCTGCAAGCGAACCGCTTTCTCAGTTGCATCAAAGTGAGCCCCGGCGAATTGGAATACGAGATTCCGGGCGTCCATCACCATCACATGCAGCACCATTGGCGCAAGAGCGAAGAAAACAGCAAGGCAGAGAACAACAAGACAGAAAACAAGAAGATGGAGAACGACAAGACGAAAACCCGCTGATTTCATATCCGGATTGCGTCAAGCGGAAAAACCGCCTGAACACGTTGATTGATGACGTGCCAGGCGGTTTTTTTTAAAAGAAGGGATATCCGTATCCATACCCGTACCCGTAGCCGGGAAACCCGAAGGGATAACCGTAAGCGCCGGTTTCTCCGATGGCCAGCAGGTCAAAGAGAACCAGCGGCACGAATAATTTGGTCCGCACTTTGCCTTTTCCCGCCGGTCGAACAATGAGCTTGTCGCCTTTGATGCGGATCAATATGCCGGATACGGCGACTCCTTTTTTGGTAACGGCCGTAATGTTTTTCCCGACCAGCTTCCTGACCTGTTCTCGGTTGATGCCGTTTGGACGGAACATGGGATTCACTCCTTCCCGATAAATATACAATAGGGGCGTTGTATAGCATATGTAGGGCCTGGACCGACCGCTCCGATACTTGTCTAATTTCCGATTAAATTGGCGCTTGTCATTATAATACGTAATATATAAATATAT